>UROG01000011.1 GCA_900549485.1 uncultured Eubacteriales bacterium
TGTTGGGTGTGGACCTCTCTTTACGAGCGTCCACCCCAACATTTATTATAGAACCGTTTTTTTGACAAGCTGCTCTCCGCCCTTGCGGCGGCGCTGATACTCGCGCTGGGCGTCACGGCGTATGCAATGGGGCTGTTTTCGCTTGCGCACCGTCCGAAAGCGCCGGAGGAAAAATATACGATATACTGGACGGATTTTGACGGAAACGAAAGAGCGAACGAGCACGAAGATTTCAAATATGTCTTCAAATTCTCGGGACCGGACGAGTGCAGAGGCGTGCGCTTCAAGGAGGGGTGGCTCCCGTTTGCACCGAACGAGGGGCGCAACGACTGGGCAAAGGACGAGGAAGGCTGGCGGTCGGAGCTTGTTTCCGAAAACGCACCGGATTTCGATTTTACCTTCACGAACTATCAGCCGTACAGCGTACACCTGTATTATGCGCCGCGCTATAAGGACAACGGCGCGCTGCTGCTCAACGCGCAGAACCCCGAGGAGATCGCCGAGGAGCAGTGGGATGAGCATAAGGTGCTGAGGATCCACGCGACGAGGATGCAGGGCGGAGAAATGTTCAATTACTATTTCGTGATACTGTTTCATCCCGAGAAGGGATATATCGCGGTTGTATCCGGAACATCGGACATGGAAACGATAGAGCATATAGCAAGGGAGCTTACATTCCGCCAGACGGATGAAATAATCCGGAAAAGCGATTATTCGGACAATATAGACAGCATCGACGTCGGGCAGGGATAAAAAACAGAAGATAAAAACAGAAAAACAAGCCGGAGGGCATTTTCAATGCCCTCCGGCTGAGACTGTCAAAAAAATTATGCACCAAAGCCGGATAACAGAGCAGCAGGGGTACTTGAGGGGGCAAGGCCCGCCTCAAATTGGATAAACCGCCGTCGAGAGCCTTGAGATATCAAGGCTCTCGGCAGCAGCATTTTGAACACTTTCAAAATGCTCGGCGGAAAGCGCGGTCAAAAAAGTCCTGTAAGGACTTTTTTGACAAGCTGAACACCGCGGATGCTTTTCGGAGCATCCGCGGCGTTCCTTTTTAAGTTGCTTATAAATGTTATCTGAGGTTTTCGAGATAGTCAACTATCTTTCCGACCGTATCCAGATGCATTGCGTCCTCATCGGAAATGCTGATGGAAAAAGCTTCTTCAAGGGACATGATCAGCTCAACTATGTCCAGAGAATCCGCGCCGAGATCATCGACAAGGCTGGTCTCCATAGTGATCGATTCGGGAGCAATCTCAAACTGCTCTGCAAGTGCTTTGACGACATGCTCAAATATCATAATGATCCTCCATACGACTGTGCCGCGCAGACGGCAAGCCCGACGGTTTTTATCATGGTGCGGGGAACGCACCGTTCCTTTGACGTGCTAAAACGTAAAGTACTGAATATTGCTCAAGACGGATTGATTATGCCCACTCTCTGCTCTGAGGCTTGTTCGAGCTCTGCTCGCCCTTGACATAGGAGACGACGACGCGTCTGTTAGGCTCAACGCCGGTGGAGCTGGTGGTTACGCCCGGATAATTCTGGAGCGCGGTATGAATGACATGGCGTTCATAGGAATTCATCGGCTCAAGCGCCATGCTGCGCTTGTACTTGATAGCCTTTTCCGCCATCTTTTCCGCAAGCTTGGTGAGGGATTCCTCCCTCTTGCTGCGGTAAGCCTCGGCGTCAATGCTGACGTGCATACGCTTATCGCTGTCCTTGTTGACAACATAGTTGGTGAGGTGCTGAATGGCATCCAGCGTCTCGCCGCGGCGGCCGATTATAACGCCCATGTTTCCGCCGGAAAGGTTAACGTTTATTCCGCCGTTTTCTCTGCGGCTGAACTCAAGCTCCGCTTTTACGCCCATGCGCTCAAGAAGGCCGGTGAGGAACGTGCGAACAGCTGCGTACTCGGGGTCTTCGTCAACAACGGGGGCGGCTTTTTCAGCGGCCGGTGCGGCTGTGCTTTCGGCGGTCTTTTTCTCTACAGCGGGCTTGACATCTTCATCGGGGCACTCATAGCTTACGCGAACGACAGCCGGAGAAGCGCCGATACCCAGAAAACCGGATTTTGCACGCTCAATAATTTCGACGGACACATCGTCACGATCCATGCCAAGCTCCTCAAGAGCGGCGGCAATGGCGGCGTCCTCGGTGCGAGCGGACTTTTCCAAAGTTTTTATCATAATTACGTATTACTCCTGTTTTTCATCATCGACTTCAGCGTCTTTCTCGCCTTCGACGGTTTCGGCTGGTTCATCCGCATCAACGGCTTCTGCCGTTTCAGCGGGTTCCTCAGCGGCAGCGGTTTCCGCTGCTTCAACAGCCGCAGCCGTTTCGACAGTCTCGGCGGAGGCGCTTACGTTTGCGGTCACTGCGCTTTCGTCAATAGGCTCTGCACCCTCGGATTCCGCAGCGGCGGCAATCGTAGCAGCCTCAGCGTTTTCGGGGTTAGTAAAGCGGTCGAGAACATAGGCGCGGCCTCTTGCGTAGCGGCGGTTGCCGACCTGAGAGGCAGGAAGCTCATTTTCCTTTATTCCGAGACGCTTGCGGCGCTCCGCACGCTCCGCTCTGTCAAGCTCGGCCTTGCGCTCGTCGCTCTTTGCCTTCTCATTTGCCTGAATCTTTTTCTTGCTGGTGTTGACGTTCTTTTCGGTTTTGCCCTCTGCTCTGAGACGCTCTGTCTCAAGGCGCTTCTGCTCTATTTCGCGCTCGCGCTCAGACTTGGCGTCAATGCGCTCGGCATCTTCTTTGTCAAGCTGCTTCTTGTAGGTCTTGGTGAGGATATAGTCACGCGCCATGCCGAAAAGGCTGTTTGCGATCCAGTATACGCCCATAGCGGCGGGCATGATGAAGCAGAACCATACGCTCATAAGGGGCATCATCAGATTCATCGTCTGCATGGACGCCTGAGTATTTGCATCGTTCTGCGGGTTTGCGGCGTTTGCCACCTTCATGGATACCCACGAAAGGAAAGCGGAGATAAACGGAATAAGGAACAGGCCGAACGCGGCAAGCCAGACCTTTGTGTCGCTGAAATCGGTCTTGAACATGAAGTTCCACTGCGGCTGATCGCCGAGGTTAAGACCGAGGAAGCTGAAATCAATATCCATAAGTCCGTCGATCTTACCGGCGAGAGCGGTCTGGACCTCGTCCCAGTGTTGATGTACAAGATCCGTAAGCTTGATCTCAAAGTACGCGTCAGTCTTTGCAGGGATCGTATAAAGCCCTTTTTCCACAAAGAAACTCTGCACTTCGTCAACAACGCTCTGCCCGACAAACATCATTCTTGTCATGGGCTGGCGGATGACCGAGTACAGGGCGATAAGAATGGGGAACGGGACAAGGGACCAGAGGCAGCCGGACATGGGGTTTGCACCGTTCTCTTTATAGAGTTTCTGCATCTCCTGGTTGAGCTTCTGGGGGTTGCCCTCGTGGCGGCGCTGAAGCTCCTGTATCTGAGGCTGGAGGCGGGAGGTGCGCATCATGCCCTTCTTGCTCTTCGCCATGAACGGAGTAAGAATAAGGTTGACGGCGAGAGCGAAAAGCATAATGGATATGCCGTAGTTGCCGGTCCATTCATAAAGCTGAACCATAAGCCATGCGAAAGGCTTAGTAATAGTTGCCCACATAGGTTTCTCCTCAATGTGTGTTTTTTATGGGGTCATGGTACGGGGTCATAGATGTCATAGCCGTCCGGATGGAACGGGTGGCATCTGCAAATGCGCCTGAAAGCGAGCCAGCCGCCCTTTAGGGCGCCGTACTTCTCTATGGCTTCCATGGCGTACTGAGAACAGGTCGGAATGAAGCGGCAGCATGGGGGACGGTTCGGGGAAATGTTCTTCCGGTAAAATCTGATCGCGGCAAGCATGAAGCGTTTCACTTTTCCCGCTCCTTCAATATGCCAAGCTTCCCGCAGGCGTCCAGAAAGGCGGAATTGATCTTTTCATACTTCGCGCCCACACATCTTGTGCGGGCGACGATAACCATGTCCCAGCCGGGCTTCAGCGAAGCCTTGTTGAGACGGTATATCTCCCTCAGTCTGCGGCGGACACGGTTTCTTACAACGGCGTGACCCAGCTTGACGGAGACCGTATACCCAACGCGCCCCACGCCGGCGGGACTGCGGCGGCAATAAACGACGATATATGGATTGACCGCGCTTTTACCTTTGGAGTAGAGCCGCCTGAAATCGCTGTTCTTTTTTAAAGTAGTGATTATATTCATGCCGCTCTTTTCCACAAACACCTAAAGGGCGGATTGCTCCGCCCTGATATTTTACATATCCTTAGACCTGTTCACGTGCTGAAGATCAGTAGCTGAGCTTTGCTCTGCCCTTTGCTCTGCGGCGGGCAAGAACCTTGCGGCCGTTAGCGGTCTTCATTCTTTTGCGGAAGCCGTGCTCCTTCTTGCGCTGACGGACTTTAGGCTGATAGGTACGAAACATTCTTTGGCACTCCTTTCAGGTTGATACTCAACATCGGACTTGCGCCCGAAGTAGTTGACAAACAATACTCCCTGACACACCGGTCAGGCAGATGTTGATTATACATTATAAACAGAGGAATTGTCAATAAAAAGTTACAAAAAATCAATAAAAAGCAGTCGCTCATCAGAACGGCTGCGGCATACGGCAGCACATCACCAGGATGACGCCGCTTCCCACGGAAATTTCGATTTCCCCGCCGAGCCATTGATTGCTCGTGCCGATGGGGAAGGAGCTTTCGACGACGGCATTTTCAAGGCAGTATTTCGCCCCGCGTATGCTGACATTTCCGCACCTGCCGCCGAGGGCGAACGCCGACAGGGACCAGCCTTCGCGCTCAGGAAACGTCACGGTTTTTCCGGTAAAGGCAAAAAGCTCCTCGTTTCCGCCGATTATGTGCGCGTCCGCGCCGCCCTTTACGGCAAAAGCCATGGTCTGGATGTTTGCGAAAAGGTGGTCGAGCCGTCCGCCGAGTGCGCAGTATATATCTATCCTTGAAAAGCCGCGCTCAAGCGCACAGCGCACGGCGGACATCGTGTCCGTGTCGTCCTTTTCTGCTTTAAGCCGAGTCACCGGCACGCCCTCCGGCAAAGCGCCGGAGTACGAGTCAAAGTCCCCTATGATCAGGTCTGGGCGGACGCCTGCGGCAGAGGCGTATTCAAGCCCCTTGTCGCAGGCGATCACGAAATCCGCATGTTCTATCCCCGTCAGCGGGGCGCGCTCTCCGCCGGAGATTATCGCGCAGACTTTTCCGCCGCCGGCCGTCATTTCAGGTCTTCTCCGCGGATGTATTTGCCGAGCGGCTTCCACAGCAGCGCGCCGATCACAAGCGTCATGGCAGCGTCAACGAGGATAAAGCTTCCGTTGTACAGCGCTGAATATACCCACGGGGTGGTCATGGTCATGCCGAAAAAGTTCTCTGGCATATATTCGGCCCAGACGGTCGCGCCGGTGATATAGTGCGAGAGGAAGCGGGCGAAGCTGCCGACGACAGTTCCGATGAAGAAGCCGCTGCGCTTTTTGCTGAAAAGACCCGCAACGCCCAGAAGCGAGTAGGCAACGATATAGTCGCCTATCATGGACTGCCAGCTGTAAGCATAAGCGCCGTCGAGCAGAAGCTGCAAAACGGAAAACGCGAAGCTTGCCAGCATACCGGGGCCGAAGCCCCAGCGGGCGCAGTAAACAAATATGGGCAGCATGCTCAGGCATATCGAGCCGCCCTGCGGAAGCTCAAACAGCTTGATGTAGCCCAGCACCTGTGCGAGAGCCACCATGATCGCGCCCTCGGTAAGAGCGCGGAGACGTAAATTGCGTGTTTTCATAATATCCTCCTTTTCTTTGCGGAAGCGATGATACGAAAAAAAGCAGGGCTGAAATTACAATTCCAGCCCTGCGAAAAATTTCAAGCGTATCACTGTTTCCTACGCCGGCATTATCCGGATCAGGTCTGAGGGTGCCGGCGCTTCAATTCACGCCGTCTCAGCCGGGAAAACCCAGCACCCCTTTGTGTTCAGGCAGCCGCTCTGCGCACTGTCTTTATTTACAAGCGGATTATACACCACATGATCTCTGCCGTCAACAGAAATTATCTGAGCATTTCCGCCTTGTCGATTATAAACTGTCTGAGCCATTCCCCGGCTTCCTCGTTTTGCAGCGCAAAGTCGATGATCGATTCAAGGTAGCCCTTGAGATTGCCGGTATCGTAGCGTTTGCCCTCAAAGTCAACGGCGCACATAGGATGGCGGTGAACAAGCTCGCGCATACCGTCGGTAAGCTGGATCTCGTTGTTCCTGCCGGGGGCGGTGTGCTCGAGAATATCGAATATTTCCGGCATAAGGACATAGCGCCCCATGATGGCATAGTTGGAAAGCTTTTCCTCCAGCGTGGGCTTTTCGTTCATGTCGCTTATTCTGTACACCCTGTCGCCCAGCTTTTCCTCAAGCTTGACGGAGGAGTATTTTGTGATGAGCGAATCCGGCTGCTCCCGCACGGCGATGGCGCTGCATTCGTTTGCTTCCGCCGCCTCGACAAGCTGCTTGAGAACGGGCTTCTTGCTGAGCATGATATCATCGCCGAGCAGTATCGCAAAAGGCTCATTGCCTACAAAAGTCTTTGCACGCCACACTGCGTGGCCGAGACCCTTCGTCTCCTTCTGGCGCAGGAAGAAGATATCCGCCATATCCGCGACGGCGCGCACCACCCTCGCGTCCTTCTCCTTGCCGTCCTTCAGCAGGCGCTCCTCAAGGTCGGGCGCATAGTCAAAATAATCCTCTATCGGGTTTTTGCCGCGGTTGGTAATGATAAGTATCTCCTCAACACCGGCCGCAACGGCTTCCTCGACAATATACTGTATAACGGGCTTGTCCACCAATGGCAGCATTTCCTTGGGGATGCTCTTTGTGTTCGGGAGAAGTCTTGTACCGAGGCCGGCGGCAGGGATTATCGCTTTTCTGACTTTCATATCGGTTCTCCTTGTATTTTAAAAATAGTAATTTAAAAATTTTCTTATATTATTAACAGCGCTTATTTCAGGCTTTGTGCGGGCTTGACGCTCCGGCGGCTCTTTCTTCGGCGGTCTGTTCTCTGCGGTGCAGGGAAAATTCACATCCGCAGTACAGCTGCCGGTATATGCCGTATTTTTCGGAAAGCTCAACGCTTCTGTCCTCTCCGCCGCGCTTTTTGAAGTCGGACGGGAGCCAGCTGACGCCCATTGCCTGCCCGATCTCCTCGCCGATGTTATTTATAAGCTCCGCATTTTTGTGGCGCGACACAGTAAGCGTCGAGCAGAAATAATCGTAACCGTAGTGCTTTGCAAGCCTTGCCGCCTCCGTGAGACGCAGACGGAAGCACTGCTCACATCTTTTGCCGCCCTCCGGCTCGTTCTCAAGACCTTTTATCCGTGCGTAATAATCCCCGCTCTTATGACCTTCCGCAAGAATATCCACCCTGTCGGCAAGACCCATTTTCTCGATTATCTCCATCTGCGCTCTGAAGCGGCGTTCAAATTCCGCTTCCGGGTAGAGATTGGGGTTGTACCACAGCAGTGTAACGTCAAAATACTGCGTGAGATATTCAAGCACCGAGCTTGAGCACGGGCCGCAGCAGCTGTGCAGCAGGACGCGCACCGTGCGTCCGCCGCGCTTTTCGATTATTCTGTCAAGTTCCTTACGGTAATTTCTTCTGTTCATGAGTGCATTGTAACATACATTTTCTCAAAATGCTATACATTATTCGGTCTGATGCGGAACGAACGCCGGATCGTCCGCCGCAGACCGGCAGTATGATCGCTGCCATTGCAGGAGAGGGCATATTTGTGTTTACAGACGTTTTGAAATAAGATATAATATAATGAAAAATGTCTATATCTGACGGAGGGATTACCCATGGATACCCGCACAAACAAGCAGAATTACTACCTCGATATAGCGGACGCGGTGCTTGAGCGTTCCACCTGTCTCAGACGCAGGTACGGCGCGATAATCGTGCGCAGCGACGAGATAATATCCACCGGCTATAACGGCGCGCCCAGAGGCAGACGCAATTGCAGCGACCTCGGCGTGTGTACCCGCGAGACGCTGAAAATTCCTTCCGGAGAGAGGTATGAGCTGTGCAGAAGCGTCCACGCCGAAGCAAACGCCATCATTTCCGCCTCCCGCCGCGATATGATCGGCGCGACGCTATACCTTGTCGGGCGCGACGCGAGGACGAATGAGCTTCTCGGCGACGCCATGTCCTGTTCGATGTGCAAAAGGCAGATAATCAACGCCGGGATAGAAAAGGTTGTCATCCGTTCGACCGCCTCGGAGTACCGCACGATAATGGTATCTGACTGGATAGAAAACGACGACTCTATTTTTATGCTGTAAGAGGTTTTGCATAATGGACAAAAACCGTAAGGCAAACAAATGGCTTATAAGCACTCTGATCGCTTCGGCTCTGCTGCTGGCGGCTTTTGCCGGTATCTGCGTATATATTGACCCGTTCTGCCACTATCACGCTCCGCTTAGCGGATATGATTACTCCATCGTGGCGGAAACTGTCGGCAGTATGTATCTGAACGACGGAATAATAAGGCATTTTGACTTTGACGGAGTTATTACAGGCACTTCAATGACCGAAAACTTCAAGCCCTCCGAGGCGGACGAGCTGTTCGGAGGAAAATTTATAAAAGTCCCGCTTGAGGCTGCAAACTATGAAGAGATCAACACCCAGATAAAGCGTATTTACAAACACGGAAAAGATCCGAAATACATAATACGCAGCCTGGACAGTTCTTCTCTTTTTTGGGAAAAGGATAAGAAAAACCGCGATTTTTCCGATGCGGAATATCTCTATAACGATAACCCCTTCGACGACGTAAAATATCTGTTCAACTTCGATGTTTTTACCAAATATACCGTTAATGTGCTGAAAGCCCGTATGCAGAGAGACGGCTCGCCCTTAGACCTTGACATATATTGCAGATGGGATCATCCCACGGGTAAGGATGTCGTGTTAGCGTCATATACTGTTAATACCGCCGATGAGAAAGCGGTTTTTACGCAGGAGGACAAAGTGCAGGTATTGGAAAATATCCGGCTCAATATTACGGATATTGCGTACAAGCATCCGGAAACGACCTTTATTTGCTTCTTCCCCCCGTACAGCATATGCAGCTGGGAAAAGCTGAACGCCGAGAAAACGCTTAATCGTACAATTGAAGCTCAGCGGACGGCGGCGGAGGAGCTTCTGAAATGTCCGAACATCAAGCTGTTCGGCTTTGATAATCAGTATGATATAATATGCGATCTTGAAAATTACAGAGACGAAAGCCATTATTGCGCCGCCATCAATTCCGAGCTTTTGAAAATGATGAGCGACGGCATCGGGCAGCTCACGCTTGGCAATTACGAGGATTATTTCGATAAGAACGAGCGGTTTTACAGCGATTATGATTATTCATGGCTGCGCGAGTGACCGGAGGTAGGGCATGTTATTTAATTCATATATTTTCGTTTTTGTATTTCTCCCTGCGGCTTTGCTGGGGTATTTTCTGCTGAACCGGGCAAAGAAATATACACTTGCAAATTGTTTTCTGGTCGGAATGTCGCTGTGGTTTTACGGCTATTTCAACTATTCCTATCTGCCGATAATCTGCGTGAGTATCACGGCTAACTATTGCCTGTCAAAGCTCATACAATCCGAAAAGGCAAGCGGTATGTTTCGTAAAATTCTGCTTGCGGTCGGACTGGCGCTTAATATCGGCAGTATATTCTACTTCAAGTATTATGATTTCTTTATCGAAAATATCAACGCCGTTTTCCGCAGCAGCTTTGCCCTGAAGCATCTGGTGCTGCCGCTGGGGATCAGCTTCTTTACGTTCCAGCAGGTATCTTATGTGATTGATTCGTACCGCGGCGAAACAAAAGACTACGGCTTTGCTGAATATGCGCTTTTTGTCTCGTTTTTCCCGCAGCTCATCGCAGGGCCGATAGTGCTCCACGATGAAATCCTTCCTCAGCTGAGAGACGCTTCAAAAAGAAGCTTCAACACCGAAAATGCCGCGCACGGGCTTTACTTCTTTGCGATAGGTCTTTTCAAAAAAGTCATTCTGGCGGATACGTTCAGCGCGGCGGTCACTGCGGGCTATGCGGACGTATCCGTGATCACCTCCGCCGAAGCATGGCTTGTTTCGGTGTGCTATACATTGCAGATATATTTTGATTTCAGCGGGTACAGCGATATGGCGATAGGTCTCGGCAAAATGTTCAATATCGACCTTCCGCAGAACTTTGACTCGCCGTATATGTCAACCTCCATAACCGAGTTCTGGGGCAGATGGCACATGACGCTGACAAGGTTTCTGCGCAGGTACGTCTATTTTCCGCTTGGCGGAAGCAAAAAGGGTACGGCGCGTACATATCTGAACATAATGATCGTCTTTCTGGTGAGCGGGCTGTGGCACGGCGCTAATTGGACGTTTGTGCTATGGGGCGTGCTGCACGGTGTATTGAACGTGCTTAACCGCATATTCAAAAAACCGTGGGAAAAGCTGAATGTTGTTACACGCTGGGCGGTCAATTTCATTTTGATCAATTCACTTCTGGTGGTGTTCCGGTCAGAAAGCATGGGACACGCTCTGTGGTTTCTGAAAAGTATGTTTTCCATGCAAGGCGGCGCTGTCAGCTCAACGATTCTTAATGCATTTTCTACGCCGGAGCTTTATCTGCTAAGGGAGCTTCCGCTGTTCGGTCCGCTTTCGTATCTGATAACGAATTTTTCGCTGTGGTTTTATCTCGGCGCGTCGTTTTTCATTATCCTCAACGTGAAAAATTGCAGCCGAAAAGAATTCCGCCCAACGCCGATAAACGGAGCTGTAACCTGCATCTGCCTCTTTATGTCCGTTATGTCGTTTGCGGGCGTATCTGAATTTTTGTATTTCAACTTCTGAACGAACGCTTTATTTTCCGCATTTTACAATTACGAAACAATTTTGACCTTATCTATGAAACATTTTGCCTATATTATATAGACAATCATCTTTTTCATTTTTCTCCTCTTAAAAAATAACCGGCAATTCCAAGCGGTAGGAATTGCCGGTTAAATTTTTTGCTCTATATCAGATGTTGTGTGCAGCGCACCCGCGCCGGATACCTGCCCCGATACTTATTATAGGCTTTTCCCCATGCCAAACCGCACGGTGAAAAGCTTTCATGCAAGCGCACCCGCTTCCTCGAAAACGGAGCCTATAAGCGCGGCGTAGTTTTTTACATCCTCATCCGCCGTGTCCGCCGGAGGAATTATCACAAAGCGCTTGCCCTTGTGCGGCATCCCCGTGAGGATATCCCAAAGTGAATCGAGCGTTTCGCCGTACCATTCCTCCCACTCCATTTTCCGGCGCAGCTCATTATACAGTTCCTTGCGTGTTCTGCATGCGGAAAAATCTACCGTCACGCTCTCCCCATCCTTCAGACTTTTCAGCAGTCCCTCGCATCCCGCGTATATCTCATCCCACGCGGTCTGAAACTGTCGGGTGTACCACGGGTCGGCGATCTCCTCGCCCGTTCTGCCCGCATAGTCGAGAAGATTGCGCAGCTTTCCCTTGGGGTCGCCGTGATACACGCTGCTGAGCGTCCTGCGGTTGATCTCGTCCATATACACAATAAGGTCGTATTTATCATAGTCCGCGGCGGTTATACGTCTTGCCTTCTTGTCCGAGCAATCAATGCCGTGCGCGGCGAGGAGCTTTTTCATCGGCGGATACACGCCGTTGCCTATCTCTTCATCACTCGTTGCGGCAGACGATACATACACCTCGCCGTCCATACCGGCTTTTTTGAGCATATCGCGCATTATATACTCAGCCGTCGGGCTTCTGCATATATTCCCATAGCATATGAAAAGTATTTTTTTCATTTGTCTTCCTCCTGACATTGACTTCGGTCTTACCTCGCAGCCGCCGGTTTTGAAAAGTGTTGAAAAAGGCGGCCGTCGGCTTTATAATGAATATATATCAGCTTGTCAAAAAAGTCCTTACAGGACTTTTTGCCTGCGCTTTCCGCCGAGCATTCTGAACGCGTTCAGAATGCTGTTGCCGAGAGCCTTGATATCTCAAGGCTCTCGACGGCGGTTTATCCGATTTGAGGCGGGCCTTGCCCCCTCAAGCTCCCCTGCTGCTCTGTTATCTGACTTTGGTGCATAATTCTTTGACAGCCTCATATATCTATATTTCTTAGGGAGATCAGCATGAACTATTACGAAAAAGCCGTCCGCACTCTTAAAGAGGGCGATTACACCTGTGTTATCTGCGGCGATAACGTTGATTATACAAGCACTTTGCGCGGGGTGCAGCCGCTGCTCACGCCATATGAGCAGGGCAAGCGCTTTGCCGGATGCGCCGCGGCGGACAGAGTAGTCGGCAAGGCGGCAGCATTCCTGTATGTGCTTTTGGGCGTGGAGCGTGTATACGCCGGAATCGTCAGCAAACCCGCGAAGGAAGTTTTTGAAAAGTACGGCGTCGGGCTCAGCTATGACCTGCTTACCGAGCTTATAGAAAACCGCACCAAAACAGGGCTTTGCCCCATGGAAAGCGCGGTGATAGATCTGGATGAACCGACCGGTGCGCCGGCGCGCATTAAAGAGACTCTTGCAAGGCTCAAGTCGGGAAAATAAGGCGCTGCCGCGCTTTCCGCCGAGCATTCTGAACTCTTTCAAAACGCTGTTGCCGAGAGCCTTGATATCTCAGTGGACGAGCTTCCTCAGCACCGGAAGCTTTTTGAAAAGTATGCTTATCAGCGTACACAGCGCGGTAAGCGCGGCGGCTTTCAGCAGGTTGAAGAGAAGCCCGTCGGCAACGTGCAGCCGCTCAAACACCGTGGCGGCAAAGATCCAGTGCAGATAGTACACCGACATTGTATTGCTTCCGACAGTTTCCACAAGCCTGCCAAGCATATTTTCCCCGCGAAGGAATTTTTCGCAGCGCAGCGCCAGCATGAATACCCCCGCCGTCAGCAGTACGCACGGAAGATTGTCGTAGCTTAAAAAGACGTTGTCATACGTCTCGCCGGAGTATGAAGAGTTCAGCCGCCATTCCAGATACAGCAGCACAAGCGCAAGCGCGATCGCCGCGGCGCACAGAGCCGCCGGAACACGGCGCAGTCTGTCGGAATACCTGACGGCAAGCCCGCCCATCAGGAAATAAAACAGCATTGAGCAGTAGCGTGTGCCGGAAAGCGGCAGAAACAACTGCCACCCGCCGAGCTTTGCCTCGCTGAAAAACGGTATGACCGGCTGGATGAGCATAAGATCCTCGAACAGGAAGCAGAAAACCAGCAGCACACCCATGAACGGCAGGATGCGCCACATCCCGCCCTTTTCCTCAAGCGCTGAGAACAGGCTGTGCAGCGCGGGAAGCCAGACGTATATACATATGAGCATCGGCATGAACCACAGGTGGTTCACATTTACCGCCGGAAAATTCTGCAATAAAACAAGTGCGTTTACCCACGTCGTGAGGTTATAGGCGGAAAAATCAAGTCCCTGATAAAGCCCTATTAAAATTATGGTTGCGGCGCGCCAGAAAACATACTGCGCAAAAAGCACAGCCGTATTTCTGAGGTGCTTTTTGCCGTCAAACGGGCGGTTCAGGAGCAGCGCCCCGTTCACCGCCATGAACAGCGGAACCGCGCATGAATTGAACGCAAAAAGAAACCTTCTCAGCGCCGGCAGGAACGCCATGTCCGGTGCAAACTCCATATCCCCGCACCACGGGAAATGCAGCGCACATATGCAGATAACGGCGGCGGTCTTGATAAGGTCAAGACTGCGCAGGCGTTTTGTTTCGGTCATAACCCAAGTCCTTTCGGAGCATATTCGGAGCATATCATATATTGCCATAATAACAGAAATCGCATTTTTTGGCAATCAAAAGAAATCTCTGTGTTTTTTCTGCCGGCAAGGAACAAAAATGTCTCTGCGGCAATCATATAAAGTGATATATAAAGACGGAGGTTCTGCCGATGAAGCACGTAAAGCTTTTTGTTTTTATCCTGACCCTTGCGGCGCTCATGCTCATGTCCGGCGCGGCGTTTGCCGACGCCGCTGTGGAGCAAGCCGGTGCGTCCGGCGTCTTTGACGCGGTGATAAACGATTTTGACAGCACATATTATAACGACGGAAAAACCGTTTTCAATAACTACGGGACTGTATACAACAACGGCGGCACCGTTTACAATAACGGCGGAACCGTATACAACAACGGCGGTACGGTCTACAACAACGCCGGAACCGTGTACAACAACAGCGGCACCGTATACAACAACGGCGGAGAGGTCATCGGCAATTCTGACGGCGGAACGGTGATCGACAGCGCATCCGCGCCCGCCGATTCCACAGCAGAGGAAGCGGAAGGTGCTGCGGAATCCGGCGATGCCGAAGAAGCGGCGGAAACACCGGTCGAGGACGGCAGACACCGGATAAGCCTCGCTGCGGATTACAGCCGCTTTGCGTTTATAGAAGGTCCCGACAAGTCCGGACTTGACTATTTCATGGAAGAGGACGACGAAATAAGGATCACGGCGAAGCCGGGCTTCACCCTGCTCAATTCCGGCGCAAGCACAGGCCGCTGCACCATGCAGGACGACGGTTCCGTCGTGTTCAGCAATGCCGAAAGGGACGGGATACTTACGCTTGCCTTCAAGGTGGACGCCCCTGTCATTACTCCGGCATTCGGAACCTACGGCGAAGCGCAGCGCGTGAAGATCATTGTTCCTGACGGCGTGACGGTATATTACAGCACAGACGGCGGCAGCGCGGTCAGCGAGGAGGACAGCGTATACAGCGAACCCGTCGAAATTTCTTTCAGCTCCACCTTGCAGGTCATGGCGGCGGCCGACGGCGCGGAAAGCAGCCGCATAGTCTCAGGCCGCTATCTCATCCCCGTAATAAAAGCCCCCGTATTTGAAAAGCAGAAGCAGGGGTACAAACCGATGGAGCCGCAGGCGATAACCGTTGAAAACACCGGCATCGACAGGCTCAGGATAGAAAGCGTAACGCTCACCGGCGCTGACTCCGGCTGCTTTGTTCTCAGCAGCGAAGCCGGCGGAAGCGTCGAGGCGGGACAGCGCGACAGAAGCACATGGAAGGCCGCCCCCGCCGACGGTCTGGAGGCCGGAGAATACAAAGCCGCCGCGGAGTTTACATTTTCCAACGGCATCACGGCAGATATTGAATTGAACTTTACTGTGACAAAATAAGCTGAAAGCTTGTCAAAAAGTCCTTGCATGACTTTTTGACAAGCTTTTCGTTTATGAATCGAGCGCAAGTTTCAGCGCGTCTATTGCGCGCCTTTCAAGGCGCGACACCTGAACCTGCGATATGTGCAGCACCTTTGCCGCGTTCTGCTGGGTCATGCCGTGATAGTAGCGCAGAACGATCACCTGCCTTTCACGGGCGGGAAGCTTTTCTATCGCGGCGCGCAGGGCGACATGCTCTATCATGCGCTCCTCGGCGTTTTTGTCTCCAAGCACAAGCTCAAGAGAGAATCCGTCCTCCCCGCTCTCCTTTTGCAGGCTTTCCGCAGGACCTGTTGCGATCTCGGCAAAGGCTATCTCCTCAGGCGTGAAGCCCGTTTCCCGCGCAAGCTCTGAAATGTTCGGCTCTCTGCCTATGCGCTGCTCAAGGGCAAACCTCGCCGCTTTTATCTGCGCCGCCTGCTCCTTTGTGCTTCGGCTGACCTTCACGGCGCCGTCGTCCCTTAAAAATCTGCGTATTTCCCCGGAAATTTTCGGCACGGCATATGTTGAAAAGCAGGTGCCGTATTCCTCGCTGAACCCCTCGATAGCCTTGAGGAACCCTACGCAGCCGAGTTGGTAGAGATCGTCGGGATCGACGCCCCGACCGAAAAACCGCCGCGCTATGCTCCATATGAGACCGGAGTTCTTTTCGATCAGCTCTCCGGCGGCGTCACGGCTTCCCGCCTGTGCCGACCTTATACCGGAAATGATGTCACCGCTCATCGGCTGCCCACTCTCCTGATGATGCGCTTGCACATTGTGACGGTAGTGCCCTTGTTCGGAAAGGAGCGGACGCGGAGTCTGTCCATGAAGCTGCCCATTATAGTAAAGCCCATGCCGCCGCGATCCTCCCCGCCGGTGGTGAACAGCGGTTCCATTGCCTGATGCACATCCTCAATGCCTTTGCCCCAATCCTTTACGGAGATTTCCAGAATACCGTCTTCAAGTATTCTCATTCTCATGCTGATGCGGCCTATCTCATCGGGATAGGCATGGACGATGCAGTTTGTCACCGCCTCCGAAACTGCGGTTTTGATGTCGCCCAGCTCCTCCATTGTCGGGTCAAGCTGCGATGCAAAGGCGGCGGCGGAAGCACGGGCAAACGCCTCGTTGCTGCTCTTGCCGGGAAATTCCAATTTGATATAATTTGAAGTGTTCATAGTTCGATCCCCCATGCGGTCTTTCCGCATATATTATTCCGATACTGTGCGGCTTGTTCCTCTTGCCGCAGACACCGCGCCTGCGCAGCCGCCCTACCGGCTTATCGCCACCGGAACAAGCCTGTCTATCCCTGAGGCGTCGATGACCCGCCGCGGCTGTGCGGCGGGATTTTCTATCCACGCCCTGCCGCCCATATCCTTCATCTTCCGGTTGAGACGGATTATGAGCGCAATGCCGGAAGAATCCATAAAGCTCAGCTCGCTCAGATCAAGCACGCAGTCACGCGGAAGATGCTCGTCAATAAGCTCGTCCACTGTATTCATCGCTTGCCTCGCCTGGTGGTGGTCAAGCTCGCCGGAAAGACAGACGATCAGCTTTCCGCCCGAAAACGCCGTTTTTATAGTCATTTGTTCACACCCCGAAATAGAAAAATGGCATTGCACCTTTATGTATCGTGCAATGCCATTTTATATGCTTTTGTGTAAAAATTCTGTCGAAATCGTGATTATGCTGAAATATGAGTATTATTTTTTCATGTTTGCAAGCTGGAGCCTGAGATTTTCAATGAGCGCTTCAAGCTTTGCTTTCTTCTCGCGTTCCGCGTTGACGACCGCTTCGGGCGCACGGGAGACGAAATTCTCGTTTGCAAGCTTTGCGTTCTGACCCGCCAGCAGCTTTTCGGCGTTGGCAAGCTCCTTCTCTGTGCGGGCAATTTCCTTCTCCATATCCACAAGCTCCGAAAGAGGCATGAACATACGGGTGTTGTCGGTGATGACGGAAACCATACCCTCGCCGCCCTCGGGATCGTTGTCCAGAACGCTGACCTCGCTTGCGTAGGCAAGCTTGCACATATATGCTTTTCCTGCCTCAAAAGCCGCCTTCCTGTCGGTAACGACGATCAGATGAGCCTTGCGGGAGGGCGGAACATTCATCTCGCTGCGGCGGGCGCGCACAGCCTTTATAGCGGTCATGACCATTTCAAAGTTTGCCTCGTCCTCGCGGAAGCTGAGAGCTTCGCTGAACTCAGGATAGCGCTCGATCATGAGAGCCTCGCCGTCATGGGGAAGCGCCTGCCAGATCTCCTCCGTTATGAACGGCATGAACGGGTGCAGCAGCTTGAGTATCTCAACCAGGACATACAGCAGCACCTTCTGTGCGGAAAGCTTGCTCTGCTCGTCGTCGCCGTTGAGGCGCGGCTTGGTAAGCTCGATATACCAATCGCAATAGCTGTCCCAGATAAAGTCGTAGATTTTGCCCGCTGCCACACCCAGCTCGAAGCTGTCCATATTCTCGCAGACCTCTTTGACAACGTCGTTGAGCTTGGAGAGTATCCACTTGTCCTCTATCTCAAGCTTTTCGGGCAGTTCGTTTTTGTCGATAGTGAGATTCATCATCACGAAGCGGGACGCGTTCCAGATCTTGTTGCAGAAGTTGCGCATGGCCTCGCACTTCTCGATATAGAAACGCATATCGTTTCCGGGGCTGTTGCCGGTAATGAGGTTGAAGCGCAGCGCGTCCGCGCCGTACTTGTCTACCATTTCAAGCGGATCGATACCGTTGCCGAGGGATTTGGACATCTTCCTGCCCTGACTGTCGCGCACAAGCCCGTGAATGAACACGGTTTTGAACGGCTCCTTGTCAAGCTGCTCCATGGCGGAGAATATCATGCGGGAGACCCAGAAGAATATGATGTCATAGCCCGTGACCATGACGGAGGTAGGATACCAGTAATCAAGCTCAGGCGTTTTGTCCGGCCAGCCCATTGTCGAGAACGGCCAGAGCGCAGAGGAGAACCATGTGTCAAGCACATCTTCCTCGCGCCTGATATTCTTGCTGTGACAGCACTCGCACTCGGCCGCGTCCTCACGGGAAACGGTGATATGACCGCAGTCGTCGCAGTACCACGCGGGTATCTGATGTCCCCACCAGAGCTGACGGGAGATGCACCAATCATGCACGTTCTCCATCCAGTTGGTGTAGATCTTCGTGAATCTCTCGGGTACGAATTTCACACGCCCATCATTGACGACCTCAAGAGCCTTCTTTGCCAGCGGCTCCATCTTCACGAACCACTGCGGAGAGGGCAGCGGTTCTACAACCTTGCCGCAGCGGTAGCAGCAGCCGACATTGTGGCTGTACGGCTCGACCTTGACAAGATAGCCCTGCTCTTCAAGATCTGCGACTATCGCCTTGCGCGCCTCGAAGCGATCCATTCCGTCGTACTTGCCGCCGTTGATTATCCTGCCGTCCTCATCGATGCACTGTATCTGCTCAAGGTTATGGCGCAGACCGACTTCATAGTCGTTCGGGTCATGGCATGGAGTCATCTTGACCGCGCCCGTGCCGAAGCCCAGCTCAACATAATCGTCCGCAACGATAGGCAGCTTTCTTCCCACAAGCGGGAGTATCGCGTTTTTGCCCACAAGGTGTTTATATTTTTCATCCTCCGGGTTGACCGCAACGCCGGAGTCGCCCAGCATCGTCTCAGGGCGGGTAGTGGCTATGATAAATTCCTCATCGGAGTTCTCTATCGGATAACGGATATACCAGAAGGAGCCGGGAATATCCTTGTACTCCACCTCGGCGTCAGACAGGGCTGTGCGGCAGTGTGTACACCAGTTTATCATGCGGCGTCCCTTGTAGATAAGCCCCTTTTCATACAGCTCGCAGAACGTTTCCCGAACGGCCTTTGCGCAGGTATCGTCCATTGTGAAGCGGCTTCTGTCCCAATCGCAGCTGACGCCCATGCTCTTCTGCTGCTCGACTATTCTGTCGCCGTACTGCTGCTTCCACGCCCAGACGCGCTCAAGAAACTTTTCGCGTCCGAGGTCGTAGCGGGTCTTGCCTTCCTCCTTGCGCAGCACTTCCTCGACCTTTATCTGCGTCGCTATGCCGGCATGGTCAACGCCGGGCAGCCACAGCGCGGAAAAGCCCTGCATCCTCTTGTATCGGGTGAGGATGTCCTGCAATGTAGAGTCAAGCGCGTGTCCCATGTGGAGCTGTCCCGTTACGTTGGGGGGCGGCATAACAATGGAAAACGGCTTCTTGTCAGGGTCGATCTTTCCCCTGAAATATCCGCCTTTCATCCACATATCGTAGATTTTCTTCTCGACTGATTTCGGGTCGTACACTTTCGGAAGTTCTTTCATGCCTTTTCTCCTTAAAACGAAAATGGAAACCTCAAGCCGTATACAGCGTTGCCGCAATAAAAAACGCCCTGAGGCCGAACGCCTCAGGGCGATAATCCGCAAATTACCGTGGTACCACCTGAATTCCGCTGTCATACCAGCGGCACTCAAAAGCCTTTAACGCAGGCTGTACGGCAAAGCTACTCCATTCACTCTGCGCGCTCCGGTCCGACCTTCACCGACGCCTCACGAAAGCTTGCACCAGACCGCTTTCTCTCTGCGCATCCGCAGCCGGCTACTCCTGACCTTCTCAGCAGCAAATAGTACCAGTATTATAAATACCGGATACCGATTTGTCAACAATTTTCATTTTTTCTCTTTTCCGCCCTCGTTTTTCTGACGAAAAAGAACAGTGCAATAAACGATGCCGCGCTCACCCCCAGATGAACGCAGACGGAAGCAATAAACGCGGGTGAAGACGGATCGTCAACGGAGTACCCCATTACCGTCATAGGTATTGCGAATTGCAGCATTCCCAGCACGCTCGCCGGAAGGTAGGTTTTGTATTTTATCTCCGCAGAGCCCATGTAAATGCTCACAACGTCATATGGCAAGATTCCCAGCAGACGCGGCAGCAGCACAAATAGAAAATCGTTCGAGGCGCGCATTTCCTCCAATATGCTGAGCTTTGGATATTTCGCCTCAAGCCTTGCTATCTGCCCCGCGCCTATCAGCCGCCCTATACCGTAAGGCACCGATGCGATGACCGCACAGCCCATAATGGCAAGCGGCAGGGCATATTTCAGCTCAAACATAACGCCGAGAGCCGCGAACAGGATGCCGCTGTACATCACGACGCTCAGGCTTTTAAGCGCAAACAGCAGCATCATGATCGCTATCGCGGCAAGCGGGTTTTTCGGCGTGAAATTAACGATCTGGTCAATGGTGATATTGCGCATGGTCAGAAGACACACGACGATTATAACGAGCCAGATTGCCCCCACCGTATATTTGAATGCCTTGCTGTTGAATATTCTGCCGAAGCGCGTCACGGTTTATCCGCCTTTCAGTTACTGTTTTCAATGTAGTATATTACAACGAAAAAGGGCTGTCAAGACCGCCGCAGGAGCGGCGCGCCGCCCCGCGGCAAACTTTTTCCTTGCAATTATCCCCGTGCATGATATAATATGCCATAAGATTATGTAAACATTTACGGAGTGACCTATGAAGCGTCTGAAGGTGTCCCTTTCTGTGATATGCGCCGCGTTTTTTGCGCCGTCCGTATCGGCGGCGGCTTTTGCCGCGCAGCCGTCGGATACGCCGGTCGTTGAGCAAGCAGGCGGTACGGCGACGGCGGTTTTATTTTTTGCCGTGCTTGTCCTCGTCTTCGCGTCGATGGCGTTTGTCGTCAGGCAGGGCAAATCCGGCCGGGCAAACGTGCCTTGGGCGATACTTGCGATAATCCTGTCCGGTCTTGCGCTTATGACGTGCGTTGTGGGGTATTCCTTCGGTACGCTTTACACCAAGCCCGACGGTGACCCTAAAGATACCGTGGAGACTTTCTTTTCCGCCCTTGAAAGCGGCGATTATCAGAGCGCATACCCCTGTCTCGCCGACTACACAAGTCTCGGTCTTGAAAACGAGGCCGCCGATGAAAACGGGAAGATCATATATCAGGCTCTGCGCGACAGCTACAGCCACACCGTTATGGGCGAAGCGACGGTAAACAAGCTCAGCGCTTTTGTGCCTGTGCGCTTCCGGTACCTGAATATCAAAGACACGGAAAGCAGCATAGGAGACAAGGTAAACGGCATACTTGAAAAATTTGTCGAGGACAACCCGCACAACAAGGTTTACGACGCAAACGACAAATATCTTCCTGAGGTCACGGATAAGGCGTATTCCGACGCCGTTGCCGAGGTCATGAACAACATCTCCGCTTTCTACACCACGGAGCAGTTCAATGTTGAGCTTGAGTACAAAAACGGCAAGTGGTTCATAATCACAAGTCCGGAGCTTCTCAATGCCGTTATCGGCGGAACGGCGCAGTGACCAACACTTCCCTACCGGAGGTCAAAATGAGCAAATACGACGACAATTTTGATATAGACGATATCCTTGCGGAGTTCACCTCGTACAGCGATTCCATCGCGGGCGAGGCGCGCCCGGCGCGGAAAGAGACGCGCCGTGAAGACGTCCGCACCGCCCCCGAATACTATGAGGATGAGTATGACGAACCGGCATACGAACAGCCCGTATACGACGAACCGGAGTATGACGAACCCATATACGACGAACCGGAGTATGACGAACCCGTATACGACGAACCGGAGTATGACGAACCCGTATATGACGAACCCGTATACGATGAACCTGAGTATGACGAACCCGTATATAAAAAGCCTGAAAAGTCCGGGCGCGAAAAGGCGACGTATGCAAAGCCGCGGCGGCGCGGGCCGATATATGACGAGCCGGAGTACAGGGATGAGCCTGCGCCGGAAAGATTGCGCAGAAAGCCTGCCGCCAAGCCGAAAACGCGCCGGAAAGAATCAGCGGAGTTCTATGATGAATACGGGCGTGGCGGTTATTCATATGACGACAGGGCGGCGGAACGCCGGAGAACGGCCGCAGGGCCGCTCAGAGGCGTCGTCACGGTGCTGTTTGTTTTCATCACGCTTCTGACCTTTGTCTGGGTCTCAAAGAACGTGCATCCCGATTCGGGAACCGTGACGGCGGCGGCCGTGCAGAACAACACGAACCTTGTCAGCCGTCTCGATATGTATGTGAACAACGCAAAAAGCGAGGCTTTGGGCGATCTTGCATACATAAGAAAGCTCTATACAATTCCTGAAACGAATACCGTCGCCCCCAAGCCGAATGCGGCGGCTTTCGGCAAAACCGACGATATGTCGGTGATCCGGAGCGTCATTGACGACGCGGCGGAGCTTCTTGACGGGCAGGAGCTTGTGTGGAGTCCCGATCTTGATTTTTATCCCGATAACTATGTCTACTACTACCGCGACGCGACGATCCTTGCGCTTGTCTGGCGCGAGAGAATAAATAACCGCAGTGCGACGGTCGCGGAAATAAAGATAGCAGACGGGTCGCAGATACGCCGCAAGCTTTCCGAGGACACCTACGGCAGCTCCGTGCAGTCCTACGCGTCAAAGCTGGCGGAGTCGGCAAACGCCGTTGTCGCAATGAACGCTGACTTCTACGGCTTCCGCCAGATGGGCGTTACCGTGTATCAGCGCCAGCTTTTCAGATTTTCACCCGACAGGCTTGACAACTGCTTTATCAATTCCAAGGGCGATATGCTGTTCATGAAAGCGGGGAGCATTGCCGACGAGGCGCAGATGTATCAGTACATTGCGGACAACGACGTGCTGTATTCTCTCTCTTTCGGGCCGATACTTGTGGACAACGGCGAGCTTCAGTATTGCAGCAGCTACCCGATCGGCGAGATAGACCGCGAATATTCAAGGGCGGGGCTTGGCATGGTAGACGAGCTGCACTACGTTTATATGACGGTCAACCACTGCAACGGGCAGAATCCCCGCTGCAACGTCAACGAATTTGCGGAGATAATGTATTCCAAGGGCTGCTACAAGGCATACAACCTTGACGGCGGGCAGACTTCGGAAATAGTATTCAACGGTCAGCCCGTGAACTATATTGACTTCGGGGCGGAACGCACGGTAACGGATATCATATACTTTGCCACAGCTCTACCGGAATCGGAGGTGAGCCAATGAACCCGATCGCCATTTCGATAGGCTCAAACGTAATATATTACAGCGGCATCGTCATCGGTCTTGCGGTGGCGGCGTGCTTCTGCATAAGCTATTCGCTGTACACCACCTATGCGGGCAACGGCAGAGCCTTGTGGGTCATGCTGCCCTTTGCGGTGTTTTTCTCCGTTTTCCTCTGCAGGCTTTTACACTGGTACTGCCACGCAGAGCAGTATTCCGGTCTCATCGGCGCTCTGACTGACTATTCCGCCGGCGGGTATGTCCTGCCCGGCGCGATATTCGGCACATGGCTGGCAGCCGTGCTTGTGAAGGCGCTCGGCTTTACGGACAGCGTACACCGGCTTCTGGACGCGGTCGCGCCCGGGGCGGCGCTCGGCATCGCCTTCATCCGCCTCAGTTCGCTTTTCAACAACTCCTGCCGCGCAAAAATCGCCATTGACGATCCGAAGCTCCAGCATCTTCCGCTGGCCGCGCCCGTATACACAAACAGCGGTTCGGATTACCGTTTTGCGACGTTTTTCGTTCAGTTTCTCATTATGCTGGCCGTTTTTGTATGGCTTTACCGCTTCTGCTGCGACCGGCGCGGACATCCAATGAAGGGCAGCATCCCTGAGGACGGACACGTTGCAAGGCTCTTTCTCCTCGTACACAGCGCAGTGGAGCTGATAATGGATTCCACCCGCTACGACTCAAGCTATATGCATTTCAACGGCTTTGTCAGCATCGTGCAAATGGTTGCGGCGCTGTGCATACTCGGCGTGTTCATTTATTACAGCGTCTGGTCCGTGCGCACCAACAGCCGAAAGGCATATCATTTCGCGCTCTGGTGCGTATGGTTTTTGTCTCTCGTCGGCGTGGGACTTTCGGAATATTTCGTGCAGCGCCACGGAGATTGGTACATGAAGTGCTATGCGGTGATGGCGTTGAGCGTGATCGTCATGTGCGCGGCGGTATTCAGAATGTACAGAAGCTGCTGCGAGCCGAGAAAACGCCGGGCTTAAAACAATACCTTTACGGTGAAAAGGTGAAAAAGCAACCGGAAGACCTGAAATTTCAGGTCTTCCGGTTGTTTTCATTCTGTTTTGCTGTTTATACTGTCTATTTCACGCCCGATCGTCTCAAGGACGTTCCCGATATCCGGATACGTCTCTTCCGCTTCCCCGGGCTTTCCGTCCAGATCGCACAGGAACGACTGCCATTCGGAATTGATAAGCTCGATGGTTTTCTGCTGCTGCTCCCTGAGCTTGGCGATGCACGCGCCAACGCGCTTCACCGCATATTCCTGCCAGTGGGAATCCTCCGCAAGCATCTGATCGCGCTTATCCTGCGCTTCCTTTATTATACCGGCGGCGCTGGCGTTGGCCTTATCCACGATGTCCTTATACAGGCTCTGTGCGGACATGACCGCCTCGCCGATCTCCGCTTTCTTGCTGTTAAGACCCTCAAGCTGTTTTTTAAGGGCTTTGTTTTCTTCCGAAAGAGCTATCGCCTGATCCCGGATCTCATCAAACACGGCATTGACTTTATTGGCGTTGTAGTATTTCTTTTTTACAAGTTCTATGCTTATCGAGTCAAAATATTCCCTGTCAAGTGCCATCAGTCAAGCTCCGTTCTTATTGGGCGTCAGCAACCGATACGCTTGCTTCGCTGCTCGTCTTCTTTATACCGTTGACGTCCGAAATGACACAGCGATACGTTCCCTCGGCTGCCTTGGTTATGCCGTTTGCCCAAAGGACGGATTTATATTCGCCGTTTTCCATAAGGTTTTCAAGCCTTAATCCATACTGATCGTTGGAGGTCGCTTTGCCGGTGAATACTATCTCCTCCCAGCCGCCGGTGGTGGAGTTATACTTCTGCCACTCGAACGATGTGTTGAGATTGAGATTGCCCTTGGCCTTGATGATGAACATCATGTTGTATTTGCCGAGACTCACCGGTCCCGTAAGGCTGGTGATATCCTTTGTTATGGATATGCTCGTGCTGGCAAGCTGGTTATACGCCTCCTGCTGAACGTTGGCGACGGTGCTGTCAAGGCTGCCTATTCTTTCCTCGAGGGAAGAGTAAGACATCTGCACCTGCGCGACAGCGGCTTCAAGCGTGTTTGCGCGATCCTTGAGATTGGCGTTTACCATGCAGACCATAACAAGACAGATAAAGCTGAAAATCGCCGCGGCGGCGGAAATGACCGTAGCCGCCTGAACCTTGGGAAGATTTACGCTCACGCCCTTCTTCGCCGGTTTTTCGTCCTGCGCAAAGGGGTCCTCCTCAAAAGTATCGTTTGTCTCGCCGTAGCCGTAATGATCGTATCCGGCATTGCTGTCATATCCGCTCTGGGCGTAATCGCCCTGATTGTAATTGCTCTGGTCATAGCCGGTCTGCGAATAGTCGCCCAAGTCAAGGCTTTCCTGCACATAGCCGTTCTGATCGTCGCCATACAGAGGGCTGTTGCACACGGGGCAAACCTGCGCGTTGTCATCGACTTCGTTTCCGCAATATTTGCAAATCATTTTCTGCACCTCATGTTCCTGTGTATACGTTTAAAATGGTTCCCATATTCAAGGTTACATAATTATAACACTGTTGTAACCATTTTGTCAATATATTACTGCGTAAAGTTACGAAAAATATTTCTGTTCTACGGAGCATCACATCCAGATGAGCCAGAGAAGGATATAGCCGGTCGTAACTGCCGTAAGTGTAAAGGGAACGCTGTATTTCATGAACTCGCCCGCCTTGACCTCGTAGCCTTCGCGGCGCAGGATGGAAAGTCCCGTTATATTTGCAG
Organism: uncultured Eubacteriales bacterium; assembly: GCA_900549485.1. Taxonomy (GTDB): domain Bacteria; phylum Bacillota; class Clostridia; order Oscillospirales; family Oscillospiraceae; genus Limivicinus. Next base: position 26,091 of record UROG01000011.1, read on the forward strand.
ACGCTCCGATAGGCGTAATGTTCCCGCCGAGTGTTGCGCCGACAAGCAGTCCGAAGTAAAGCAGGTTTGTCGGAACCACGACTTCCCCGACGGAGGTGAGCTTTTCGGCAATTACCGCCACCACAGGGAGCATTGTGGCAGTATACGGGATGTTATCAATGAACGCGGAGAAGCCGACCGACGCCCAGACAATGACCGTATACACAAGGAAGACCGATTTTCTGCTTCCGTCGCCGCCGATGGAGCTGAGCAGAGAGCCTATAAGGTCGATTATTCCTGCCTTCTGTATCCCGCCGATAACGACAAAAAGACCTGCCAGCAGCGCTATGGTATAGAAATCTATCTCGCCGAACGCCTTTTTCATCACTTCAAAGCTCTTGTCCTTTATGCTCTGCCGGATGACGCCCACGAGGAAGAAGGCGATGCAGATAAGACCGTTTGTTATGTCGGGCTTATAGAACTGTCCGGGCTTTGCGTTCATTTCGTAGGGGATGAACGAAACGCCGATAAGCGCCGCCACCGTGCCGACAAGAAGCCATGTCGGAACCATATCCTCAACGGGCGTGACGTCGCTGACGCGAACCTTTTTGTTGTCCTTGCGGCACATTATAAGGATAATGACCGCCGAGGCAAGCGCGCCGATCTCCGTTACCCAGAACATACCGGCTTTTCCGTCAACAAAGAAGAAATCCATAAAGTCAAGGCTTGCGGCCTTGCCGAGGAGGATAGACGTCGTATCGCCGACAAGCGTCGCCGCCCCCTGGAGATTTGACGACACGGCGATGCAGATTATCGCCGGTACGGGAGAAATGTCTATTTTCCTGCACAGCGCGACCGCCACGGGAGCCACCATAAGCACCGTCGCCACGTTGTCAACGAACGCGGAGATAATGCCCGCGAACATCGACAGCGTTACTATTATCCATTTCACGGTGCTGACCTTTGTGATGATCAGATCGCTCAGCCGCTGCGGCATCCTGGATTCGATAAAGAGATATACCGTCCCCATTGTACCCGCTATCATCATGATAACATTCCAGTCTATCTGGGAGAGAGCATCGCGCCATGTATAACTGAAATCCGGAAAAATCCCCAGACTGCCGACCGCCACAAAAATAACGGCGGAGACTATCGCAACGTATGGTCTCAGCTTCTGGAAAGCGAACATGAGTATGTAGGTCACGGCAAAAACGATCAGTGCAAAGACAGTCAATGAATCCATATGCCCTCCAAAGTTTTCAATAATGAACTTCTAACCTTGGTATTATAGCACCTTTCTTATGTCTTGTCTTAGAAATTTCTGTAAATAAAAGGGGAACGAACGCTCGTCCGCAAAGTCCCGTTTTTGGCTTAATAAAGCCACTCTACAAATAGTATAGTCGCAGCGGCGGTGAAAATGTGAAAAAATTGTTGCTTTTGAAGGCGCAAAGTCCTAAACTGTTCCGCAGTACGGGAAAAGGGAGAATTATAACAGTGAGTGATACAGAAAAGAAAAAGAGAAGACGCGGCGACAGACGCGACGCACGCTGGGTAAGAGAGGCGCCGGGACTTCAGACGGTAATGTGCGACATCATGCCCAACCGCACAGACTGCGAGGTGTACCTGCACGACACCTTTGACGCGACGGAGCTTCTTAAATATCTCGAAAAGAAAAACGCGGAGCACCCCGATTACAAGACCACGATGTTCCATGCGTTTGTCGTGTGCGTTGCGCGTATGCTCAAGGAGCGGCCGAAGATGAACTATTTCGTCTCCGGACACCGCATATATGAGCATAACGACATCACCTTATCCTTTATAGTAAAGCGCCGTTTTAACGATTCCGCCGAGGAGTCTCTCATGGTATACACCGCCAAGGACGGAGACACCCTCGACAGCGTCAGCCGCAAAATAGTAGGCGACGTCAGGGAAACGAGGAAGAGCGAACATTCCACGGACGGCATTGACGTGTGGATCGACCGTTTCGCCGCTATCCCCCGCCCGCTCAGAATGTTCCTGCTGCGCGTTGTGCGCTGGCTCGATTTCTGGGGGCTTGTTCCGCGGGCGCTTACCGACGGCGACACCAATTACAGCAGCGTGCTTCTGAGCAATTTGGGCAGCATAAAGGGTCCCGCGGTATATCACCACCTCAACAACTACGGCACGAACAGCATTGTCGTCACTATCGGTACGCTCCGCAAGGCGGAGGTCATCAGGGAGGACGGCACGAAGGAGATACGCGATGTGTTCGATGTGGGCGCTACGCTTGACGAGCGCATCGGCGACGGGTTTTACTTTGTCCGCAGTCTCAACCTTGTAAAATATATGTTCGCTCATCCCGAGCTGCTGGAAAAACCGCTGAGCGAACCCAGCGGATACGATTACAAATAATTTTCTGAAGAGGCTTTATAATGGAAAACATCACCGCTAAAACCCCATGGGAAAACTTCATGGGCGGAGTGCCGATGCATCTGGATTACTTTGACGGTTCAATGTACGACGCCGTCAAGGCGATCGCCGAAAAATACCCGAACAACGTCGCTTTTGACTTCATGGGCAAATCGACCACATATAAATCCATGATGGCGGATATAGAAAAGTGCGCAAAGGCGCTGAAGACCATCGGTGTGCGTGAAAACGAAAAAGTCACGATAGCCATGCCCAACTGTCCGCAGGCTATCTATATGTTCTACGCGGTGAACCTTATCGGCGCAATCGCCAACATGATCCACCCGCTCTCCGCAGAAAAGGAGATAGAATTTTATCTCAACGAATCCGACAGCGTCACTGCGATAACTCTCGACCAGTTCTACCACAAGTTTGAGAACATCCGCCAGAACACCAAGATAGTAAATATCATAATCGCAAGCGTTCAGGACGCGCTTTCCAAGCCCATAAGAGCCGGATATATGCTCACCGAGGGCAGGAAGATCGCAAAAATCCCCAAGGATGCGCCCGTTATCCGCTGGGATGAGTTCCTCAAGCTCAGCAAATGCTGCTTCTATAATTATAAGGTGGAGCGCAGGAGCGACGATCCCGCCGTTATTCTCTATTCCGGCGGCACCACCGGCACGACAAAGGGCATCGTGCTTACAAACCGCAACTTCAACGCACTCGGTCAGCAGGTCATTGCCGCCAATCCCATGTTCCGCCCCGGCGACAAAATGCTCTCCGCAATGCCTATTTTCCACGGCTTCGGTCTGGGCGTGTGCATACACACCATGCTCTCGCAGGGCGGCAGATGCATCCTCGTTCCGCGTGTCAATCCCAAGGAATATCCCAAGCTGGTCGTCAGGAACCGCTGTAACTTCATAGCGGGCGTCCCGACGCTGTATGAAGCCATGCTGCGCGCCCACTCCATGAAAAACGCCGATCTCAGCAGTCTCAAGGGCGTTTTCTCCGGCGGCGATTCGCTTTCCATAGAGCTGAAAAAGAAATTCGATAGATTCCTTTATGATCACGGCTCCGTCGTGCAGATACGCGAGGGCTACGGCACGACCGAAACGGTCACTGCCTGCTGTCTTACACCTCCCCAGATGTCCAAGGAAGGCAGCATCGGCGTCCCCTTCCCCGATACATATATCAAGATCGTCAAGCCCGGCACCGACGAGGAGCTGCCCTACGGTGAGGAGGGCGAGATCCTGCTGGCAGGTCCCACCGTCATGAAAGAATACATGAACCATCCCGAAGAGACGGCAAACACCCTGCGCCGCCACGCCGACGGCCTCACATGGGTCTACACCGGCGATCTCGGAACGATGGATCAGGAGGGCTTCATCTACTTCAAGGGCCGCGCAAAGAGAATGATAATCTCCTCCGGCTACAACATCTACCCCGGGCAGATAGAAAATATTCTCGACGCGCACGAAAAGGTCGATATGAGCTGTGTTATCGGCGTTCCCGACGCATACAGGATGCAGAAGGTCAAGGCCTTTGTAAAGCTTCCCGCAGGCGTACCGGCAAACGATGAGACCAAAGAGGAGCTTATGGCCTACTGCCGCAAGAACATCGCAAAATACGCCATGCCGTATGATATAGAATTCCGCGAGCAGCTGCCCAAGACCCTTGTCGGCAAAGTCGCATACCGCGTTCTTGAGGAAGAAGAGCTTGCCAAGATAAAGGCCGAGGAAGAGGCAAAAGAAACCGCAACCGTATGATAAAATAAAAAAATACAGGGCTGTTTCAAAGTTTTTTGAAGCAGCCCCGGTTTTTTTGCTGTTGAAAAGCCTCGGGTGTTTCGGTATAATATGGCTTGTAATTCTGTCTGTAAGGGGAGGGGCATTATGAATAAAAAGACTGTGATCGCATCGTCGCTTGCCGCCGCGGGGCTGTGCCTTGCGGAGGTTTACCGTTATGCCTTTTTCCGGTATCTTGGCATACTCAAAGTCTTTGACAGGAAAACCCATGCGGAAGAATACTACGAAAAACGCGACCGGTTGCATGCGAAGCTGCTTGCCATGCCGCATACCCGGCATACCATAAAAAGCCGCCGCGGTAAGAAGCTTGTCGGCAATTATTATTGCTGCGGCGGCAAGCCCTGCGGAAGGATCGCTTTTATCGTCCACGGCTACCGCTCCGACGGGGCGGAGACGGCGGGGCCTTTTGCGGAATACTATTTTTCCAGAGGCTGGGACATATTCTGCCCCGACCATGCCGCCCATGGAGAGAGCGGCGGTCTTCTCATAGGCTATGACTTTTTCGAGAGTATCGACTGTCTTGATTGGCTGGATTACCTCTCCGGACAGTTCGGCGGCGGCATACACGTTATCCTGCACGGCTTTTCCATGGGCGGCGGTACGGTGCTCAAGATGAGCGACCGTGTTCCGGACACGGTGAAGTTCATCTGTTCCGACAGCGGCTTTTCCGATGCGGCGGAGCTTATCCGCCCCAAACTCGGCGCGCTTTACGAGCCTTTACGGTATGTCAACCGGCTTCTGAACGGGTATGACATTGAGGCGACGGATGTGCGCCCCAATCTCAAAAACGCCCGCGTACCGATCCTTTTTGTACACGGCACGGCGGATCCGACGGTTCCGTTTGAAATGGGCAGAGAGCTTTACGAAATGTGTCCCACGGAAAAGGACTGTCTTTTTACCGAGGGCGTGCTGCACATAGAAAGCATATATGCCGCGCCGGAAGAATATGCGCACAAGCTTGACAGCTTCATATCACGTTACACAGAGTAAGGAGAGCAGTAATGAAATACGATTTTGAAACCGTTCTGAACAGAAAAGGAAAAGATTCCAAGGCTTTTGATGTGATTCCGTTTGAGGGCGTCGCTCCGGACGAGGGCTTTGACCCCATCCCGATGTGGATAGCCGACATGAGCTTTCCCGTTTCCCCCGCCGTCACAAAAGCGATCCTCAAGCGCATGGAGATGCCCAATTACGGCTACTTTGCCTTGCCGCAGGAGTATTTTGACACGATCATAAGCTGGCAGCGGCGCAGAAACGGCGTGACCGGTCTTGAAGAAAAATATATCGGCTATGAAAACGGCGTTCTCGGCGGCATAAGCTCCGCAGTACAGGCGTTCTCATCCCCCGGAGAAAAGATACTCATGCACTCCCCTACCTATGTCGGCTTCACGCACGTCATGGAGGATACGGGGCGTCCCGTTATCCACAGCGAACTCAAGCGTGACGAAAACGGTATATGGCGCATGGATTACGAGGACATGGACGCAAAGCTCAAGGCGAACAACATCCACCTTGCAATATTCTGTTCGCCTCACAACCCCTGCGGCAGGGTATGGGAGCGCTGGGAGATAGAAAAGGCGATGGAAGTCTACGCCGCAAATGACTGCATCGTTATCTCGGACGAGATATGGTCGGATATCATAATGCCCGGTCACAGGCACATCCCCACGCAGACCATATCTGAGGATGCAAAAAACCGCGTTATCGCGTTCTACTCCGCAAGCAAGACCGCGTCTCTCGCGGGGCTTGTAGGGTCGTATCATATCATATACAATTCCCTGCTGCGCGACCGCATCGCGCACAGAGCGGAGATGAGCCATTATAACGATCAGAACGTTCTTTCGGTACACAGTCTCATAGGCGCTTTCTCGGCGGAGGGTGAAGAGTGGATAGACGAGATGATACAGGTCATTGAGAAAAACTTCTCTTACGCCGCGGACTTTATCGCAAAGAACTTTGACGGCGTTGAATTTATGAAGCCCGAGGGAACTTATATGCTGTATCTCGACTGCGGCAAATGGTGCCAAGCGCACGGCGTGAGTATAACCGAGCTTCAGCACAGAGGCGTCAGATGCGGCGTTATCTGGCAGGACGGCGAGGCATTCTGCCGCAAGGACACTATCCGCATGAATCTTGCCCTGCCCTTCTCAAGGCTTGAGGAAGCGATGGACAGGCTTAAAAAATACGCGTTTATATAACACGTCTTACAAAAAAGGAACCAAAAGGCTCTTTCAGGTCTTTTGGTTCCTTTTTTTATGTCAGGCGGCTGCACCCAGTCATTGCTCCGCGATATGGCTTCCGCGGCCGTTTTCGTTTCTGCGGACGGATATTCTGTCCGGAATATACTCCTCCAGATTATCCACATGGCTTATCATGCCTATGAGCCGCTTGCCGCCGGATACCTGCTTGAGCGCCATCAGCATATTGGTCAGTGCGTTTGAATCGAGCGTACCGAAGCCCTCGTCCACAAACATCGCCTCGATGCGCCGTCCGCCGAAGGCGTGCGCCTGCGCGACGTCGGAAAGACCGAGCGCCAGCGCCATTGACACCTGAAAGCTCTCTCCGCCGGAGATAGAGCCGATCTCACGCTGCTCACCGCTGCACCGGTCGATTATGTTTATGACAAAATCCGCCGCGGAGCTTTTGTGCCTGCCGCTTTCCTCATGCACGAGAGTGAAGCGCCCGCCGGTCATAACGTCAAGATGCATTGTGGCGCGGGCAAGCACCTCGTCAAAGGACTTGCCAAGCACATACCCGTCAAAAGCATGCTTTCCGCCGTCTCCAGCCGAACCGTTGGCGGCATCGGAAAGCTTTTCTATGCGCCGGTACGCGTTTACCAGCTTTTTCTGCGTATCAAAGGACTTTTCGATCGTTTTCAGCGCGTTCAGATGCATGCTGCGCCGTGTTTTGAGCGCGTCAAGCCTTTCGCAGATGCTCTCCCTCTCCGCACTGTATTTCAAGAGCTTTTCTTCTATGTCCGATGTGTCGCTTCTCTCATACCCGGCGGTTTTTTCACGCTGCGCTTCAAGGTTCTGCGCGTTATTTTTCACGCGGCCGTCATAATCGTATATTTCTTTTTGCAGCGCGGCAAGCAGTGCCTCATACCTGTCGCTGTCCGCCCCCGGAAGCGCCTCGGAATACGCCGCCTCATCCACAAAGCCGCAGGCAGTCAGCGCCTCAAGATACTCCTTCTGCGTCATGCGCTGCTCCGCGGCGGCATTTTCCGCCTGCCGTTCAAGCGTCTGCCTGCTTGCAAGGGCGGCGTCCGCCCGCTCCTTGGCTTCCGTATACGCACTTTCGATCGCCGCTATATCGCGGCGCAGCCTTTCCGCTTCGCTTTCCGCCTCCTTTTTCATACTCAGCGCGGAGGCTTTATCCGCATACTCAAGCTTTTTGCCGAGATTTTCTATCGTTTCCCTGCTGTGGACGATATTTGCCGCACATTCTGACAGCTGCTTTTCCGCCCGCATTATCGTCTCCGTCAGCGCGGCGATCTCCGTCTCGCATTTTTTGCCGCTTTTTTGCAGCCGGTCTTTTCTCAGCAGCCTTTGACCGGTACGCTCCACGCTCTGCGCCGCCTCAGCCGAAAGAAGCTCCTTCGCACGGATCGCCGCTGTAAGCGTGTGTCCGTCAAAAAGCGTATCTGCCGACCACGGCGCATGATCGTCCAGCAGCTCGTCCGCCTTTCGAAGTGCTGCGGCAAGCGCGTTGTCAAGCGCGCTTTTTGCAAGCTCATATTCCGTGACGGCGGCAGAAAATGCCTTGTCGGCGGCGGAAAAGTCTTTTTCCGCGATTTTGACGGCATCCTGCGTCACATCGTCTTCTCCGCCTGCGGCAAAGCCGGGGATATCACGGCGGCTGACATGCGTCCCGCATACGGGACAGCGGGCTTGCTCACATTCGTCAAGCTCAAGGCGCAGTGCGCCTGCAAGTATCGACGCCTGACAGCGGAAAAACCGCTCGTTCAGGCTTTCATAGCTTTCCCTTGCCCGCTGTCTCAGCGTGTATTTTTCATTGCGCCCGTCATACGCGCCGCGGTACTCCCGCTTGAGTTCTTCTATTCTTCCGACATCCTCTGCAAGCCCGTTTTTTCCGGTGAGTGCGGCGACAAGCCGCGCCGCCTCGGTCTTTGCGCTCTCGGCACGCGCCGCGTCCGCTTCCGCCGTGCTCAGCTCCGCCAATTCGCCGTCTATCCCGCTTTTAAGCTCTTTCTGCTCCGCTGACGCTTTTTCCGCCGCGCTTTTATCCGCCAAGGCTTTTTCCTGCGCCCTCTCCGCCGCGCCGAGTGCGCAGGCGGCATCGGAAAGTCTGTCATAATCCGGCAGAGACTCACTTATTTGCGCCGCTTTTACAAGCAGCTCCTCCCTCCGCGTCTTCATGGCAGCGGTCTTTTCCAGCTCCTCTGCGGCTTTTCCCCGCCCGCTTTCGGCAAGCGTCCACTCCTGCGCGGCCTGCGCCGCGCCCTCGTTCAATTCTGCCATACGCCGCGCCGCCGCCGCTGCCTTTTCCCGCAGCGGAAACACTTTGCGCACCGCTTTTTCGCTTTTTTCAAGCCTTGCCCGCTTGGCGTCAATATCTGCCGCCGCGCTCTCAAGCGCCGCCTGCTCCGCCGTGAGCCGCTCCAGAATGTCAAGCTCAGCGTTCCTGTACTCCGCCGCGCTGCGTGCATCCTTGAGCTTCTGCAATACTCCGTCAAGTACGGAAAGCTCGTCGCCTATCAACGCCGTCTCCGCGCTTTCGCTCTCCGTAAGGGCGCGTACGTTTTCAAGAATATCGGGGTGCTCCGGTGAGTATCCGGCTCTCTCGGCGTCCGTCATGCCGTCGGGAAGCGGGAAAACTGCCGGATCAAGCGCACGCTCGCGCTGCTTTTTTATCTCGGTATTTTCCGCAGAAAGCTTCTGCTTCGCCGCGGAGAGCGTTTTCATAAGCGCAGAATACGGCGCGTTGTCGAAAACCTTGCCCAGAATCTCCTTGCGCATATTGTCCCTCGCTTCGAGAAACGCCTTGAACTCGCCCTGCGCAAGCATCGCTATCTGCCGGAACTGCACCGCGTCCATGCCGATTATGCGCTTTATTTCCGCCGTGACCTTTTCCGAACCCATGACGGACAGCGTATCCCCGTCAGAAAGCTGTGCGTCAAACCTTGCGTCACCGTATACGTCTGCCGTTCCGCGCACCCTGCTGTATTTTATCGTTCTGACGACCGTATAGCTTTTCCCGTTCTCCTCAAAGCGAAGCTCCACCTCCGTCGGCTCGCGTTTGGAGACAAAGCTGCTGTGCAGCATACTCTTGTCGCGCACGCTCCCCTTTTCGGTATCCTTGCCGTTCGGCTTGTTGCTCGTTTCCTCGAAAAGGGCGAACATAACCGCGTCATATATTGTGGTCTTCCCCGCACCCGTATCGCCGGTTATCAGGAAAAGTCCTGCCTTGAAGGCGGTAAAATCCACCTCCTGTTTTTCTATATACGGGCCAAAGGCTTTCATGCTGAGATACAGAGGCTTCATTTTTCTTCCTCCTGTTCCATGGCAAGGCGCACAAGCCGATCTGCAAGCTCCTCCGCGCCGGCATCCTCGCCGCTGCCTATACTGTGCGCCGCGTTCTCGATAAGCTCCCGCTCCATGGCGTCCATTGCCCTGCCGCAGCGCGCCTCGAAAAATTCCCCGAACAGCTCCGGCATACTTTTTTCGTGAAGCCCGTCCGTAAAGCCGCAGTCTCCGCCGGCATAGCCGCCCTCCGGCTGAAAGCTTATCTCAAGCAGCTTTGAGCCGTGCGATTCAAGCAGTGCGCGCAGCTGCTCGGCGGCATCAAAGACGATATCGCCGTCGGTTATGACGGCGGATATATACTCGCCCCTTGCGGACGAATGCCGCTCCCGCTCGATAATATCGTCAAATTTCCCTATGATCCTGCGCATATTGTGCAGAACCGGCAGTTCAAAAAGCTCATACTCCGGCTCTGTGCCTTTAGCGCCGAGAGTCACCATCAAAGCGCCCTTTTTCTGTCCTATCTCGCTGAAATGATAGCATAGCGGCGCACCGGCGTAGCGTACCGAAGTACGCCCGATATGCTGCGCGCTATGTATATGGCCGAGAGCAACGTAGTCGAAAGCGTCGAACACGGAATGATCCACCGCGCCCAGACCGCCCACCGCACTTTCGGAATCACTCTGCACGGGTACGTTCTGCCCCGCCGTGACAAACTGATGCGCAATGAGTACATTCCTGCGTGAGGTATCGATATCCTGATGCTCCAGCAGAACGCGGACGGCGCTTTCATAGTCCGGCACGTCCTCGGCGGTGAGTGAAAAAAGGTCGCGCACCTTCATCGGAAAGACATACGGCATGAGCCAGAATGTCACCGGTTCTCCGTCGGTATTGAGCGTAACGCTTGTGAGTGTGCGTTCCGCCGTACCGGAAATATGCACGTTCTGTCCTGCCAGAAGCTCCTTTGCGAAATTGAGCCGTTCCCCGCCGTCATGGTTCCCCGCGATCATAAGCACCGGTATGCCCCGCTCGCTGCCGGCAAGCGCGGAAAGGAAGCCGCCGAGCAGCGTCACCGCCTCTTTTGGCGGGACGCCCCTGTCGTAGACGTCCCCTGCGATGACGACGGCGTCCGGCTTTTCGCGGTCGATAAGCCCGATAAGCCGGTCAAGATAAAAAGCCTGGTCGCCGTTTTCCGTGAGCGACGCGCCGCACAGCATTTTACCGAGGTGCATATCCGCAAGATGAAGAAATTTCATTTGTCTCTCCTCTCTTCAGTGTGTTGCCTGTTATTCTTATTATAGCCTACACCCCTTTCCGTGTCCACTCCTGCACGCGCCCGCGCTTATACCGTCAACCCAATCTTGCTTAATGTGCTTGGGCATGATATAATAAAATGATTAATTATTCTTTGAGAGGTTCTTTTATGACCGATGTCATTGTGTGGGCAACCGGCGTCTTGGTGTCTTTGGCGTTTTTCACCTTGATTCCGTTTGGCTTCGGATTGATTTTTTTCAACAAAGGCGCTCAGGACAGAGGTGTTACATATATCTTCGGACTGTTCCTTATGCTGAGTCTGTTTGAGATAGTATATCTGTTCTTCTTTTTCATGGGACTGTCCTTTTCGCTGCTGGCGGGTGTGTTTCTCGCGTCTGCCGCCGCGATCGCCCTCGCGGGATTCCTGATGTGGTATAAGCGCAGGCCGGAATACCCCGTGAACAGAACGCCCCTTTCCAGGAGTGAAAAGATCGCGCTGATCGTCTTTGCCGCTGTCGCCGGCTACCAGCTCCTGCGCGTGATATTCGGCGCGGGTACATGGAACATAGACGACGGCTGGTATCTCGCAATCGCCAATGCCGCCGTCGAGGGGGACGAGATCCTTCGCAGCGACGTGCTGACCGGTTATCCCTACGATTACGCGCATCACTTTGCGGAGGCGGCGGAGTATGTGTTCTCCCCGTGGCCATTGTTCTGGGCGATGCTCTCAAAGCTCACATGGTTTGAGATAACGGTTCTCATGAGGACGGTCATGCCCGCTCCTTTTATTCTTCTTTTCTACTATATAGTATACAGGCTCATTTCATTTATCTATAAAAACAACCGCGAAAAGGCTTTTATCGCCATGGCGGCGTTTGCCGTTTTCTATGAGATAACCTCAGTCGCAATGAACATCCGCTGCACATGGATCATCTGCTATCCGTGGATGGGCAAAGCCTTCGGACCGAGTGTCATCTGTCCGGCGGTACTGCTGCTGTTCCTGCTGCTTGAGGAGGAGCAGGAGTCTGCCCGCCGCAGGCTGCTGTGGTTTGGCATTTTCCTCGGAAATATTTCAGGCTGCATGGTCGCCTCAAGCTGCGCGGAACTGAATCTTATTGCTCTGGGTGCATGGGGACTGGTGTACCTTATCCGCAAACGTGATTTTTCGGTCGTCTGGAAGCTGGCTCTCTGCGTAAGCCCGAGTCTGCTTCTGACAGCCAGCCATCTGGTGCTGTAAGGGAGGTCGAGAGAAATGCTTGATATTCTGAAGAACATTGTTTCTGAAACCTTGGAGATATACTCCCTCGCCACTCTCGGCGGCGTACTGTTCATACCGTTTTTTATCTGCGTGATATACCTTATTCTGGACAGAAGCGCGGAACACGACCGGGCAAGAGCTTATCTTGTCTATCCCGCTCTCGTCATAATGCTCATCATCTTCAACCCCGTTATCATTCACCTTCTTTATAAATATATTGAAGTCGAAGAGCGTATCGTCAGGCTCTATTGGCCGCTGCCCATGGACGCGGTCATGGTATATTGCTTTGTGCGCGTCATGACATCGCTTGACAAGCGCTGGAAAAAGCTCTTCCTCTCGGCGGCTGCCGTGTTCCTGCTGCTGCTCGGCACGGACTTCACTCATTCCGGACAGTCCTACGGCGCTGCGGAAAACGCGCAGAAAATGCCCGTCGGCACAAAGGAAGTCTGCACCGTTATTTACGAGAGCAATATGCACGAGCCGTGCGACGTGATAATGCAGCCGGAGCTGTTTTTCTGGGTAAGACAGTACCGCTCAAGCATAAGAGTGCCGTACATCCGCGAAATAAAAAAATGGTACAATGACGACGGCGCTCTCGATCTCGACATCGTAGGCGAAACCGGCGCGGAAAACGGCTGTAAATTTGTGGTGCTCAACACCGGCGGGGCGTTCTCCGGAGAGCTTGAAAAATACGGCTATTCCGTGTTTGAAACCGTTCCGGCAGGAGACGATATGTACATTATTTATATCCTCGACCGGTTAAAATAGCGCCGCCGCAATTGAAGTTTAAAAAAATATGTGATAACATAGGACAGCAAGGAGCAACATATCCATGAGGATGAGGAAAAGACACAACCTGTCGCCGCGCATGGAAAAATGCGCATCTCTTATGATCGGCGACGGTCAGAGTATGCGCGGCAGATGGCGCGAAAGCTTTCCCGGGTACAGCAGGGTTTTCGTTGAGCTTGGCTGCGGCAAGGGGCGTTTTACGGCAGACACCGCCGAAACGATGCCCGACACACTGCTCATCGCGGTGGAGCTTGTCGCCGATGCGATGATAGTCGCCATGGAGCGCGTCATGGAGCGCGGGCTTGAAAACGTCCGCTTTATCAACGGCGACGCAAAGAAGCTTGCGGAGATTTTTGACAAGGGCGAGATCGACAGGATCTATATAAACTTCTGCGATCCGTGGCCGAAAAGCCGCGACGCCAAATTCAGGCTGACCGCACCGGCTTTTCTGCGCATCTATTCCGATGTGCTTCCCGTCGGCGGTCAGATACACTTCAAGACCGACAACACGCCGCTTTTCGATTGGTCGATCGAACGCTTCACCGAAGAGGGATGGGCGCTCAGTGAGGTCACACACGATCTGCACGGGCGCGGTCAATGCGGCGTCATGACCGATTATGAGGCAAAATTTACCGCAGAGGGCATGAAGATAAATCGCCTTGCCGCGGAAAAAACCGCACTGACGCTTACGACCGCCGCGGGCGAACCGCCGAGACTTCGCAACAGCTCCCTCACCGATGCGAAAGGCTACGATAAGAGCGCTGCGGCGGGCGTTCCGGCTGGGGAGGAGTAAAAATGCGCTTTATTTCATGGAACGTAAACGGTCTGCGCGCCGTCATGAAAAAGGGCTTCGAGGACAGCTTCTACGCCTTGAACGCGGACTTTTTCTGTTTGCAGGAAACAAAGCTCCAGCAGGGACAGATCGATCTTGACCTGCCGGGCTATGAAAGCTTCTGGTGCTACGCCGAGAGGAAGGGTTACTCCGGCACGGCCGTGTTTACAAAGCATACCCCGCTGAGCGTGAGCTATAATCTCGGCATTGCCGAGCATGACACCGAGGGCAGGGTCATTACGCTTGAGTACGAAAATTTCTATCTTGTCTGCGTGTACACGCCGAACGCACAGGACGAGCTGAAGCGCATTGATTACCGTATGCGCTGGGAGGACGATTTCCGCGAGTATCTTATGAAGCTCGACGGGAAAAAGCCCGTCATAATGTGCGGCGATCTAAACGTCGCGCATGAGGAGATCGACCTTAAAAACCCGAAGACCAACATCGGCAACCCCGGCTTTTCCTATGAGGAGCGCGGCAAGTTCACCGAGCTTCTGGACGCCGGCTTTACCGATTCGTTCAGATACCTCTATCCGGACAAAACGGACGCCTACTCATGGTGGAGCTACCGCGCCGGTGCGAGAGGGAGAAACGTCGGCTGGCGTATCGACTATTTTGTAGTATCGGACAGATTGAGGGAAAATATCAGGGATGCATACATTTTCCCTGAGGTAATGGGTTCCGATCACTGTCCGGTAGGAATTGATATTGAATGGTAAAAATAGGAAATGTTGAGCTTTGCGGAAAAGTGACGCTTGCCCCGATGGCGGGTGTGACGGATTTCGCGTTCCGCTCTGTCTGCCGGAGACTCGGCGCGGCGCTGACGACGACCGAAATGGTCAGTGCGCGGGCACTGACCTATAAGGACGAAAAAACAAAGACCCTTCTTTACATACCCGAGGACGAGCACCCGTCGGCAGTGCAGATATTCGGGCATGAGCCTGAGATCATGGCGGAGGCGGCGCAGATGGCGCTGGAGCAGTCCGGCGCCGACATACTCGATATAAACATGGGCTGTCCCGTCGGCAAGGTCGTAAAGGGCGGCGACGGCTCCGCGCTTATGAAAACCCCTGAGCTTGCGGGGCGAATAATCGAAAGCGTCGTAAAAGCCGTCGATAAACCGGTCACGGTGAAGTTCCGCAAGGGCTGGGACGGCGGCAGCATCAACGCGGTCGAATTTGCGCGCATCTGTGAACAGGCGGGCGCCGCCGCGATAGCCGTCCACGGCCGCACAAGGGTGCAGATGTACGCCGGACGTGCGGATTGGGACATAATAAAAGCAGTCAAGCAGGCTGTGCGGATACCGGTCACGGCAAACGGGGATATTTTTTCCCCCGAGGACGCGGCGCACATCCTCAGATACACCGGCTGCGACATGGCGATGATAGGGCGCGGCTGCTTCGGAAACCCGTGGCTTTTTGAGCAGTCGAGCGCCGCGGTCGATGCGCTGCCTGTACCTCCGCTTCCGCCGATTGCCGAAAGAATGGACACCGCCGCCGCCCAGATTGAGGCGCTTGCCGAAAGGAACGGCGAAAGGCTTGCCTGCATAGAGGCGAGGCACCAACTGCCGTGGTACCTGCACGGCGTGGCGTACAGCAGCTGTTACAGGCAGCAGCTTGTACGTGTGGACACGCTTGACGATATAAGAAAAATTATAGCCGATATCAAAAGAGATCTGAAATAAATTACAATATTTCCGGAGGGGGGAATGAAAATGACCCGGGAACAGGAAGGTGCAGTCATAAACGCCGTTCTGAACGGCAACGTGAATGCATATGAGGCTCTCGTAAGGGAATACGAAAAAAATGTGTATAACCTTGCTCTGCGCATGACGGGCAACAGCGAAGATGCATATGATATGTCCCAGGAGGCTTTTATCAAGGCATACAATTCGCTCTCTTCTTTCAGGGGGGACAGCAAGTTTTCCGTATGGCTGTACCGCATTGTCTCCAACGTCTGTCTTGATTTTATCAGGAGCCGCGCCAGAAAGCCAAGCGTCTCCCTGTCAACCGAAAACGACGATGGCGAAGACGTTGAGATCGACATTGCCGACGAAGGGCAGACGCCCGAAAACCTCATGGACCGTAAGCTTACAAGAGATGCCGTGCAGCGCGGACTCAAGTCCCTGCCGCCCGATCACCGGCAGATACTGCTGCTGCGTGAGATCCAAGGTCTAAGCTACGAAGAAATATCCGACGTACTCGGACTTGAGGTTGGTACTGTGAAGTCAAGAATTTTCAGAGCGCGAAAAAAACTGTGCGCTTTTTTAATTGAGGACGGGAACATTCCCGATTACATCTCGTCAAGCAAAACGAGAGGAGGTGATCTGTCATGAGCGAATGCAAATATTATCAGGAGCTTATCAGCCGTATGCTTGATAAGGATCTGACCAAGCGCGAACGAGCCGCCGTGATGGAACACCTTGACAGCTGCAGCGAATGTGCCGCAATGTATGAAGCCTTTTCCATGCTGTCAAATACTGTTTCCGATAATCTGGTAGAACCGCCCGAAGAACTTGCCGAGGATATCATGGCAAACATCCGCCGTTCCGAAGTTATACGCAAAAACCGCAGGGTTTCGCGCCAGATGAAAACCGTTATCGCTTCTGCCGCCTGCGTCGCAGTTCTTGTGGCAGTTGTCGGAGGATTTTCGATCATCAAAAATCTCCGCAGTCAGAACGTCGTGTATGAGTCCGCTCTTTCCGAGGGCAATATCAATATTGACCCCGCTTCCGGCTCCTCCGCCGCTGACGATATGACCCAATCCGCAGTCGCCGGAACAAACAGCAGCAATTCCGCACAGGGTGCGGCTGTGAACCCCACTATGCCGCCTATCCAGTTCGGTGAGAACGTCAAGAGTCCTTCTGCAACCACACAGATCGTTCAGCAGGTCGATCCTACATTCCCGCCCACTCCGGTTCCCACGCCTGCGCCGTCGCAGAGTATATGGAGCGGTCTGTGGCAGGGCATCCAGCAGGGTATTCAGCTTTTGCAGCCCTCTGCAACTCCTGCGCCGACTCCCGTGCCGACCCAGAACAACAATATCGTTGTCATCCCGACTACGCCCGCACCGACGCCGGCGTCAAACGGTCTGACCCTTATCCCGCAGGTAACGCCGGAACCCACGGCTGAGCCTACGCCGGTTCCCACGGCCGAGCCTGCTCCGGTATATACTCCTGAGCCTACGCCGGAACCCACTCCCGAGCCTACGCCCGAGCCTACGCCGGAACCCACTCCCGAGCCTACGCCGGAACCCACTCCTGAGCCTACGCCGGAACCCACTCCTGAGCCCACGCCGGAACCCACTCCTGAGCCCACTCCGGAACCCACTCCTGAGCCCACGCCTGAGCCTACGCCGGAACCCACTCCCGAGCCTACACCGGAACCCACGCCGGAACCCACGCCCGAGCCTACTCCCGAGCCTACTCCCGAGCCTACTCCGGAACCTACTCCCGAGCCTACGCCGGAACCCACTCCCGAGCCTATTGTAGGCGCTGAGATTCCCTCGGATGACATCTGGGAACAGATCGAATTTCCCGAGGAGCTTGACCCTGAATTCGGAGTTGTCCCCGAGAGCAAGGAGCCTGTCCGCATTGACCTTACGTCTATGAACACCGATGCGTTCATCCCCCTGCTGCTGGGCTTTGATCCCAACGCGGCGTCAACCCCTGCGGATCAGGGCGACGGCACGGAAAATATTGTTATCGACGGAGACGGTCAGACAGGCGAAACAGGCGCTGCTGAAGAGCCCGCGCAGCCTGCATGGTACGATGTTCTTCCCGCCGACACCGAAGCCGACGAGACGGATCTGATTGCCTACAAGAGCGGCGACGACATCCGTGAGCTTGAGGTCAGGATCTACGGCAGCGACGTATATCTCATTTACGACAACGCCGGAAGCATAACCTGCACGCTTGCCGGATACAACGCCGACACATACCGCTATGCTCTCGACGAGTTTATCAGAACCAATTCAGAAAGCGCTCTCCCGCAGGATTATAACGAAATATACTGAAACCGCAAAGTAAAGGTTCTAAAAACAAAACACAGCCCCGGAAAACTTTGGAGTACTCTGAAGCTTTCCGGGGCTTTTGCTATATTTTTTTCGGGGCGGGCTTTACTTCTGCCCGTAATAGGCGTTTGCGCCGTGTTTTCTGAAATAGTGCTTGTCCATGATATAGCGCGGCGCGGGCTGCACATTGGGGTCAAAGGTCTTCGCAATAAATGCCATGTGCGCGGTCTCGTCCAGAACGAGTGCGTTTTCGACCGCCTTTTCCGCGCTTGCGCCCCATGTAAACGGACCGTGCTTGCACACAAGCACGCCGGGAGTGGCGGCCGGATCTATCCCGCGGGTATTGAACGTTTCGACAATGACTTTGCCGGTGTTCAGCTCATAGGCTTCCGAAACCTCCGCTTCGGTGAGATGGCGCGTACAGGGTACTTCGCCGTAAAAATTGTCGGCATGGGTAGTGTTGTAGCACGGAAGCGCCTGCTCCGCCTGCGCCAGAGCCACGGCATAGCGCGAATGGGTATGCACAACGCCCTTTACCGCGCCGAAATTGCGGTAAAGCTCAAGATGCGTCGGCAGATCGGAGGAGGGTCTGAGTTTGCCCTCGACCACATTGCCGTCGATATCCACGACTACCATGTCTTCCGCACGCATCGCGGCATAGCTAACACCGCTTGGCTTTATAACAACATACTTTCTGTCATCCGATATCTCGGAGGCGTTGCCCCATGTGAGCACCACAAGCCCGTACTCAACCAGCTTGAGATTTGCATCCAGCACTCTTTTTTTAAGTTCTTCTAACACCGTTTATCTCCTATTCAAAAATATTTTTGTACAAGGCACATGATACTACAAACCGGCTGACGATTCAAGCGGCGTTATCCGGCAATACGCATGAATATTGCCGGATAACCGCATCAGAAATACATATCGTGGAGAAGCTGCGCGGCAATGGCAAGCTGGCTTTTATCTGTCACAAGATACAGGCAGTTATTGCGGACGCCTCCGCCGGATACACGCACCCCGCTGTCCGCAAGCTCCAGAACGGTCTGCGGCAGCAGCTCCGCACAGCAGCTTTTGCCGACAAGCGACACCTCGCCGGTAAGCTCGTTTTTCGTAACGCCCGCCAAGGCTGGTCTTTCGTTGTCCGACAGCGCCGTTACGATAGAGCCGCCGCCCCTTCTGCCTGCGGGAAGCAGGTTGATGTTCACGCCGTTTATCATCGCAAGCGTTACGCTCTTATGATGCAGCACCTGCGAACCCTCCATGGAGAGAGTGAGCATATCGCGGTAATCAATCACGGCTATCCGCTTCGCGTCCTTTATAAGTCTCGGGTCGGCGGTATAGATACCGTCAACATCGGTATATATCTCGCATCGGTCTGCCTTGAGCGCGGCGGCAAGCAGCACCGCCGTCGTGTCCGAGCCGCCCCTGCCGAGCGATGTGATATTGCCGGTTATGTCCACGCCCTGAAAGCCCGTGATCACCGGAACCACGCCGCTTTCCAGCGCCTCTTCTATTCTGTTTGGAAAAGTGACCTCGGGGGACGCGTCTCCGAATGTACTGTCGGTAAATATCCCGCTCTGCCAGCCGGTCAGCGATATCGCCCTTGTACCCAAGCTGTCCAGCATGATGGCCATGAGTGCCGCAGACTGCTGTTCGCCCGAGGTGAGCAGGGCGTCGCTCTCGCGCTTGGGCGGGTCGGGATTAATTTCGTATGCAAGCTCCGCAAGATCGTCCGTGGTATCCCCCATTGCCGAGACGACCATGACGACCTTTTGTCCGTTCTGTACGGCCTCGATACACCTGTACGCGGCGCGGCGGAGCTTATCTATATCAGCAAGTGAGCTTCCGCCGAATTTTTGAATTGTAAGCATCTGATTTCCTCCCGCTCCATTATACTCACCGGCGTGTCACGCCGTTACGGAAGCGGGCTGTCCATAAAAATCAGACTTTTTGAAAGCTCACCGCACCGCGCTCTATGCCAAGCGCTTGTCCGTAAAGCCCCTCACTCAAGATTTGAATGTCTTATAAACGCCGAGTCCTTTTTCAGTCCGTAGCTTTCTACAAGGAAGGCAATTATTGCGTCAAGAAAGATAAAAAGACTCTGCTCAAAGCGGCCGCCGCCCGGCTGGATCGACTCCCCCAAGCCGCCGTGCGCAGTGGTTCTGCCCGGAATTTTTATCACCATGTCCGCAAGCTGCCCCAAAGGGGATGCAGGGTCTATCGTCAGCACAGCCGTGACCGCCCCCGCTTTTACGGCAAGCTCCGCCATGGCATTCACTGTTGATAAGTGTCCTGCGCCGTCTGCGGCGATAAACAGATCTCCGCTCTCTGCCGCGGGAGTGTTCGTATCGGGAACAAAATATGTCTCGAACCCAAGGTGCATAAGCCTCATGCAGAATGCCCGCATTACATAGCCGCAGCGCCCTGCGCCGTAAACAAATATTCTTTTCCCATCCCGTTTCTCCTTAAGAAGAGCGAAAAATCTCTCTGCCTCTTCTTCGTCAACGTGCGCTAAGGTCTCTTTAAGCTCGTCGCATATTTCCATTGCAAAATCTGTTATTTTCATGTTCCACCGTCAAAAAAGAAGTATTCCGTTTGTCATTCACAGAATACTTCTTTTTATCGCCGTATGTCAACCCATAATGAGGTTCGGAACAAAGGTTATAATAGCTGGGAAATATGTAATAAGTATTAGGACAACTATCATCAGCCCCGCCATCGGCAGAACCTCTTTGAAGACGCGTGTAAGCTTTTCGTTTGCGATTCCGGCGGAAATAAAGCACATCATGCCGAACGGAGGCGTGACCGAGCCGATCATCATGTTGACCGTAAGCACAACGCCGAGGTGAACAAGATCGACGCCGAGAGCCTTTGCAACAGGAATAAGCAGCGGGAAAAACACGAACTCAAGAACATTTGTGTCAAACAGCATCCCCAGAAGCAGGAACAGCACATTGACTATCAGCAGGAACACATATTTATTGTCGGTAAGCCCCAGAGTAAATGTAGAAATGATTTTTCCAAGCCCCGACGTTGTGGCATAATACGAAAGCAGATAAGCGCCTATAACAACGGAGAAAATTTTTCCCGTCTGGATAACAGTGTCCTTGATGACCCTGACAAGACCTTTCATGCTGAGAACGCGGTAGGCGAGGAACGAAATGAGAATCGTATACAGTGCTGCAAGCGCGCCGGCTTCCGTCGCAGTGACAATTCCCGTGTAGATCCCGCCGAGGAGTATCACGGGAGTAAAAAGCGCGGGGAGGGCGCGGAGCGTGTATGTCCAGAATTCTTTTCTTGTAAAACTTATACCTTCAGGGTAATTTCTCTTTTTGGAGAGGAAACTGACGTATATTCCAAGGATCACGCAGATAAGCACGGCGGGTATCATGCCGCCGAAAAAGAGCTTGCCTACGGAAACCTGCGCGAACATCGAGTAAATGACCAGCGGAATACTCGGCGGGAATATCGGCCCTACGGTAGCGGTCGCCGCGGTTATAGCGGCGCTGAACGGCATATCGTAGCCGTCCTTTTTCATCTCTTCGATCTCTATCGTGCCTAATCCCGCGGCATCCGCCGCCGCTGAGCCGGTCATGCCCGAAAAAATCAGGGAGAGGATAATATTCAGATGCGCGAGCGCTCCCTTACGCTTGCCGAGTATTGCCTTGACAAAAGTGAACATATACTCGGTAACTTTTCCGGAACTCATAATATTCGCCGTAAATATAAAAAGCGGAATAGCGATCATTACGGTGCTTGCATACAGCTGGCTCATAACCGTATCGGCAATTATCCCGAGGCTCATTCCCTTTCCGACAAAATAAACCGCGCAGGAGATTATCATTCCAAGGCCTATCGGCAGCCTTATCACAAAGCAGATCATCAGTACAAGCAGCGGAAGAAAAATTATGAAGCTGTTCATTCTTTCTCCTTTCCGCACTCGGCAATACCCTTTACAGCATTGACCGCCTGAATGCAATGATGCAGAATAGTCATTACGTTATAAACAATGATCGGTGCGTAAATTATGTTGAACGGTATTTTCAGCATCGATGATTTTTTGATTTTCAGGAAGGATACCGCCTCAATAGTATGCGGCAGTATCATTATCAGCGCCGCGACAATTGCAGCATCCCCGATGAGGTGGAAAATATGCTGGGTTTTAGGGGAAAGCTTGTCATAAAACATCGTGAACATGATATGGTTATCCACACGGCTGCTGTACGACGCGGAAAGGATCACCGTCCACACAAACAGTATCATGCTCAGCTCATAGACCTTGTTTACACCGGCATTGAATATGTACCGGTACAGGATCATAATGACATATGATAAAAACAGGGCAACAAAAGTTACTGACGGGAAATACACTTCTATCACATCGGAAACTTTTTCGTATACTTTTCTAACTTTGCTCATGATTTTCACCCAAACTATTTTATAATACATTCCCTCTTTTAAAGGAGGGAATGTATTGCTTCATGTTCTGTTGATCAGTACTCCATGTTTGCAATGGAGTTATAGAAATCCATATCGAGATCCTTGACCCAATCTTCCTGAGCAAAGTAATAATCGGATACTTCTTTGCGGTAGGAGGCAAGCTCCTCATCGGAGAGATAGTACACCTTGATGCCCTTGTCCTCAAAGTAGGCAACATCGTCGGCTTCCTGAGCCTGAATGGTGTCGCTGATGTAATTGCAGCCCACCTCAACCGCCTCACGGAAAATCTGCTGAAGTTCAGGAGACATCGACTGCCACATTTCTTCATTGATTGTTACAACTCCCGCGCTGATCATATGACCGGTCACGGTAATGCTCTTTGTCACTTCGTCCCAGCTGAAGGAACGGGTCGTGGAGAAACCGTTGTCCTGTCCGTCAACGGTGCCGGTCTGGAGTGCAAGATAGAGCTCGGATGCGCCGAGAGGAACGGGGTTTGCGCCGAGAGCGGTGCCCATGTTCTGCCATGCCTCGCTGCTGGGCATTCTCATCTTGATGCCGGAAAGATCGTCACGGCAGGTAACTCTGATGTCCTTATTCAGGTTGACGCTTCTCACGCCCTTGTAGTAAACTGGGGTAAACACCCTTATGCCGGTGGTCTCCGCGATCTCATCGCAAAGAGCCGCGGCATCGTCGGAGGCGAAAAAGGCCTTCATATGATCCCAATTTGCAAACAGATACGGGACGTTGAGAACATTCAGCTTGTCCATGTAGGGAGAGAGCCAGTCAAACCAGCAGGCGTTCATCCCAAGAGTGCCTTTCATAATGGACTCGATCTCCATGTCCTGAGCCATCAGAGAAGAAGCATAATAGGTATCAATGGTAACCGCGCCATTGGTTTTTTCGCTTATATACTCTTTCATCTTGTCCATGCCCTGAGCAACAACGCCTCCGTCGGCTTCGGTCATTGAAAAAGAAATGGTCATAGGCTCAAACTCATTGTCTGCGAAGGACGCCGCCGCGCCTGCGGTAAGCATAAGCGCAAGGGCAAGAAGCATTGCAGCAAATTTTTTCATGTTTTTTTCTCCTTTTTTGTTTTTTATTTTACGCAGAAATAATTCTATTTCTGAATAAATACAGGTTCGGGCAGTTTTTCCGTCCACGGCTCTCCGGTCGTGCCGTATGTGTTTTTCATCATTTCAACGTTTTCAGGCTCTGCCATGCACTGGAGCGAGCCTTTGAACATGGTGTTGTATGACGCGCAGGCGCAACAGAAGTTACCTATCTCCGCCAGTTCTTCGCCGGAAAGCTCCGGGATCGGCTTATTTCTTCTGCTAAGAGCATACAAAAGCGCACCCATGAACGAATCGCCCGCTCCCGTCGTCTCCTTTACCGGGACGGCGAACGCCTTGCAGGCGGCATAAGCGTTCCTTGTGGCAAGATAGCTTCCGTTTTCACCTCTGGTAACGGCTACGATCTCCGTTCTGCTGTCCTTGAAGACCTTTTCCAGCCCTTCTTTAAGTTCACTCGCGCCATAATAAAAGGCCAGCTCTTCATCCGACAGCTTGAGCACAGTGCAGCATTTCGCCTGCTCAAGAAGAAAATTCTTTTCGTCTTCCGGAAGCGCTATCCCGCGCCACTGCATATCTGTGACCAGCTTGACGTCATTTTCGAGCGCTATTTTTTTCAGCTCGTCCATTGTGCGGTTGACCGGGTCCTTTTCCGGAAAACGGATGGATTTGATGTCAAAAAATCTGCATCTCCTGAACTTGTCTATGTCCACGTTTCCGATAACCGTCTGCGATTCGTTTCTTGTTGATCTGTAATCGCTGAAATAGCGGCTGTTTCCGTCATGGTAGACGAACATGAAGCGCGTCGGAAGCGTACCGTATGTCACGGACGACATATCAATATTGAGCTTCGATGCAACAGAATAGAGATATCGGCTGTGCTCATCGGCGCCCAGAGTTGTTATCAGCATACTTTTCCCGCCAAGTCTGGCGACCTGAGCCATTACATTCGCCATTGAGCCGCCCGGCGTCCTGACGTACATCGAGTTGCCTTCGTCATTTTTTCCGGCATAGGAAAAGTCGATCATCAGATCCCCAAGGCCTGCCGCGTCATAATCTTTTACATTTTCTTTCGTCATAAACTCACATTTTCCCGCCGTCAAGAAACAGCTTTGTATGTTTGTTCGCTATAAAATCCTCTATAACGCCGCGTGCATAGCCGAGGTACTTTCTCGGATCAAGATGCGTTGGATGCATCAGCATATATTCGCGTACCGCTACCGTGTACAGAATTTTTATCTCAAGCGCGGAGTTTATCTTGCACACCCCGTATTTATAGCTTTCCTGCAGATCCTCGACCGTGAAGTTGCACGGCTTTGCCATGCAGCCGCCTACCCTGTTTGCGCGATCGACAAACTCGGGTGCTACGATGGCCGTCGCATGCAGAACGAGCGGGATGTCAGGTATGGCCTCATGAATTTTTCTTATCTGATCGACCCGCAGTTTTTTTGCGTAATCGTCCGGCAGATCATGTGCATTGCCGCAGCACACCGCCAGAGAATCACATCCGGTAAGCTTCACGTATTCCGCCGCTTCCTCGACGTCCGTCCAATATTTATCCGGACCTTCGATAGGATGAAAAACCTCGCCCTCGACAACCGCGCCATGCGCGTGGGCATAGTCGCATACAGCTTTTGTCTTTCTTACATTCTCTTCAAAGCTGTCATGCTCGTTATCAAGCATAACGGAGGTAAAGCCGTTATCTATACAATGCAGGCAGCGCTCCACGGTATCCCCGTGATCCAGATGCAGCACGACATCGGAATCAAGCTCATCCGCCACCGCTTCCGCCATTTTTCTGAGCATTTCCGCTCCGGAATAGTCGATCACGCGGCATGATGCCTGAAGCATAACGGGCGCTTTCACCTTATGCGCAGCTCTCGCCGAAGCCTGCATTATTTCCATATCGTATCCGATAAAACCGCCGACCGCCCAATCCTCATTGAGACATTTTCCGTAAAACGATTTTGATGTAATTATTCTTCCCATTTCCTACACCCTTCCGTTTTTGTTTGCAGCTTAAGCACAAGGGGAGTAGCCGAACGCCGCCTCAGCCATGATTTTTTGCCCTTTCTCTGCGTTATCGTCCTTGAAATACGTCAGTATTCCTGCGTCCTCTGCCTTGATAAAGAACAAAAAATCTATGTCGGAGGTCAGAGATTTTTAAGCGTGAGAGGGGCGGTGCAGGCAAGGCTTTGCGATTGAGGAAGGCTTGACGCCTTGTGATTGAGCAAAACGAAGCATGCGGCGCTCATATCCGCTTAAAAACGGGTTCGGTTATTCACCTTGTGCTTAAGTATAGCAAATCCGAAACGGAAATAAAAATGCCAAATACTCTATTGACATATAACGCAGATGTTATATTATTATTGATAATACACAAAAGGAGCGGGACATATGACACAGCTTGAACTTTCAACATTCCTTGCCGTCGCAAAATACGGCAGCATTTCCGAAACGGCCGACAGACTGTATACATCCCAACCCGCTCTCAGCCGAAGGCTGAAATCTCTTGAAAGCGAGCTTGGCTATCCTCTTTTCAGAAGATCGCAGGGCAAAAAAAATCTCTCCCTCACAAATCAGGGAACGGAATTTCTTTCCATAGCCGAAAATCTGCTTTCATCGTGGAATTCCGCGATAAATCTGAAAAATAAAAACTTTTGTCCAAACTACACTGTTATACTCAACAGCAGTATGGGCTGTCATGTGCCTCTTGCTCTCGGGGAATTTATTGCTTCAAACTCAGATATAAACTTTAAATACCACGTATACCATTCTCTTGAAGCATACCAATGGATGGACTACGGCAAGGCGGATTTTGCACTCGTCTCAAAAACCGTAGCCCACTCCACCGTACACGCCGTTCCCGCCTATCGTGAAAAAATGATATTCCTTGCGCGTAATATGTTTCTCAGAGACAACATCATCACCGTACACCAGCTTGACGTCTCCAGTGAGTTGATGATCCCGTGGTTTCCAGACTTCCATGATTGGCATGATTATTGGTTCGGCGCGACCGCAAACCCCAAGGTGTACGGTGATAACGCCTCGGTCATGAATTATTTCTGGGGCAACGAAAGCTCGTGGTGGAGCATCGTACCCGCGTCTTTTGCGCAGGCGCTGCTCAAGCTCGACGGAGTACGCTCCATCCCGCTTCTTGAAGCGCCGGATGACCTGATCGTTTACTATCTGTCAAAAACCGGCGGCAACAACGCTCTTAATGACAGCTTCCTCAGCTGTCTTGTAAAGCACGCTTGCACCGTCTCCGGAATAAGCTCTTGCATATAACCGCAAAAAGGCTGCTTCAGGTATTTCCCTGAAGCAGCCCATTTAATAATCTGCTGATATTCAGACTGTAAAAAAACTATGTATTAAAGTCAGATAACAGAGCAGCGGGGGAGCTTGAGGGGGCA
>UROG01000012.1 GCA_900549485.1 uncultured Eubacteriales bacterium
CTGGGCTTCCTGTAGTTATTCGCTTTTTAGTGTCTACTTTTACTTGACAAGTGCAGGATGCTGACCGACAGCCCGTTTGCTTGTTTTTTATGCTCTTTTTGAGTCGATCGTAAAAAAGCAGATAAGTACGCCGAGTATGCAGACAGCAAGCCCGATAAGCATCGTGTGGTGTACGCTTATCCTGTCAAGCAGGATACCGCCCACAAGCGCGGCAAGGATATTGGACAGCGTAAGCATTGCGGCGGATACCGCCTGACCCTTGGCGGAGTCGTTTACGTCAACGACAATGCTTGCGTAGTCCACAAGAGCCGGTATAAGCAGGGCGTAGCACAGCATCTGCGTAACGGCGGAAAAGTACAGCATCCCGAGGTTCTCAGCAAAAGTGACCGTTGCGATCCTCACGATATACATGACCGCCGCAAAACGGATAACCGTCGAGCATTTGACGTTTCTTGTGATGCGCGTATAAAACAGCATTGCCGGAACCTCGCAGAACGCTGCAATGGAGCTGATTATGCCCATGCTGTTCGCGGTGCCGCCGACGCCCCTGACTATGTTGATGAGAAACGCACCCATTATGGATGACGGAAACATGAGTACGGAGGTGCCTATACAGAAGGCAACAAAGCGCTTGTTGCGCGAGAGAAATTCGCCGAGGGACGCGCCTGCTTTTCTCGGAACATTCTCCTGCACGGTGTCCGCGGGAAGAACTATCTTCCGCACCCGTCCGATGACCGTAAGAATGACGATCTGCATCAGTATCATTACTATTGACAGATTGGGCAGCAGCTCCGGAGAATATGACGCGCAGAGTCTGCCGAGTATGATCGTGATTATCGAAAAGGCCAGAGAACCGCAGCTCCTTGAAAAGCCGAAGTTTATGTACTGACCCGTCCTGTCCATGCTGAAGCAAAGCTCCGTGTTCATGGGGCTTACCGCAACGACGCACGCCATCAGCAGGCAGTAAAGTATGCTTACGTAAAGGCTGCTTCCTGCGGAAAAAAGTATCAGCACCTCAAGCAGACCCTCCAGAAAAAGCAGACCATACAGGCAGTGGTATACCTTTATTTTTCTGGAGCGGTCAATGACGGAGGCAAGCGCGGGGACAAGAAGGAAGCCGCCGATGTTGCCGAGGGCGGTTATCGTGCCGAGCTGAGTGTTTGTATAGCCTCTGTTCTGGAGAAAGACCGCCGCATAGGTCGATATGCAGCAGTAGCCAAGCCAGTAAAAAACCTGCACGGCGGAATATTCCGACAGCAGCAGAGCGTGTTTTCTGGAATCATTCATGTGAAATAAAAACCTCAATATCAAATGTGAAGCTATATTATACATCTGTTTTTCATTTTTGCAAGAGGTAATACGGAAGAATCTCATCTTTTTTCAAGCAAAAAAACGGTTTATATCTTGACATTGAAAACTCCAATATGTATAATTTGTTATACAAATCATACATATTGGAGGCGGCGTATGAGAGCTCCGACAGGAAAATTTGCGTGCACCGCGACGGTAGGGGAAAAAGGGCAGATCGTTATCCCCAAGCAGGTGCGGGAGATGTTTGATATCAAGAGCGGCGATGTGCTGCTTATCCTTGCGGATAAGAACAGAGGCATTGCCATTCCGCCCAAGGAAATGGCGGATGATGTTTTCGGGAGGTTGAGCGGCAGCGATGACAGCGGCACTTGAAATTAAAGGACTTTGCAAGGAATATCCCGGCTTCAGGCTTGACAGCGTGGGCTTTTCTGTCATGCCGGGAACGATAACCGGCTTTATCGGCAGAAACGGCGCGGGCAAGACGACGACGCTGAAATCCATCCTCAATCTTGTCCACCCGTCGGCGGGGGAGATAAAATACTTCGGGCTTGACCTGCGTGAGCATGAGGACGCGATAAAGCAGCGCATCGGCTACGCCGGCGGCACGGTGAGCTGGTATAAAAAGAAAAAGATAGAGGACATCGTGAGCGTCACGGCAATGTTCTATGATAATTGGGACGTGGATATGTGGCGGCACTACTGCGCGTTGTTCAGGCTTGACGAGAACAAAACGCCGGAGCAGCTTTCCGAGGGGATGAAGGTTAAGCTCAATATCGCGCTTGCGCTTTCCCATAAGGCGGAGCTGCTTATTCTCGACGAGCCTACAAGCGGGCTTGACCCCGTTTCGCGTGATGAGCTGCTGGAGATATTCCTGCGCCTTGCGCACGGCGGCGTGGCGGTGCTTTTTTCGACGCACATAACCTCCGACCTTGAAAAATGCGCGGACAATATTACATATATCCGGCACGGACGCATTATATCTTCCTGCACGGAGGAAGAGTTTATCGGCACATATAAACTGCTCAATGAGCCTGAAAATATGAGCGGGGCGCAGAAAAATGCAGTTGTCGGGGAAAGCTTTTCAAAGAGCGGCAGTGTGATAATGATAAAGTCCGCCGATACAGGGCTTTTCGAGGGCTGCGGCTTTACCGCCCCGACGCTTGAGGAAATTATGGTATATCTTGAAAGGGAGAATATGTGATGAAGCTTCTTAAAAAGGACCTGATGCTTGCAACCTCCCCGCTGAGCTGGTGCTTTACGGCTTTCGGGCTTATGGCGCTGATCCCGGGCTATCCGATCCTTGTGGGCGCGTTCTTTGTAAGTCTCGGCATTTATCAGTCGTTTCAGTATGCGCGTGAAGCCAACGACATCCTCTATTCCGCACTTCTGCCTATCCGCAAGCGCGACGTCGTAAAGACAAAATATCTTTCCACCGTGATGTTCCAGCTTCTGAGCTTCGTGCTTTTTGCGCTCTGCACTGCGATACGCATGACCGTTTGGAAAAACGCCGCGCCCTATGCGGAAAATCCTCTTATGGCCGCAAACTTTACGTTTCTGGGCTTCGTCCTGCTCATCTACACAGCGTTCAATACCGTGTTTCTGGGCGGTTTTTTCAAAACGGCGTACTACTTCGGCAAATCCTTTGTGCTGTTCATCGTCACGGCGTTTCTTATAGTCGCCGTGGGTGAGGCTCTGCATCATTTTCCCGGACTTGACTGGCTCAACGCCGTATCGGGGGCGGACGTCGTGAAGCAGCTCCCGCTTTTTGCCGTCTGTGCGGCGGCGTACATCATCGGAACTTTGCTGTCGCTCAGAAAATCTCAGGCGCGGTTTGAGCTGATAGATTTGAACTGACGCAGGGATAAGACCGCACGGCACAGCTTGATATACAACAATAAAAACTTTCGCAGCTTGTCAAAAAAGTCCTTGCAGGACTTTTTTGACAAGCTGGAGAGCGCCGCAAAATTCCGTTTTGCGGCGCTCTCTTTATATTATTTGCAAGGCTGCGGATAAACGAAAGCGGATAGAGAAAGATGCCAAGGTCAGAATCTCAAAAACACGCAGAGAGAAGGAGAAAAAATAATTGAGAAAAATTTAAAAAGGGTCTTTACAAATCCGAGAGGGTATGCTATATTAAGTTCAGCAATAAGAATCATTCCTATTCTTAAACTTGAGGTATAAATGGAAAGCAGACGTATAACCAGCAAAAAAAGGAAAGCGATATATGACCTGCTCCGCGCTGATACCGGACATCCCACCGCCGAAACGGTGTTCAACCGGCTGAAGGGCGAATATCCGGAGTTGAGTCTCGGCACGGTGTACCGCAATCTTGCGGTGCTTGAGGAGGGAGGGCTTATCTTCCGTGTTGGCACCGTGGACGGGCAGGAGAGATACGACGCACGCCTTGACCCTCACGCGCATTTTGTCTGTTCACGATGCCGCCGCGTCTCGGATATTGAGCTTGATGGTGATGCAGAGCGGCTCATCATGGATATTGAACGCCGCTTTGACTGCAAAACGCAGTCTTTCCTGCTGACGATAAAAGGTCTGTGCGGCGAGTGCCGCAAAACCGACCTCTGAAAAGGAATTACACATAAGCTTTTTATTGCTGGAGCGGACGGGAGACAGACTCTGCCGCGTCCACGCAATGAAAATATAATTAAGGAAATTAATATTAAATGGTATGGAGGATTTTATTATGAAGAAGTGGGTTTGCCCCGTATGCGGTTATGTTCATGAAGGTGATACTCCCCCCGAGTTCTGCCCTCAGTGCAAGGTTCCCGGTTCCAAGTTTATCGAGCAGAAGGGTGAAATGTCATGGGCGGCTGAGCATGTTGTCGGCGTCGGCAAGAAGTTCGGCGCGGACGTTCCCGAGGAAGTGCAGAAGACTATCATCGAGGGGCTGAACGCAAACTTCATCGGCGAGTGCACGGAAGTCGGCATGTACCTTGCCATGGCGCGTGTTGCGCACCGTGAGGGATATCCCGAGATAGGTATGTATTGGGAAAAGGCCGGTCTTGAGGAAGCGGAGCATGCGGCAAAGTTTGCGGAGCTGCTTGGCGATGTGGTCACAGATTCGACCAAGAAGAATCTTGAGATGCGCGTTGAGGCCGAGAACGGCGCGACCGCAGGCAAGTTTGAGCTTGCAAAGCTTGCAAAGCAGTATAATCTCGACGCGATCCACGATACCGTTCACGAAATGGCACGTGACGAAGCCCGCCACGGCAAGGCTTTCGCGGGACTGCTCAAGAGATACTTTAACTGATATACAGGCGCAAGGTACGCTTGGCTCATCACGGCGCTGCCGTGTGAGGAACGATAGGAATAATTACGTTATAGGAGATTACAGAATGAAATACGTTTGCAATTTGTGCGGCTGGGTTTACGATGAAGAAGAAACCGGCGTAAAGTGGGAAGATCTCCCCGAAGATTTTGCCTGCGAGCTCTGCGGCGCCGGCAAGGATGAATTCACGGCCGAGTAATTACATAATTGACCTGCCGCTGAACAGTAAAAGTTTTTACAGTAAAAGTTTTTTTAAGGCAGCGCCGTATTATGCGGCGCTGCCTTGACTTTTTGCTGTGAATATTGTATATTTTATTCAAACTTTGAACATTTTGTCTGTGAATACTGCACTAAAGTCCGGCTCCACGCAAGAACCGGACTTTGTTTTTAATGTGCCTTCTTGATAAAAACGAGTTTTCTTCAAAAAAGATATAGCAAAAAATGTCTCCTTGACAGGGAGCGGCACAGCGAACTGTCCGTTTTATTGGACGGTAAACGGCGTATAATGAGCAGAAAAAGCGGACGAAACGCTTATTACATATTTTTTGTATATAAAAGGAGCGAAAAGGATGAAAGATCTCAGCACTTTTATTTCGCAGTATGATGTTTCCAAAACACTCAGATTTGAGCTGATACCTACACCGGAAACAGAAAAACACATACGGGAGAAAGGAATACTTGATGCCGACGAAAAGCTTGCAGTGAGCTACAAGCGTATGAAAGAGACCATGGATGAATTTCATAAGGATTTCATAGACAGAGCATTAAGCACGGCACAGCTCCGGCATATTGACGAGTATTGCGCACTTTATTGGGCAGATGCTGAGGAAAAGAATTCAAAAAAGTATGCCGATAGGCTTAAAGCGGCGAGTGCAGAGTTGCGAAAAGAAATCGTGCAATGCTTCGATGCGGATGACGCTTTCAAAAAAATCGATAAAAAAGAATTTATAAAAGATGAGCTTGAAACGTGGATAAACGAAAAACACCCCATGCTCTATTACGATCCGGATTTCAAAAAATTTACTACATATTTCGAAGGTTACAGAAAAAACCGCATGAATCTGTACTCTGACGAAGAGAAAGTCGGTAGCGTGGCATATCGTTTGATTGGTGAAAACCTGCCCAAGTTTCTGGACAATATCCGTATATACGAGAAAGTCAAAGCCAGCAAGGTGGCGGGAAAATTTTCCAAGCTTTGTAAGGATATGGAACAGTACATGAACGGGCGCTCACTTGATGAAATGTTTTCAGCACGTGCATATCCGTCAACCCTCACGCAGACGCAGATAGATCAATATAATACGGTCATCGGAGGCAGAAATGACGGAAGCAGCAAGCTGCAAGGCTTGAACGAATATATAAATCTTTATAATCAGCAGCATCCTGACGCCAAGCTTCCTATATTCAAAATGCTTTATAAACAGCTCCTGTCTGACAGGATCAGTGCGTCGTGGCTGCCGGAAGCATTTGATAGTGCACAGGCGCTGTTTGACGGCGTTGAGGCTTTTGCACAAGAAGTCCTGACAGATACGGTGCTCAATGATTTACAGACGGTACTGAACGAGCTTCCCGAAAGAGATGCAGCTCTTATATATGTCCGTAAATCTTCCGTGAATGATATTTCAAGCCGCCTTTTCGGATATTATAGTGTGTTTAATGATGCATTGGATGCGATGGGGGAAAACGAAAAGACGGGCTATATCTCTCTTGCGAGGCTGCAATCTGCGGTTGACGGCTACATACCCACTCTCGACAAGGACGAATATGAGTCCATAGTGTCCGAATATGCACCAAACTGTGTCACGGCCTGCTTTTTCGATAACCTGCACGAGTATATAGAGAACATTTCGGATGCTTATGAGGCGCTGCGACCGTGTTTTGGAGTTGAACACGACGAAAATTATCAGCTTTCCGAGAAAGAGAGGACATGGCTGAAAGCGTATCTTGACGGCGTTATTGCACTTTTGCATTTCATAAAGCCTTTGTATATTGACAAGGATTTCGCTTTGGAAAAGGACGAGGTATTTTACAGTGATTTCATGCCGTTGTACGAGAAGCTAAGTCAAGTGACAAAGCTTTATGACAAGGTTCGCAGCTTTGCCTCAAAGAAGCCGTACAGCACGAAAAAAATCAAACTTAATTTTGGATGCAGTACGCTTTTGAGTGGGTGGGACGTAAATAAGGAAACGCAGAATCTTGGCGTACTGCTCATCAAAGACGGCAACTATTACCTGGGGATAATGGACAAAGCAAACAACAAGCTGTTTTCCGATGCTCCCGAGTGCCAATCTGAAGACTGCTATCAAAAGGTCGTATATAAGCTCTTGCAGGAACCGTACAAAATGCTCCCAAAGGTTTTTTTCTCGAAATCGCGGATCAATGAGTTTGCTCCCAGTGAAGAAATCATATCCATACGCATTAACGAGACATTCAAAAAAGGACCTAAGTTCATTGCTGCTGATTGCCATAAGCTTGTTGACTTCTATAAGACGTCTATTTCGAAACATCCCGACTGGAGACGGTTTGAGTTTAAGTTTTCACCGACTGGTACATATGTTGATATAAACGATTTCTACCAGGAGGTCGCGGAACAGGGATATAAGCTTTTTTTCAAACCCGTTTCCACGGCATATATTGATTCCGCTGTTAGCGAGGGAAAATTGTATTTATTCCGGATATACAACAAGGATTTTTCACCAAGCGCAAAGGGAAAGCCCAATCTTCACACAATGTATTGGAAGGCGCTTTTTGATGAAAAAAACCTTGCTGATGTAGTGTACAAACTTAGCGGACATGGGGAAGTGTTTTACCGCAGTAGATCTATTGATGACGAAAAGCGCGTGATTCATCCTGCAAATAAACCGATAGACAAAAGAAATTCAGGAATGAGCGGTGAGACAAGCGTCTTTGATTATGATATCATCAAAGACCGCCGCTATACGGTCGATAAATTCCAATTTCATGTGCCGATAAGCCTTAATTTCAAAGCGCACGGAGTATCAAATTTTAACGAAAAGGTCTGCACCTATTTAAAAAATAACCCTGATGTTAACATCATCGGAATTGATCGCGGCGAACGGAATCTGCTCTACATCTCAATGATCGACCGCAGCGGCAGAGTGGTAAAGGACAGTAGAGGCAATTATATTCAATACTCGCTGAACACGATTACAGGTGAATACAAAAACGCGGACGGTGCTCCAGTAAAATTCAGCACCCCTTATCATGAACTGCTCGACAAAAAAGAGAAAAATCGCAGGGAAGCGCGTGAAAACTGGGGCGATATAGAGAGCATTAAAGAACTGAAAGCAGGCTACATGAGTCAGGTCGTCTATCATATTTCAAGGCTGATGGTTGAGTACAATGCCATTGTTGTAATGGAAGATTTGAACTCCGGATTTAAAAACGGCCGCAAAAAAGTGGAAAAACAGGTTTATCAGAACTTTGAAAAAGCGCTTATTGAAAAGCTGAACTATCTTGTGTTCAAAGACTACCCGGTCGATACCTGCGGCGGACTTTATCGTGCGCTTCAACTTACGGACAAGTTCAAGTCGTTCGGTATGCTTACAAAGCAGACGGGTTTCCTGTTCTATGTTCCTGCGTGGAACACGAGCAAAATCGACCCTGTGACCGGCTTTGTGGATATGCTCAAGCCGAAATATAAATCTATTCCCGATGCCAGAGTTTTTTTCTCAAAATTCAATTACATCCGCTATAACGATCAAAAGGATTGGTTTGAATTTTCGTTTGATTACGGCAACTTCACGGATAGAGCGGACGGCACAAAAACGGATTGGACACTGTGTACGTACGGAAGTCTACGCTATGCATACAACAAAAGTCTGAATAACGGTCATGGCGGATATGAGAAGTGGAACGTCACCGATAAGCTGAAAGCGCTTTTTTCGGCAAATGGAATTGAGTATGCGGACGGGAAAGACCTGAAAACAAAAATCACGGCGCAGAATAAGGCGGACTTCTATGCTATACTTGTTAAGTGCCTTCAGGTTACGCTTGCTATGCGGTACAGCAGCGTCGAGGATGGAAAAGATTTCATACTTTCTCCTGTCGCTGATGAAAACGGTGTTTTTTTCTGCAGCGAGGGAAGAAATGACGGACTGCCTCAAGACGCAGATGCGAATGGAGCTTATAATATTGCCCGCAAGGGACTATGCGTACTTGAACATATTGACGTCGCTGAAAAGTATTCGGATTGGAGCACTAAAATATCAAATAAGGAATGGCTGAACTTTGTTCAGACCCGTGCATGAATTCCATATGGAATATCCGATATTGATAACATGGCTCAATGATTATGTCTTTTGTCCTTTATCAATTTATTTTCATAATTTGTATGGAGAAAAAAACAGCATCTCATACCAGGACATTAAGCAAATAAACGGGACGGAGGCTCATAAGACAATAGACAGCGGAACATACTCTACGAGATCGTCGCTCCTGTGCGGAATAAGCGTGTTTTGTGAAAAATATAATCTAACAGGGAAAATTGACATATTTAACATTGCTTCGGGCGAACTATGCGAAAGGAAAAAGCATATAACACAGATATATGACGGATATATTTTCCAATTATACGGGCAGTACTTCTCACTCAAAGAAATGGGCTTTTCTGTAAAATCCTTAGTTCTCCGCAGTCTTGACAACAACAAATCATATTCTGTCAGCTTACCGGAGAGTGATTTGGACATGTTTGGCAAATTTGAAAAAATGATAGATGCTATCAACAATTTCAATTTGGGGGCATTCAAGCAGACTAATCGAAAGAAATGCGAAAAGTGCATTTATGAGCCGTTATGCGGCAGTTCAATACTGTGAAGAGGGTCTGAAATGATAAGTGCAGGGGATTTTGCGAAAAAACAAATAGTATTTGTGTTTTTCAATCAAGGTGAAAAGCTGTCATTTTCAAATGATAATTTTGTTGTAAGAGACAGCGACGGTAAAATTAAGTTCCAATGTACCTGTTACCGCCTGTTTTTGGTTTTTGCAGTAGGTCATGGAAGTATAACAAGCGGCTTGATTCAGCGTTCAAAGAAATTTGGATTTTCTCTTGTAATGATGACGCAGGGATTTCGGCCGTATCAAAGCATCGGGTTCTCGCTGGAGGGCAATACAATGCTCCGCAAGGCACAATATGAGTATACATCTCTTGACTTGGCGAGACGGATTACCGAAAACAAAATAAAAAACCAGAGGCAAGTGATAATGTCGCTTAGAAATAAAAATGATAAACAGTTTGAAGCGGCAGCGTTTATGGATACATATATTGAACAGCTCAGAAATGCAGACAGTTTGAACGAAATAATGGGGATAGAAGGGTGCGCCGCAAAGCTATATTTCCCGAATTATTTTAATAACGTGCTCTGGAAACGAAGAGCACCAAGAAGTAAAAGCGATATGGTGAATGTGCTGCTCGATATAGGATATGCAATCCTGTTTTCTTTTGTGGATGCAGTATTGAATTGTTATGGATTTGATGTCTACTGTGGAGTAATGCACCGCAATTTCTATATGCGCAAATCTTTGGTATGCGACATTATTGAACCCTTCAGATGCGTTGTGGATGCGCAGATACGCAAAGCGATAAACCTGAAGCAATGCAGAGAAGAAGATTTTATTGTCGAAAGCGGGAGGTACTCCTTGAAATGGGAAAAGAATGCGGAGTATATATCATGGCTTGCAAAGCCGATTGTTGAGTATAAGTCTGATATTCATTTGTATATTCAATCTTATTACAGAGCATTTATAAAGCATAAGCTCTCGCGGGTATATTCTCAAATAACCCTATTGAATTTCTGCTATTGTGACCAGGGAATACGGATGCCTGCGGGCAAAAAACTCTGCGAGGCTTTTTTCGACAGCATCAGGCAGCGCCGTATTATGCGGCGCTGCCTTGACTTTTTGCTGTGAATATTGTATGCTTTATTCAAGCTTTGAACGCTTTCTATGTGAATACTGCACTAAAGTCCGGCTCCGCACAAGAACCGGACTTTGTTTTTAATGTGCCTTCTTGATAAAAACGATTTTTCTTCAAAAAAGATCTAGCAAAAAATGTCTCCTTGCGGGCAGCGTGTCACGAACTGTCCGTTTTATTGGACACCTGATTTGTTAAACTGTGTACTGCAAAGAAAAAACGGCTTCGGCTGCTAAGGAGGAAATCAATATGAACGAAAAGTATATTTCAATTACCGGCTTCAGGAATTACAGCGGGATACTTCCATTTAAAATCGGATATCTCGTTCGCTGTGAAAAGGAAACGGATAACCCGTATGACAGCGAAGCAATCAGGTGCACAATGCCGATAATAGGCACAGTGGGTTATGTTGCAAACAGCTGTAATACGGTTGCCGGCGGAACTATGAGCGCCGGGCGGGTGTATGACAAGGTCGGAAAGAAATTTTATGTGCGTGTCATGTTCACAACTTTTACCAAGATTATCTGCCGTGTAGAAGAGGGTGATCCTGCTGAACTCAAAAAGGAAATACTGACGCAGCTTGAAGATGACTGGGACGACGATGATGAAAATATCACGCCGGAAGAGATGTTTCCTGAGAAATAAAGGGATGAGCAAGTGTTGACGGCGGCCTTTTGATATCATTGCCCATCCTTGATGCGCGGCGGCGGTACGCGCCGATATGACAGCGGATTTTTATTGTCAGCTTCATCCTGAGGTAAAGCCGCGCTATATTTATACAAAATGCTTTATGTCAAAAAGGCATAAACGGCAATATGACCGGAGGTTGTTATGGCGAAATCCGCTAATCAGAAGCTGAAGCTTTTGTATTTAATGCAGCTCCTTTTGGAAAAGTCCGATGAAAACCATCCTCTGACCGTTCAGCAGATGATAGATGAGCTTGCCTGTAATGATATCAAGGCTGAGCGGAAGACGTTATATGACGATGTGGAAGCCCTTCGCCGCTTTGGACTGGATGTTGTTGTCGTCCGCGGGAAGACAACCGGATACTACATCGGCAGCCGGAATTTTGAGATTCCGGAGCTTAAACTGCTTGTTGACAGCGTCCAGTCCTCAAAATTTATTACGGAGAAAAAGACGTTTGATCTTATAAAAAAACTTGAAAGTCTGGCCAGCGTATATGATGCACGGCTGCTGCAGCGTCAGGTATATGTCCGCAACCGCGTAAAGAGCATGAACGAAAGCGTCTATTATAATGTTGATGAAATTTCAAACGCCATTACTCAGGATAAGGCTGTTCGCTTCCGATATTTTGATTACACCGTAACCAAGGAACGCAGATTCCGCAAAGACGGTGCATGGTATGAGGTCAGTCCATTTTCGATGATGTGGGATGACGAAAACTACTATATGCTCGGATATGATACAGCGGCGGAAAAGCTCAAGCATTACCGTGTGGATAAAATGACCGAGATATCCGCTCTTGACCGCTCAAGAGACGGAAAGGACGAATTTAAAAAAGTCGGGATGCCGCAATACTTCAAGAGGGTATTCGGCATGTTTACCGGTGATATGCATACGGTCAGACTGCAATTTGAAAACCGCCTTGCAAGCCCTGTCATAGACCGCTTCGGAAGAGACATAACAATGCTGGCATCAGATGAAAGCCACTTTATCGTGAACGTCGATGTGGCAGTCTCTCCGCGATTTTTTTCATGGTTGTTCGGCTTTGGAACCGAAGTGGAAATTCTGTCGCCGGAGAGTGTTCGGGAAGAATACAGACAAAGACTTTTGTCATTGTCCGAACTGTATAATTTATAGGAACAGGAGCATCGGGGAATGACCAGAGCTATGGCAGAATAGAAAAACCTCACGTATATGCCGGAGCTTTTGAAAATATTCGGTGCTTTTGGCTTGACTTTAATGCAGAATGTTGCTATCATCTGACTGCAAAATGTATCAGAGCGCTTACTGAAAAGCCGCCTTCGCGCGGCTTTTTGGCAGTATGCCGGTTAGCGACCTCTAACTAAAAATATGATACGGCTGCGGAGCCTCATACGTGCGAAGCACCGTCAGCCGCGCCGTCCGGAGGTCGCGCCGCTGACGGAGTATTATGCCAAGGCGATGACGCTCAACGCCTGTGAAACGGAAATTTTGCGGCGGCAGCATGAAGGAGCGGAGAGCGGCTCAGAGAAACTATGAGCGTAGAGTGAGGAAAAAAATACATAAAAATCAGGGACAGAGTTTGTCTGAAAAATATCAGATTTGTGCGAGTATACAAAATTGCTGAAAAGGATATTTTTTTAACAAATAATGTTTGACAAGCGTTTGACAATAGCATATAATCCACATAGACAAAAGATTAACAATGAATCGGGCAAAACCGAACGGGGCATAACATAAAATGCCGGCGATGCGTCCCGCCTGCCGCATGAAGCGGGGCTTATCCGGAAACGATGTGTTGATCGGACGTCAAACGTGCGGGAAGTTCCCGTATTCGATGGAGGTTTTTATGAAAAACAAACAGACTCAGTTGGTAGATACGGTCGAGAAAGTCGATGAGCTTATAGAGCGCGTCAGAAAAGCGCAGCAGATATACGCAACCTACACGCAGGAGCAGGTTGACAAAATATTCTTTGAAGCGGCGATAGCCGCAAATATGAAGCGTATTCCTCTTGCAAAAATGGCAGTCGAGGAAACCGGCATGGGCATTATGGAGGATAAGACCATAAAGAACCATTTCGCCAGCGAGTATATTTACAACGCTTACCGCGATGTAAAGACCTGCGGCGTCATTGAGGATGACAGACAGTTCGGTATCCGCAAGATAGCCGAGCCTGTCGGCCTTATCTGCGCCATAGTCCCGACTACCAACCCTACATCCACTGCGATCTTCAAATGCCTTATGGCGCTCAAGACCAGAAACGGCATTATCGTAAGCCCGCACCACAGGGCGAAGAAGTCCACTACGGAAGCCGCGAGGGTTGTGCTTGAAGCCGCCGTCGCCGCCGGCGCACCCGAGGACATCATCGGCTGGATAGACGTTCCCGCACGCGACCTTACAAGGCGTCTTATGGAAAACTCCGACCTTATCCTTGCAACGGGCGGACCGAATATGGTTCACGCGGCATACTCCTCCGGCACTCCCGCCGTCGGCGTCGGCGCGGGCAATACCCCCGCCATCATTGACGAATCCGCAGACATCCTTCTTGCCGTCAATTCCATCGTCCATTCCAAGGTGTTTGATAACGGCATGATCTGCGCCTCAGAGCAGTCGGTTATCGTGCCGGAAGCCATTTACGGGCAGGTCAAGGCGGAGTTTGAAAAGCGCGGCTGCTACTTCCTCAACGATGAGGAGCGTGAGAAGGTCGGCAAGACCGTAATAGTAAACGGCTCCGTCAACGCCGAGATCGTCGGCAAATCCGCACCGTATATCGCGGCTCTTGCAGGCGTGACCGTCCCCGAAACCACGAAGATACTCATCGGCGAGGTGGAATCCACCGGACTTGAGGAGCCTTTCTCCCACGAAAAGCTTTCTCCGGTTCTCGGCATGTACAAGGTCGCCAACTTCCGTGAAGCGGTAGACAAGGCGTATAAGCTTATACAGCTCGGCGGGCGCGGCCATACCTCCGCCGTATACCTCAACACCGTTACTGAGCAGGAAAAGCTCAATTACTTCTCCGAGAAGATGAACACCTGCCGTATCCTTGTAAACACTCCCGCCGCACAGGGCGGTCTGGGCGATATATACAACTTCATGCTCACTCCGTCTCTCACTCTGGGCTGCGGCTCATGGGGCGGCAACGCCGTCAGCGAGAATGTTTCCGTCAAGCAGCTTCTCAATATCAAGACCGTTGCGGAAAGGAGAGAGAATATGCTGTGGTTCCGCTCCCCCGAGAAGGTGTATATCAAGCCCGGCTGCCTGCCCATTGCCCTCAATGAGCTGAAGCATGTCTACAACAAAAAGCGTGCGTTCATCGTCACCGGACATCATACGTATACAAGCGGCGCACTGAAGCCCGTTACCGATAAGCTCGATGAGCTTGGCATAACCTACACCGTGTTCTTCGGCGTAACGCCCGACCCCACGCTTGCCTGCGCAAGAGAGGGCGCAGCTCAGATGCAGGCGTTCCACCCCGACGTTATCATTTCCATGGGCGGCGGCTCCGCAATGGACGCCGGTAAGATAATGTGGGTGCTCTATGAGCATCCCGACGCAGACTTCAACGACATGGCAATGCGCTTCAGCGACATACGCAAGCGTATTTACGAGTTCCCGCACATGGGCGACAAGGCATATTTCATCGCCATCCCCACCACCGCCGGCACCGGCTCCGAGGTAACGCCCTTTGCCGTCATCACCGATGAAAAGACCGGCATAAAATATCCCCTTGCCGACTATGAGCTTATGCCGAAAATGGCAATAATCGACCCCGACCTGCATATGACGGCTCCCAAGGGGCTGACCGCTTCTTCCGGCATCGACGCCGTTTCCCATGCGCTTGAAGCCTACGCCTCCATGATGGCGACCGATTATTCCGACGGTATGGCGATCTCGGCGCTGAGGATAATTTTCGAGTACCTGCCCAGAGCCTATGCCAACGGCACTACCGACATGGAAGCCAGAGAAAAGATGGCCAACGCCGCGACAATGGCCGGTATGGCTTTTGCAAACGCCTTCCTCGGCGTGTGCCACTCCATGGCGCATAAGCTCGGCGCGTTCCACCATGTACAGCACGGCGTTGCAAATGCGCTTATGCTTGAGGAAGTCCTCCGCTTCAATGCCGCGACCGCGCCCGTCAGAATGGGTACTTTCCCGCAGTATGATCACCCGCATACCCTTGAAAGATATGCGCAGGTTGCCGACGCGCTCAATCTCGGCGGCAAGACCAATGAGGAGAAGCTTGAGAAGCTTATCGAGGCTGTCAACACGCTGAAGGTATCCGTCGGTATCAAGCCGACCATCCGCGACTACGTGCCGGATGAGAAAGCGTTCCTTGAGACGCTTGACGAGATGAGCATCAACGCCTTTGACGATCAGTGCACCGGCGCAAATCCCCGCTATCCTCTGGTATCGGAGATCAGACAGATGTACCTCAACGCCTACTACGGTACGCACGAAAAAATATAAATCGTCCAAACGGTATTTATTTGTAATTATTTCGGCTTGACTAACGGCATCTTGTTAACTATAATATGTTAACAAGATGCCGCCTGTTTTGTACGGTCATGTACCGCTTGGGCGCATCCATGCTTTCTTGG
This sequence comes from uncultured Eubacteriales bacterium, assembly GCA_900549485.1. Lineage (GTDB taxonomy): Bacteria > Bacillota > Clostridia > Oscillospirales > Oscillospiraceae > Limivicinus. Next base: position 15,789 of record UROG01000012.1, read on the forward strand.
AAAGGAAATGAAGATGAAAAAGATTATTGCATTATTGATGATAGCGGCGCTTACGCTTTCTCTGTGCGCCTGCGGCGGCAGCGGCAAGGACGCGGAGGCAGAAGCCACTCCCGAAGTGACTGCCGAGCCTACGCCCGCACCGACTTCCACGCCGGAACCGACGCCGACTCCCACTCCCACGCCCGCCCCTACGCCGACGCCCGCGCCGACTCCTACGCCTACCCCGGCACACACGCCGACCCCGGTGCCGAGCATAAATATCACGAAGAATCCTACCGGTGAAACTCTCGGCGCGGGCGGAAAGACATGGTTCATCGCCCATGCAGACAATGCCGACACTCTCACATGGGAGCTGAGGGACCCTGCCGGCAACGCATACTCCGCAGCGGAAGCAATGGCGGCAAACCCCGGGCTGAAGCTTGAAGACCTCCAGAACGATACGATAGCCGTAAGCAATGTTCCGGAAAGCCTCGACGGCTGGAGCGTAGTAGGCGTGTTCTCGAATGCGAGCGGCTCCGTCACCACGTCGCCCGCGAAGATAACCGTGCAGAAGCTTGCCTCCGGCTATGCCCAGGTGGTTGAGAAGTACAGGAACGCGTATGCCTCCGGCGTTAACGAACAGGCGGCGTATGTGTCAGGCTACAGCGAAATGGCGGCATACAGCGCCCATGTCGGCTATGCGCTTATCGACCTTGACGGCAACGGCGTACAGGAGATAATCGTCGCCGGGACGGGAAGCGGCAACAATAACGGCAATATCGTTTTTGAGATATGCACTCTTGTGAACGACCAGCCCGTCAATATCTGCATGAGCAGCGCGCGCAACCGCTACTACCTGCGCACTGACGGAACTGTTCTCAATGAAGGCTCCTCAGGCGCGGCATACAGCAATTATGACGTTCTGTCCGTCAGCGGCAGTATGCTCCTGACAAATATGACCCTCAGGAGCGATCTTGACGCAAACGCCGCCGCAGTGTGGTACTATTTTGAAAGCGGCTCCATGACCGCCGAATCGGTCATCCCCGCAGAGCAGGCAACCGTGATCATCGGCACTCTCGAATCGCAGATCTATATGCCGCAGCTCACCAGGATAGCGTAAAATTCCGTTTTCAAAAAGAGCCTCGCGGAGTTCTTGAGCGCAGGCAAAAAATAGTTCTGATCGTTTTCTCCGGCGGTGTACGTCGGAGAAAACTCTTATTTGAGTTGTCTGTTCAGCTTCCGTGAAAGAAGCCTGTTTCTTTGATAAGCAAAGCAAGGAGAACGATATGTTGTTCGGAAAAAAAGAGATAATAACGCGTGAGTTTGATCATGTATGCAAAAGCGGCATACGCCTGCACTATCTGAAAACGGAGGACGGGAAGCCGTCGCTTGTGCTTATACACGGTCAGAGTATGTGCCGCCTCGATTACGGGCGCGTCCTGCCGGAGCTTTCGGAGAGCTTCACGGTCTATGCGCTTGACTGCCCCGGCCACGGGGAGAGCAGCCGTGACGTACAGAGCTATACCTGCCGCGCCGTAGGCGACGCCGTGTGCGATTTTATCCGCAGTGTGACGGGGGAGTGCTTTCTGAGCGGCCATTCCTCCGGCGCGATAATTGCAGCATATGCTGCGGGGCATGAAAAAAGCCTTGTAAAAGCGCTTTTGCTGGAAGATCCTCCGTTTTTCAAGGTTCAGCCGCCGGAGATGGAAAACACCTTCGTATGGAAGGACGGCTTTGCGGTAAACCACGGCTTCCTCAACCAGACCGAGGAAAAGGATTACCTCCCATATTATATAAAGCACAGCTATATCTACAATATGTTAGGCGGAAAGCTTGCCGATAAGCTCTACAAAGAAGCAAAGGAGTATATCGCCGAAAATCCCGGTCAGCCGGTAAAATTGAAGAGCGTACCGAAAAACGCAATGCATGGGCTTGAATACATCGACAGCTTTGATATGCTTTTCGCAGAGGCGTTCTATAACGGCACGTGGTTTGACGGTGTGGAGCAGGAGCGGCTGCTAAAAGAGATCGACTGCCCCGTTATCTATATGAAAGCCGCGACTCGCTACGGCAGGGACGGCGTGCTGTGGGCGGCAAATTCCGATGAAGACGCCGCACGTGTGGAGAGACTTATAAAAAACTGCCGCCGCGTCGATATCCGCTGCGGCCACGATATACACTATGAAAAACCCGCCGTATTCTGCCGCACGGCAAAAGAGCTGCTGAAAGAGGTGTGAGGGATGTTTTTCAAAAACGCGTTGGTTTATTCCGCTGACTTTACATTCCGCCGCGGCGGCTTCGGCGCGGAGGACAGCAGATTTGTCCATGTGGGCGAGGAGCGCGCCGACGCCGTTGATCTGCACGGGGCGCGGGTGATTCCGGGACTTGTCGATGTGCATACTCACGGCAATTCCGGCGCGGATTTCTCGGATGGAGAGCGGGACGGACTTATAAGGATGGCGCGGTACGAGGCGGAAAACGGAATAACATCCTTTGCGCCGACAAGCGTGACGCTTCCGTATGACCGGCTGGACAAGGCGTTTAAAACCGGCATGCGGGTGAAGCGGGAAGCGCATACCGGAGCGGCGCGGATAATGGGCATCAATATGGAAGGCCCTTTCTTTTCGGAAAAGAGAAAGGGCGCACAGAACGCGGAATATCTACGCAAGCCCGATTTTGCGGCGTTTGAAAAGCTGTATAACGGCTGCGAGGGGCTTGTGCGCATAGTCGATATCGCACCGGAGCTTGACGGCGCGGAGGAGTTTATCGGAAAAGCTTCAAAGCTGTGTACGGTCTCAATTGCGCATACCGACTGTGATTATGACACGGCGCGCCGTGCGATAGACGCCGGCGCGGCGCAGCTGACGCATCTTTTCAACGCGATGCCGTCCATACACCACCGCCGCCCCGGTCCCATAGCCGCGGCGGCGGAGGATAGCCATGTGCGGGCGGAGCTTATATGCGACGGTCTGCATGTGCATCCGGCCGTCGTGCGTATGGCGTTCCGCCTTTTCGGGGCGGAGCGGATAGTGATGATATCCGACTCTCTGCGCTGCTGCGGTATGCCGGACGGTGATTATGAGCTGGGCGGGCAGAGCGTGCATCTTGCCGACTGCATCGCAAGGCTTCCCGACGGAACCATTGCCGGTTCTGCGACAAATCTTTACGGCTGCTTAAAAAAAGCGATATCCTTCGGCATTGCGCCGGAGGACGCGATAAGAGCCGCGGCTTACAATCCCGCCTGCTCCATCGGCGCGGAGAGTATGATCGGCTCAATATCCGACGGCAAATTTGCCGACTTTCTTGTGTGCGGCGATAACTACAAGCTGCAAGAGGTCTATATCGGCGGCGAACGGATAAAATGATCAACAGATAATGTCAAAAAGGCTTGGACGATCCCAAGACTTTTTGCTGCCTGTATGAGATGAGAAGCTATTCCGCATGCTTGAGGAACAGCTTTTTAAGATCGCCGAGAGTTTCGACTATTATATCCGCACCGGCGTTTTCAAGCTCACCGCTTTCAGCGTAGCCATAGCGGACGCCGATGACCTTCAAGCCCGCCTCATGTCCGCCGACTACATCGTATTTCGTGTCGCCGACGAGAACGGTATCCTCCGGCGCAGCGCCAAGCATATCCATTGCGCCGCGGACGATCTCCGCCTTGGTCAGCGTTTCAATGCCCTCGGCGATCTGCCCGCTGATAACGTCGAACTTCCCGTACAGCCCCGAGCGCTCCAGCAGCTCTACCGCCATGGTGCGCGGCTTCAGCGTGGCGATTGCAAGCTTAAAGCCGCTCTGCCTCAGCTCGTCAAGAAGCTCCGCGATGCCGGGGAAAGGACTTGATTCATATATGCCGTACGGGAGATAGTCCTCTCTGAACGCTTCGATTATTTTTACAATAAGCTCATCGTCAAAACCGTAGTTTTCCTTGAAGATCACTTTGAACGGAGGACCTGCAAAGCGGCGGAAAGAATCAACGGACAGAACTATGCCGTTCTTGTCAAGCGCGTATTTTACGGAACGTTCTATTCCCTTTACCGTGTCGAAAACGGTTCCGTCAAAGTCAAAGAGTATGTTTTTATACATTTTTTTCCTCACATTTTTTTATCTTCGGCGAGACGCTCTCATATCATATAATGAACGGGAGGTGTCTCATATGAACAGCAAATATTTTCTGGGAGCCAACAGCTCCTTGGGGTTTTATTCCCTGTATGGCGGCTTCTGCCGCGGAAGCGGCGACTATCTCAGCATTATAAAAGGCGGTCCGGGTACGGGAAAATCCGGATTTATGCGCAGGATAGGCGCGGCGGCGGAAATGCGCGGGTATGATGTGGAGTATGTGCTCTGCTCAGGCGATAGCGCGTCTCTTGACGGTGTGTACATTCCCGCTGTGCGCCGCGGCTGGATGGACGGCACCGCGCCGCACGGCACGGAGCCGCCGCGCTTCGGCGTTGACGGGGATTATGTTGATCTGTCGCGGTTTTGCCGCACACCGCTTGAAAAGACGGCCGCGTGCGCGGCGGGGGAGCTGTATACCGCGTATAAAGCGCAGTACGCGTCGGCATACGGATTTCTCGGCGCACTTTCCTCCGTGAAGGGAACGTACTGCACACCGCTTTCCGAGCGTGAAAAACGTGCGGCCGAAAAACGCGCCGAGGCGGTTTTTCCAAAGCGCAGGCGCGGGAGCGCCGACGGAAAAGCGGCGCGCCGATTTCTGCGCTGTCTCTGCGGGGAAGGGGAAATGCGCCTTTCCGATGAGCTTGAAAAGCAGGAGCGCGTGTATATCCTTGCCGGGCGGGAGGCGCTTTCAGGGTATGCGCTCAGATATATTTCGGGCGAGGCGCGGCGTCGCGGGTTTGACGTCGTCAACTGCCTTTCGCCGCTGTGTCCCGACAATTTGGAAGCTGTGATCATACCGGAAGCCGGAATAGCGGCGGCCGGCGAGGGATATGCGCTCAACGGGGCTAAGAGAATAGAGCTTGACGGCGCAGAAGCGCCGAAGCCGCCTGAAAATTCGCTTTTCAACTGCGGAGAGATCGAAAAAACGCTCACGGATTCAGCATTTTCGGGTTTTGCGAGGGCAAAAAAGCTGCATGACGAGCTTGAGGAGATATATAAGCGGGCGATGGATTTTGACGCCCTTACCGCTTTTACCGACGTTTATATCAACTCCCTGTTCGCCTGATCAGAAGACGCACTGAACGAGCAGCATATAAACCGCCGTGCCGCCGACAACGCTGATAAGCGTTCTGCCGCGCCATAGATGCAGCGCCGCGGTCACGGCGGCGGCAGCAAGCGCCGGAACGCAGCCCGCTGCCGATGCAAAGCTTATGCCGCGCAGGCAGTAGACCGTGAGCGCGGCGATGACCGCCATGGGCAGTATATTTCCAAGATACTGCACGACATCGGGAACGGCGCGTCTGCCGAATACGGCAAAGGGCAGAAGGCGTTCGGCGAAGGTACACAGTGAACATACGGCGATTATCAGTATGCTTCGTCCGACGTCTATGTTCATGTCTCACCCTCCTTTTTCTCAAGCCTCGGTCTGAGAAGAACAAGTATTATAACGGTCAGTGCAAGGGCGGGGAGCAGAAAGCTGTCCGCCCCGAAAAGCATGATCATAAGCACCGACGCCGCAGCGGCGATCACTGCGGGCAGTACGCTCCCTGCGCCTTTCATCTGCTCGATAAGTATCACGATTATGGTGAATATCGACATATCCGATTGGAAGAAGCTTATCATCAGCATCTGAAGCGACCCGGCATACACAAAAAGGCTTACAAAGCCCGACCAGATGAAGCTGTATCCGGCGTTGGCCATGAGTATCCCATAGGCGGCCCCGACGGGGAAAAACCCGACCATTATCGGGATACTGCGCTTGAACGAGTATTTTAAACTGTTTGACAGAACAGGGGAGTTCATTACGTTCCTTTCTTTGGTTATATGGAGCGGGTGGGCTGTAACGTCAACGGGCAAGCTTTTTTTTGACGGCTGAAAAAACCAAAGCAAGCTCTTTTCTGTTTATAACGGCAAATAAGGCAAATCCGATCCCGGCGATAAGAATATTCAGCTTCGCCGCAAACGAAATAGAAAGCACACATATCAGTATTGCGGCGATAAGATAGGCAAAGAATTTACTGTATTTGATGCGGATGTCGAGCACGTTGCGCGTCTGCCTTACACGGATGCGCCACATTATGAAGAATGCCGCAAAGGTTGAGACGGCAGCGGCCTGAATACCGATGTATCTTATAAGCGCGATATTGACCGCAGCATTTATCAGCGCACCCCAAACGCTTGAGGTAAAAGCTTTCTTGGTTTCGCCGTTCTTTAGAAATCCAACACCGACGAAAGAGGAAAAGCCCTGAAACACGGTACCCAGATAATAAAACGGCACATAGTTGCATGAGGTTTTATAGCTCTCGCTCATAACGAGAAGAATAAAGAGCTTGGTAAAGGGAATGAGGAACAGGAGAAGCGAAAAAGCAAACTGATAATACTTTTCAAAAACGAAGGAATAGTATCCGTCTTTGCTTTGACCGTCTTTGTTTTCGGCAATTGCCATATCCTGCCATGAGCTGTTGAACAGGCTTATAATAGATTGCAGCATCGTCGGAAACTTATGTGCGACTGCCAATATTCCTGCGGAGGAGGAGCCGAGGAAGCCGAGCACGATATATCTGTCGGATGAGTTTATGACCCACCAATTAAGATAGTTCGGCACGAGCGGAGCGGAGTACGCGTACATTGATTTAATAAGCGCCACGTCAGGTTTTCTGAAAAAATTGACACGGAAGCTTTTCTCCGAGAGAATTATAACGCCGATCGTGCAGACATTAGCTATTATCGCACTCCTGAAAAGACCGAGTACGCCCATGTCCATCAGACACAGAAAAATCAGGTTAAGGGACAGGAAAACGACGCTGTACATTATACCTGATAACGCGAAAAACCATTGTTTTTTTATCCCTCTGAGCAGCTTCTGCAAAGTGTCCAGTCCTCTTGAAAGCACAAGCACTGCGCAGAAATAAACGCAATAGGGGATATGACAGAGCCTGTCAACAGCAAAAATTATAAGCGCCGCAGCAAGGCAGTTTGTAAGTAAAACCTGTAAAACCGCCGAAATGTATTTTTCACTGCCGTCGGTATCGGTAATAAGAAATTTATATGCCGCGTCGGAGATCTGCATTGTGATAATGGGCGCCAACAAGCTGATCGTTGACATCAGCGTATCATATATGCCCATATCGGAAGTGCTGATATAATAAGTATATATCGGCACTATGATAAACGAAAGGATCTTTGTCCCGAACGAGCCGACGGCATAAATGCCGGTTCCTTTCAGCAGCTGTCTGCTTCTTTTTTCATCTTCCATGGTTAAATATCATTCCCAGAGATCGCGTGGGAAAGCACTGATGAGCGCCTGCTGCATATCCGAGAGATCGGGCAGCGGCATAGGGGGCATCGTCATTGCTTCCTCAACGGATCTTGCGACGGTCACATTGTACCTGCCGGTCGAAAAATAATAGTCATATACTTTAAAAAGCGTTTTCTCAAGATTTTCACAGCAATATATTGCCGGTATGCCGTATGCCTCGGCGAGAATAACGCCGTGCAGCGATGAGGAAATGACAAGCCCGGAAGCATTCAGCGTGTCGATGAATTTTTTATAGTCGTTTGTTCCGGCGGAAATGCAGACGGAATCTGGAAAGGCATGGAGCTTTTCCGCATTGATGTAATGGTTGACAATGCAGCGGCCGTATTTTTTCTCTGCGCACGGACTCTGATATATAAGCGGCATCAGGACGGCGGGATCGCCGAGTGCGGCAACTGCACAATCGTAGCCCGCGTTCGTCAGCACCTCGCGGGTAAGCGGTCCGCGCACCGCACGAACATCGAATTTTCTGAGCCAAGCTTTTTTGTATACGGTACGCACGTCAAAAAGGTCAAGCATACCGCTGCCCCAGACGGTCGCGTCATAGTTTCCGCCGCCGAGAAGCGAGCCGACAGTCGTCAGGTGTATGCCCTTGCGCTTCGGACGGGAAAGATCTATATCCCGCGTCATCCAAGCGTACACGACGCTTGCAATATAGTCCCCGACGTTTTCTTTCCTCTGCCACCACTCAAGATGAACCGTGTTCGGATCAAAGCGGTTTCCGTTGTAATCTATCCGGTTTCTCAGCAATATTGCTGCAATTTTATTCAAAACGGCGGTCTCCTTTAATCATTTGAAATAATTTTTGCTTTTATCCAAAACGTATTTTTTCAGTATGAATGAGGGAATAAAGAAGGAAATGAGAGTTCCGACGTATTTCTTCGGGGAGACGTATTTCCTGTCGATATTTTTAAGCCTTTTTGCCCCTTCGCGCTTCATCCCATGTACGATAAGCGATCTGAGGTACACAAGCTCCATTGTATTGTAAAGCTGCTTTAATTCCTCTTTCTTAACATCACTGAGAGTACTGTCCGCAAGATAGCCGGCTATTCGCCGGTTAAAGATGTAGGGTGCGGCGACAGATATTTTTTGAGTAAGCCTGCTGAAATCTCTGTGACGCAGAACACTTACTCTCGGTATAACGACCTTGCCCTCAAAGAGCATTATTCTGTTCCACATATCCTCGTCTTCGGAAATGCTGTAATGCTCTGAAAACACCCCGTATTTTTCAAACGCCGTTTTGTGAGCGCATACGCCGCCGGTAAAAAAGCATTTTCTGAGATTGTTTGAAAATTCATAACGCAAGAAATCATCAACGAAGAATATGCTTCCGTCACCGTCATAATCAAATTGTTTTATTATCGAGCCGTCGAGCAGCAGCGCATTATTAAAGGTGACAAAAAACAACTTATCTGGGAAATCCCAAATTGCTTCTTTTAAATCGCTGAGGTGCGTTTCCAGCCACTCGTCGTCAGAATCAAGAAAGCAAATGTACGGATTCTGTGCGTTTTCAATGCCCTTGTTTCTCGCTGCCGATACACCGGCGTTTTCCTGCGATACGACTTTGAGCCTTTTGTCGGAAAATTTTGCCAGCCGCTCCAGAGTGCCGTCGGTTGACCCGTCGTTGACCACTATTATCTCAAATTCGCCGAAGGTCTGATTCAGAACGCTGTTGACGCATCTTTCAATGCACTGTTCGGCATTATAAGCCGGTATAACTACTGAAAACATATCTTTCACCTGCTTATTTCGGGGCAAACGGCGTATAATCCCTGCCCTCCAGAATATCGGCTATTCTTTCGCAGGCGCGGCCGTCGCCGTAGGGATTGGCGGCGTGCGCCATTTTATCATATTCCTCTCTGCTGTCAAGAAGCAGAGTAAAATGCCTGTATATATTCTCCTCGTCAGTGCCGACAAGCTTCAGCGTTCCGGCCCTGACACCCTCGGGGCGCTCGGTGGTGTCGCGCATGACGAGAACGGGTCTTCCGAAGCTCGGACATTCCTCCTGGATACCGCCGCTGTCGGTAAGGCAGAGAAAGCAGCGCGCTTCAAAATTGTGGCAGTCTACCACGTCAAGCGGCTCAATGATATGTATCTGCGCACAATCGCCCAGTTCCTCGTCGGCGGCCTTGCGCACGGCGGGATTCATGTGGATGGGATATATTGCCTTGACGTCCGGATGCTCGTCGAGTACGCGCCGTATCGCCCTGAACATACGGTGCATCGGTTCGCCGAGATTTTCCCTGCGGTGGGCGGTGATAAAAATAAGCCTGTCCTGTCCGACCCAGTCAAGCTCTGCGTGCCGGTAATCGGGCGAAACCGTATGACGCATCGCGTCTATAACGGTGTTGCCGGTGACGTAGATCGTGCCGGCCTTTTTGCCCTCGCGCAGAAGATTTTCGCTTGCAAGCGCGTTGTAGCGGGCGATTATCCCGACCGCCTGACGGTTGAATTCCTCCGGATACGGGGAGTAGATATTATATGTGCGAAGCCCTGCCTCGACGTGTCCCACGGGTATCTGCATATAGAAGCAGGCAAGAGCCGTGACAAAGGTTGTGGAGGTATCGCCGTGGACAAGCACAACGTCTGGTCTTTCGCACTCAAGAACAATTTTTATGGCGTCGAGAATGTTCACCGTGATGTCAAAAAGCGTCTGCCTGTCCTTCATCACGGACAGATCGTAGTCCGGCACGACGCCAAAGGTATTCAGCACCTGATCGAGCATCTGCCGGTGCTGACCGGTTACGCAGACCTTTACCTCAAGACTTTCGCGCCTTTTAAGCTCGTTGACCAGCGGACACATTTTTATTGCCTCAGGTCTTGTACCGAACACAAGCATTATTTTTTTCATGTCCCTCGCGCTCCTTAGAATCATCTGTAAAGCCTTGCCGCAAGCTTTTTATAATCCAGCATTTCTTTGGCGCAGGCATACGCGCTTGCCCTCATGCCGCCGATAATGCCGGCATTTTCCGAAACCGCCCTGAAAGCGGCGAGGATGTCGTCCGCGTCCTTTACCCAGAACGCCATATCCTGCGGGAATGCCCTTGTATATGCATCGGTCGGATAAAGCATCTGCGCACAGCGGCAGCACATTGAATTTTCCATGGTTGCCGATACCGTACCCGGCTGTAAGTACATATCGCTTGCGCAGAGGTATTCAATAAGCCTGTCCGACGTGAGCCAGCCGAGGTATTTCACACGAGCGTCGCGCTCAAAGCGCGGCAGAAGCGTATCCCTCATGCCGTCCGGAACAGAACCGGCGATAATCAGCGCGGCATCAAGCTCCGGCACGGAATAAAACGCGTCAAGAAGCTCTGCGGTCTTTTTTCCGGCGTCCATTTTGCCGGAGTGGATGAACAGCAGCCCGTTTTCGTCAAGCCCCAGCTCACAGCGCCTGCGCGAACGCATTTCCGCGTATTCCGCGTCGGACGGTATCATGCCGCCGAGCGGGTAAAACTCCGTGATCTTTTCCGGATAGCCGTAGTTTTCAATGAAAAAGTCCTTCCGTTCATAGGAGGTGTAAAAAAGCTTTTCGATATAGGGAAGCGCCCTCTGCGCAAGATAGCGGTAAAAGAGCCTGTGAAGTATGTGCAGAGACAGCCAATTTTTGCCGCTGTTGCCGTAGTCGGCATGCGTGTCGGCGTACAGCTTTACATCTGGGTGCTCCCGCCTGTAACGGACGGCGTCAAGCGAGGAGTAAAAGCAAAGCCCGTGGCAGAGAATGACATCAGGTGCAAAATCGCATAAAAGCTTATAAAGACTGCGGACTTTCCTTATCTTGGCGGACAGGGAAGCCGTCAGGCATTTCACGTAGGGCATACGCACAAGGCGCACACCGCACGGCAAAACCGTGTCCTCATATCCCGTCTGCACGACCTTTCCGTTTTCGTATTTCGCCGCGTTGGAAACATAGAGAACGTCGTGTCCGTCTCTCGCGTTCTGTTCGGCAAGCATATTGTCCTGGTATGTCATGCCGTCGGTATAAAACGAGGCAAGCCCTATGTGCGCAATTCTCATCGGTCAGTCTCCTTTGCCGTGCAAGAGCATTTCGCTGTAAACATTCTTATATTGCCGGTACATTTCGCCGAGGGAATATTTTTCACGCGCCGCTTCAAAAGAACTTGCATCCGGCTTGTGCTCAAGACAATACCGCACGTTTTCCTCAAGCGCGTCCATATCGCCGTATTTGCAGAAGCGCCCAAGCTCTCCGGGGGCGGTTTCCGCCGTGCCGCCGACGTCAAAGCCCGCCGCAGGAGTGCCGCAGCAGACCGCTTCAAGGCAGGTCGTAGGCAGGTTTTCCATATCGCTGCAAATGACGAAGCAGTCGGCGAGAGAGTAGTATTCCGCAAGCTGCGTCTGGTTTTCGGTGCGTCCTACGGCAAGCACATTGCCGGGCAGTGCGGGAAGACAGTCCTTTTTGCCGACAAGGATAAATTTTATGTTTTCGCCGTCCATTCTCTTTGCCAGCTCAAGAACATGAGACGCGCCCTTGCGGCGGTCGCTCCAGTCGGGAGCCACGGCAAGTACGATTTTTTCATCTGTCAGATTCAGCTTTTCCCTTAAATCGCCGGTATCACGCGGACGGAAAATGCCGGTGTCTATCCCGTTTGCAATGACCCGAACCGGATAGTCCGAAAGAAAAGACTTCATCGTCCTGCCGGCAAGCCACTGCGACGGACACACGACCGTCATATTCAGCCCGCTTAAAAGCTCTTTCTTTTCGGCAAACATGGAAGCGGTGCGGTCAAAAAACAGCGTTTTGGGATAATCCTTCAGATGCGGACATCTGCCGCAGCCGGTTTTCCAGCTTTCGCACTCATTGGAAAAACCGCACTTGCCGGTAAAGGCAAATTCGCAGTGAAAGGTATATACGAGCGGGATGCCGTGCTTTTTGAGATATTCAAAAAACGGCTTGAGGTCAAGAAAGTATGCGTGGGGTTCATGGAGATTCACAACGTCGGGTCTGAAATCGTCCATGTATTTCAGAAGACGGCGGGTAGAAAAATAAGAATAGCAGCCCGTGCGTCCGGTGAGCCTTGTGAGCAGCGCATGGAGCTTTGTTTCCGGATCGATACCGAATTTATATACGTTTTTTTCCGCTGCCGGCTTTTTTGCCGTCATGGTTCTTCCGTAGCATACGGCGGCGTCTACCCCGTCCGCTTCGCAGGATTTAAAAAGCGCGTGGACGATCTTCCCCGTGCTGCCCCAATTGTATACGGAATTTACGAACAGTATTTTCATCTTTTTATATGCTTTCTTCGTAGAATAACTTTAGCGCACTCAAGGCTCCCCCTTCAAGGGAGGCATGAGATGAGAGCTGAGCCGATACAATGAGCGCTAAGTCAGTATTTCCTCCACACCGTTCTGTCAACAATGCCCGTGTAGGACTGGATCAGCTTTACGACCTTTGTCGATACGTTTTCTTCAACGTAATCAGGGACGGGAATACCGAAATCCCCGTTTTTGTTCATGCTTACCGCGGTATCGACCGCCTGCATGAGATTTTTTTCGTCAATGCCCGCTATTATAAAGCAGGCCTTGTCAAGCGCCTCGGGGCGCTCGGTACTTGTGCGGATGCAGACAGCGGGGAACGGATGCCCGACGGATGTGAAAAAGCTGCTCTCCTCAGGCAGAGTGCCGCTGTCGGACACTACGGCGAAAGCGTTCATCTGAAGACAGTTGTAGTCAATGAAGCCGAGCGGCTCATGGCGCATAACGCGCCGATCAAGGATGAAACCGCTTGCTTCAAGGCGCTTTCTGCTCCTGGGATGGCAGGAATAGAGCACCGGCATATCATACTTCTCCGCCATCTTGTTTATCGCCGTGAAAAGAGACGTAAAATTTTTCTCCGTGTCGATATTTTCCTCACGATGGGCGGAGAGGAGAATGTATTTCCCCTTCTCAAGACCAAGACGGCTGTGAATATCGGACGCCTCGATCTCCGCAAGGTGCTTGTGCAGCACCTCCGCCATCGGCGAACCGGTGACATATGTGCGCTCCTTGGGAAGCCCGCACTCGATAAGATAACGCCTTGCGTGTTCCGAGTAGGCGAGATTCACATCGGATATTATGTCAACTATTCTGCGGTTAGTCTCTTCGGGCAGACACTCATCCTTGCAGCGGTTGCCCGCTTCCATGTGAAAAATGGGGATGTGCAGGCGCTTCGCTGCAATCGCGGAAAGGCAGGAGTTCGTGTCGCCGAGAATGAGCAGCGCGTCGGGCTTTACGGCGCTCATCAGCTTGTAGGAGCAGTTTATGATGCTTCCCACGGTTTCGCCGAGATCGCCGCCCGCCGCGTCCATATAGACCTCCGGCACGTCAAGATGCAGATCCCTGAAAAACACGCCGTTGAGATTGTAATCATAATTCTGCCCGGTATGGGCAAGGATGCAGTCAAAGTATTCGCGGCATTTTGTGATGACCGCCGACAGGCGGATTATCTCCGGCCTTGTGCCGACGATTATAAGAAGCTTTATTTTGCCGTTATTTTTGAAAGAAATATCGGAGTAATCAAGCTTAACGCTCATTTTTCCACCGCCTCAAAAAATGTATCGGGATGCGCTGCGTCAAAGATCTCGTTTGCCCACATGAGCGTTACAAGATTTTCCGTTTCGGAAAGATTTATAATGTCGTGAGTATATCCCGGCAGCATATGCACCGCCTCCATTTTTTCACCGCACACGCGAAATTCGAACACCTCATCCGTACCTATCTTCCGTTCCCGGATAAGCGCGTTTCCCGCGACGACGATGAAAAACTCCCACTTGCTGTTGTGCCAGTGCTGTCCCTTTGTAACGCCCGGCTTGGAAATGTTGACGCTGAACTGCCCGCAGCCGGCAGTTTTCAGAAGCTCCGTAAAGCTGCCGCGTGCGTCGGCGTTCATTTTAAGCGGGAAGCATACCTTGCTTTCCGGAAGATATGAAAGATAGGTCGAATACAGCTTTTTTTCAAAGCTGCCGTTCGGTATCTCCGGCATGAGAAGCGTCTTCGGCTGTGCGGCAAAGCTTTCAAGAAGCTCGACTATCCTGCCGAGAGTCACTTTGTGCGTGACGGGGACGTAGCAGTATTTTCCACCGTCGGTCGGAACGGGGGTCAGCACGTCATAGTTGCATCGGCGCTCCCTGCCTTCAAGCGCGAGCAGCATTTCAGACACAAGGTCGTCAATATACAAAAGCTCAAGCTCTGCCGACGGATCGTTCACCTGTATGGGCAAGTCGTTTGCAATGTTATTGCAGAATGTGGCGACGGCGCTGTTATAATTCGGGCGGCACCACTTGCCGAAAAGGTTGGGGAAGCGGTATACAAGCGCCCGCGCACCCGTTTCTTCTGCATATTCAAAAAACAGCTCCTCTCCCGCAAGCTTTGATTTGCCGTAGTCGCTTCCGGCATATCTGCCCGCAAGGGATGCCTGTATCGAGGAGGAGAGCATGACGGGACAGCGGTTTCCGGCTTTCCTGAGCGCAGACAGCAGCTTTTCGCCGAAATCCCTGTTGCCCTCATAAAACTCGGAAGTGTTCTGAGGTCTGTTCACACCGGCAAGATTGAAGACAAAATCGGCGTCTTTGCAGTAAGCTTCAAGCTCTGCGCCGCTCGTTGCGCGTGTACACTCGAAAATCTCCCCGATCTCAAGCGCGGGATGCGTCCTGTCCTTGCCGCCGCGTATATTTTTAAGCGCTTCGGTGAGGTTTTTCCCCACAAACCCGCCGCTTCCGGTAATGAGAATGTTCATATCAATAGCCTATTCCCAGCTCGTCAAGCTGGCTGCGGATGTATTTAAGCTCAAGAAGCTTATGCTTGACCTCGTCAACATCGAGTATCCTTGTGTTGTTGGAGTTGAATTCGGTAATGTGGTTTCGCTCAACGTCGCCGGTGACAAAATATTTGTCGTAGTTAAGCCCCCTTTTGTCGCATGGGACGCGGTAGAAGCTCCCGAGATCGACGGCGTGGGCGCACTCCTCGTTTGTCAGGAGCGTTTCATACATTTTTTCGCCGTGGCGTATGCCGATTATCTTTATCCTCTCTCTGTCTCCGCCGAAAAGCTCACATACCGCCTGCGCCTGCGTAAGGATCGTGCAGGCGGGAGCCTTCTGCACAAGAATGTCGCCGCTCTCGCCGTTTTCAAAGGCGAACAGCACAAGATCGACCGCCTCGTCAAGCGACATGATGAAGCGCGTCATCGTCGGCTCCGTAATCGTGATAGGCTCGCCCTTTTTTATCTGCTCTATCCACAGCGGGATAACGCTGCCGCGGGAGCACATCACATTGCCGTAGCGTGTGCAGCAGATTTTCGTCCTCTCGGGGGAGACCGTGCGGGATTTGGCGACGACGACCTTTTCCATCATCGCTTTGCTCGTACCCATTGCGTTTATGGGATAGGCGGCCTTGTCCGTGGAAAGGCAGATCGCGGCTCTGACGCCTTCGTCTATTGCGGCGGTAAGCACGTTATCCGTGCCGAAAACGTTGGTTTTGACCGCTTCGAGCGGGAAAAACTCACACGACGGGACCTGCTTGAGCGCGGCGGCGTGAAAAATATAGTCAACGCCGTGCATCGCGTTCTTGACCGATTGCAGATCGCGCACATCGCCGATATAGAACCTTATCTTTTCCGACGCCTCCGGCATTTTCGCCTGAAGCTCATGACGCATATCGTCCTGCTTCTTCTCATCGCGGGAGAAAATGCGTATCTCGCCTATGTCGGAACCGGCAAATCTGTTCAGCACAGCGTTTCCGAAGGAGCCTGTGCCGCCTGTTATCATAAGAGTTTTGCCCTTGAACATACTTACCTCTTTTCAGCCTCTTTAATGCAACGGTCGAATTGATCAAGAAGCATTTTTTTTTCGAAATGCGCTTTGAAATATTTTTCGGAGTTCCTTCCGTATTCTTTGAGCTTCGGATCGCCCGCAAGCTCACGCACCGCATCCGCAAGCGCCGCCGCATCGC
Organism: uncultured Eubacteriales bacterium; assembly: GCA_900549485.1. Classification (GTDB taxonomy): domain Bacteria; phylum Bacillota; class Clostridia; order Oscillospirales; family Oscillospiraceae; genus Limivicinus. Next base: position 32,143 of record UROG01000012.1, read on the forward strand.
CTATCGGGCAGCATCTGCCGCAGCCGGCCTCCCGCACAATGCGTTCGGTCTCACCCGTCGCACAGGCGAGTATCGGCATACCGCAAGCCATATAGGACTGGAGCTTTGCGGGGATGGTGTTGGCAAAGAGCGGGTTGTTCATAAACGAGACAAACGCCGCGTCGCAGCAGGATAAAAGCTCCGGTATCTTTTCAGCGCTCTGCCGCTCTATCATCGTGAACATATCGCCCGCGCCAAGCTCCTCGATACGCTTTATAAGCGCGTCCTTGCTGCGCCCGTCGCCGACTATAACAAAGCGGATGCTTTCACCCTCCAGCAGCTTCGCCGCCTCGGGAAGAATTTCAAGTCCCTGCGCCTGACCGACGTTGCCGGTGAATATGACCTTGAAGCGCCCGTCGTCGGGGATAAGGGCGCTTTTCGCGTTTTCGACAGGACGGTAAAATTCCTCGGCGTACTGCGGCCAATAGCTGACCTTTTCCTCGTCGCCCGGAATACGCCGCCGTATCATCTCCACAAAGCTCGGCGAGGTGGCAAATATCCTGTCGCAGCGGCGGTAGATGCTTCTGACCATGTGCTCTATGGGTCTGAGTACTGCGGGGGAGTGTATGCCGGTGACTATCTCGATATTCTCCGGCCACAGATCCTGCACGTAAAGCCAGCACGGTATCTTTCTGCGCTTTGCAAACCATACCCCGTTGAGCGCCTGCGTCATGGGGCTGACCTCAAATATAAACACCATGTCCGCCTTGAGGGGCGTAAAGGTCTTCCAGAAAAAGCCGGATATAACGAATGAGAGATAGTTCAGCGCCATTCCGATGCTGCTGTGTCCTCTTGCGATAAGCGGGATGCGGATAATGTCCATGCCCATGTATTTTTCACGGCGTTTTTTTGTAAGCGAGTAGCCGTCAAAATATTTCCCGTAAGGGTAATTGGGTATGCCGGTCAGCACAGTGACCTTGTATCCGCGCTTTACCCATTCTGCGCACATATCGTTTATCCTGAACGCTTCCGGGTAAAAATATTGGCTGACAACCAGAATATGCTTTATTTCGCTCATCTTTTACCTTCTGTGCGCTCAATACTCTCTTTAAGCGAGTAAAGGCGGTAGTTTTCCCTGTATTCGCTCATAGACATATCGTAGCTGAGATTTCCGAAGGCCTTGTCAACAAGCGGCGTGAAAAAGCCGAGGAGCTTCACCGCCCAATTGAACGCCCTTGTGAGACGGATATCCCTGCCGTTGGCGCGGGCGATTATGCGCACCATTTTAGATGTGCTGCTGTACTCCGCATTCTGCGGGAAAAATGTGCCGCGCTCCTCGTTTTCTATCATCAGCCGGACAAATTCCATAAGATTTTCGACGTACAGCATCGAACGCTCGTTCGGAATGTCCGGAAATATGGGCAGCTTCTTTGCAAAAAGCGAGAGCAGCGGATAGTTGCCCTTGCACCCGCGGCCGTAGATCATCGGCGGGCGCAGGATGACGACTTTGAACTCATCGCTTTCAAGCTTTTTCAGCCCGATCTCCGCCTGAAGCTTGCTGTCGCCGTAGCAGTTGGCAGGGGAACACACGGTGTCCTTTTTTATAACGCGTTTTTTGCCTATGGGATTGCTGTCCCCGTATACGATGGCGGAGCTCATGAAAATAAACTGCTTCACGCCCTCTTTTTTTGCTTTTTTTGCAAGCTCAACGGTGAGATCGGTGTTTATCTTATAGTAAAGCTGCGCCTTTTCGGGGCTTATTCTGCCGTTGTCGGAGTGAGCCAGCCCCGCAACGTGGTATATGACGTCGATACCGTCCAAATCATATTCCCGCCAGCTCCCGTCGCGCATACTTATAGAGAGCGTCGTATATCCGGAAAACTGTTTTATATATCTTTCAAAGCTCTTGCCCAGATAGCTGTTGATCCCGGTTATCAGAATATGTTTCATCAGTCTCTCTCCCAATGCAGTTTACACATAATAAATCAAGATATTATACCATTCGGAAAAATGAGTGTCAAATAAAACAGCCTTATAAAACCCGGAACAAAAAAGCTGTTTACAAGAGAATTGACAGACATTATAATCAGTATATCAATGCGTGAGATCGGAAGGATCGGGAAGGACGGAAAAGGCATGACGGGGAAGCTGTTCAATATTCAGAAATTCAGCATCAACGACGGTCCCGGCATACGGACGACCGTGTTCTTCAAGGGATGTCCGCTCAGCTGCCGGTGGTGTTCCAACCCTGAATCGCAGAACAGGAACGCCGCGATCGCCGACGCGATGGAAAACCCCGCATATTCCGGAAAAGAATATACCGTTGATGAGGTCTTGCGCGAGGTCCTGAAGGACAAGCCTTTTTATGACGAATCCGGCGGAGGCATGACGATGTCCGGCGGGGAAGTGCTCCAGCAGGCGGAATTTGCCGCGGAGCTGGCGGATGCGGCAAGGGCTGCGGGCGTCCATACGGCGGTGGAGACAACGGGCTGCGCCGCGCCGGAGCGTTTTGCAAAGTTTATGGAGCATATTGATCTTTTCCTCTTTGATTTCAAGCATATCGACAGGGAGAAGCATTTTGCCGGAACGGGAGTATATAACGATGTGATACTCCAGAATCTCGGGCGGCTTGCCGATTCCGGAATACCTGTGATTGCCCGCATACCCGTAATACCCGGCTTCAACACGGGCATACCCACGGCAAGGGCGATGGCGGAATATCTGCGGAAAACCGGCGTAAAAGAGGTGCATCTGCTTCCTTTCCACCAATTCGGGGAGAATAAATATACGCAGTTGGGGATCGGCTATGAAATGGAGCATGTGAAGCAGCTGCACCCGGAAATGCTTGAAAACTACCGGCAGGCATTTCTGGACGAGGGGCTGAATTGCACTTTTCATTGAATTTTATCGGGAGGATCTACGTTGAAAAAGCGCGAAACTCAGATTTTGGAGCTGCTTTCAAAGCACGGGAAGCTTGACGTCGCTTCGCTGGCGGAATATATAGGCGTTTCTCAGGTCACTATACGCAAGGATCTTGACGCGATGGAGCGCAGGGGAATACTCCGCAGGGAACACGGTTATGCGATCTTCGGCGGCAGCGACGATATAAATAACCGCCTTGCCTTCCACTATGAGGAAAAACGCCTGATTGCGCGGGAAGCGGCGAAGCTTGTCTCTCCGGGCGAGACTGTGATGATCGAAAACGGAAGCTGCTGTGCACTGCTTGCGGAGGAGATCGCCAGAACGAAGCCGGGCGCAAAAATCATTACGAACAGCGCCTTTATTGCCGGGTATATCCGCAAGATAAGTGGGACGCATGTACTCCTGCTTGGCGGCGATTTTCAGAACGACGCGCAGGTAATGGTCGGGCCGATACTGAAGGTGTGCGTTGCGCAGTTTTATGTGGACAAGCTCTTTGTCGGGACGGACGGCTATTCCGCCGCACTTGGCTTTACGAACGATGATCATCTGCGTGTGCAGGCTGTGCGGGATATGGCGGAGCATGTGAACAATGTGGTCATTGTGACCGAGAGCGTGAAGTTTTCCCAGCAAAGCGTTGTTCCGCTGGAGCTTGGCGGGCGCATCCGCACGGTGGTGACGGATACGCTGATTCCGCCGGATATAGAAAACAAGCTGACCGCAAACGGCGTCAGCGTCTATAAAGCCGCCCTGCCCGAAACGGAGAAAGAAGAGTAATATATCATAAGATAAATAAAGCATACGCCGGCGCTCGTTGTGCAGCGCCGGCGTATGCTTTATTCTATATATAGATTTTCTCTATATATAGAATAAATATTAAGTACTTGCAGCTTTAAGGCAAAAATTATAGAATAACGCCATAAGCACCGTTACAGAAAAAATCAGGAGGTATACTTATGAAAAAGAATTGGTGCCACATTATTAGCGCTGCGGTTCTGACCGCGGCAATTGCTCTTGCGATGTGCGCGTGCGGAAAAACCGAAACATCTTCCGCTGCGGACTCGTCTTCACAGACCGAAGCCGCCGCTGTGAGCTTTCCGACCGATACCGTGAAAATCGTTGTCCCCCACGGCGCGGGCGGCGGCGTTGACACTGCGGCACGTACAATTGCGCCCTTTTTTGCAAAAGAGCTCGGCGTCAATGTCGTCATTGAAAACATCAAGGGCGGCAACGGCATAAACGGCCATGTTGACGTTCTCAACAGACACGACGGCGGACATTCCCTCGTCGCATCCACCTGCGCAAGCTATATTCTCGCGCCTTATATGTACGGCAATCCATATGATCCGATGACCGATTTCGTGGCTGTCGGCTCAATGGGCAACTCCAATATGTTCCTTGCAGCAGGCCCCTCAGCGCCAGTAAAAACGCTGGATGAGTTTGTCGCCTACGCAAAGGAGCATCCGGGCGAGCTTACCATCGCTTGCGCCGGTCTTGGCGATATATCCGGTCTTTCCCTCTCCCGCTTCCTCAAGGTCATGGAGATCGAAGCGAACGTTATCCCCTATGAAAGCGCTGCTGAAACTTCTGCCGCGCTTGCGGGCGGACATGTCATGTACTCTTCCGGCACATATTCCGGCCTGAAAGGCTTCGTCGAAGACGGCACCTGCACTGTCCTTATGGATCTTACGGGCGGTATTGAGAATCCTCCGTATGACGTACCCTGCGTATCCGATCTGACCGGCAATGCCGATGACGAAACACACTACTACAAGACCCTGGTCGTTCCTGCCGATACACCGAGCGAGGTGGTAGAGATACTCCGCGCTGCGTGGGAAAAAGCCGTTAACAGCGAAGAGTGCCGCAAGGCTTTCGAGGCTCTTGGCGATCCCCTCCAGGGCGTCATGAACGGCGCGGAAATGGAAGCGCAGGTTCAGAAGGACGGTCCTGTCTACAAACAGCTTGTTGATGAGCTTGGTCTTGCCGAATAAGCGCTGAGAGGATAAACAACAATGCAGAAAAAGTTGATCATCAAGCTCCGCAGGGATCGTGTCCTGCTTGCGTGGGGCATAGGGGGACTTATATTGAGCGCTCTGCTGCTTGTCTATATGCACACAACGCCGTGGGCGGTAAAGCAGTACGCATCAATAATAAAAAGCCCCAAATTTTTCCCGAACATCGGTATATACGGACTGCTGGTCATGAGCGCGGTACTTGTAGCGACGGCGCTCGGGCAGACGCGGAAAATAAAATCAGGAAATGCTGCGGTTCCGGACGCTGTTGAGCTCAACATCTACGGCCTGATTATGATCGCAATATGGGCAGGCTTTATATTCCTGAATAATATTCTGGGGTTTATTCTGGCGTCCATGATATGCATTCTTGCAAACGAGTGGCTGTGCGGCGTCAACATGAAGCGCGCAACGCCGTATCTTATCGCCGTTATAGCGCCGATACTGTTCTACGTGCTGTTCGGAAAGCTGCTCAAAGTCCGCTTTGCACCGTTCCCGTTCATAGGCTGATAAGGAGGTATCATAATAATGAGTACATTTTTGCTTGGTCTTTCTGAAATGATCACCCTCCAGAATATTCTTTACATGCTGCTCGGAACGGTCGTCGGAACTATATTCGGTGCGATACCCGGCCTTACGGGTTCCATTGCGATCTCGATTCTGCTGCCGGTCACGTTTTATCTTGACGTTATGCCGTCAATGGCGCTGCTCATCGGCGTTTACGTCGGCGGCTCGTTCGGCGGTTCCATCCCTGCGATACTTATAGGCGTACCGGGTGCACCGGAGTCTGGAATAACCGTCCTTGACGGTATGCCAATGGCGAAAAAAGGCTTGAGCGGGAAAGCCCTGCTTACCGCGCTGTACAGCTCCTGCATCGGAAACCTGCTCAGCGGCGTACTGTCCATAGTGCTTGTCGTCGGCATAGCTAAGCTTGCGCTGAAGATCGGCTCCACTGAATTTGTGGGTCTGTTGCTGTTCTCACTTATCCTTATATCCACGATCGGCGCGAACGGTAAGTGGAAGCGCGGCCTGCTGGCCGTATTCCTCGGTCTTATCGTCAGCTTCATTGGCCTCGATCCTATTACGGGTACTGCACGCTTTACCTTTAACAATTACCACTTTTTCAACGGTTTGCAGCTGATTCCCGTACTGATCGGCCTGTTTGTCGGGGCGGAGATGCTTGGCGGCGTTCGTGCGGACGCGGAAGCGGTGAAGAAGAGCAAGATCGACTTCAAAAACGACAACCGCATAACAAAGCAAGACGTCAAAGCATCCGTTCCCCTCATACTGAGCGGAACCGTGATCGGTACTATCATCGGAGCTCTGCCCGGACTCAACGCGGCGCTCTCCTCCACGCTTACCTACGGCCTTGCAAAGAAGATAAGCAAGCATCCGGAAGAATTCGGCAACGGCTCGCTTGAGGGCGTAATAGCGCCCGAGGTCGCAAAAAACGGTACAGCAGCGCCGACGCTCGTCCCCCTGCTCACTCTCGGCATACCCGGAAGCGGAACCGCAGCTATCTTCCTCGGTGCGCTCCTGATGCAGGGCGTCATATGCGGCCCCAGCATCATGACCGACTCCGGAGACGTTGTTTACGGTATATTCATCGCTTTTCTGGTATGCACCGTTACTCTGCTTATTGTCGGCAGAATATTTATTCAGCTTGCTCAGTATATCATTTACATTCCGATGAACATACTCATCCCCGCAGTGGTGTTTACCTGCTGCGTCGGTGTGTATTCAAATTCAAGCTCACTATTTGACGTCGGCGTACTGCTCGTGTTCATGGTTCTCGGATATCTGATGAAGCTTGGCGGAGTGCCTCTACTGCCGCTGCTTATCGCGTATCTGCTCGGCGACACGTTGGAAAGCCACTTCAGAAGATCGCTTACAATATCCGGCGGGGATTTCTCAATCTTCGTGAAATCTCCTGTATGCCTGATATTCCTGCTGATATCCTTGGCGCTGATCGTCTATACGATAGCCAAACCGATGATCGAAAAGAAAAGAAAGAAGGCACAGTGATGTCAAAAACGAAATTACTCAGAGAACTCATAGAAAAAGACGGGCTGTACGTTCTCCCCGGCGTTTCCAATGCGTTTTTCGCAAACCTTGTCGAAACCGCCGGATATGAGATCATCTACGTCTCGGGCGCCGCAATGTCAAATATGAACTTCAACCTTCCGGATTACAACATGATAACCATGACGGAAAATCTGGAGATCGCAAAGCGCATAAACGATGCCGTGAGCGCACCGGTCATCTGTGATATAGACAACGGCTACGGCGGCTATATCAATGTTTACAGGACGCTGCTTGAGTATTCAAAGGCAGGCATATCGGGCGTTCAGCTTGAAGACCAGCAGAACCCCAAGCGCTGCGGGCATTTTGAGGATCATGCCGTCATTCCCGTCGGGGAAATGGTCGGCAAGATCAAGGCGGCTCGTGACGGCGCGGTCGAGGATACGTTCATTCTGGCGAGGACGGATGCTCTTTCCGCCACGGGAAGCTTTAATGAAGCCGTTGACAGGATGGGTGCGTATTTGGAAGCCGGCGCGGATGGCGTATTTATTGAGGCAGTAAAAACTGTGGAGCAGATGAAGCGTATCCCCCAGATATTTGCCGGAAAGCCGTGTCTTGTAAATCTCGTGGAACACGGGAAAACGCCCATACTCAATAACGCAGAGTATGAAGCTATGGGCTTCAAGTTTGCCCTTTATGCGGCGCAGCATCTCAAGGCGGCTGCATTCGGCGTTAACAACTACCTTGAGTATCTTAAGAAGTACGGCACCACAGAGGGAGCGGACAACGTCTGCATGATAACCTCCGAGATGCGCCATATACTTACGCATAAGGACGAGTATAAAAACCGCATTGCCGGATATGAACACATATACAGCACACGGGAGTAATGACTATGAAAAAGGAACTTAATATTCTTGAAGTGTTTCCGGAGATAAATATGATTGCCGACCCGGCTGTCCGCCAGGGTACGATCAACGTCTGGAACCGCCTGTGGGATGAATGCAAATGGGAAGACATCAACAAAGTGCCGTGCACTCCGAAGCTCAGCTTTCCTCACGTGCTGCACAACCGTTCCGTGTTGCTCAACTCGCTTGCTATGGCGGATACCTACGAGAAGCTCTTTGACGTGCACGTCAACAGGGATCACCTGATCTCCGCCTGCCTTTTGCAGGATTCGTCCAAGCTCGTTGAGTATGAGGAAACCGAGAATGGCATGGGCAAAAGTCTGCTCGGCAAAACCTTCCCCCACGCTTTTTATGCGGCGCATGTCGCTATGGATGAAAATCTGCCATATGAGGTGGTTCAGGCCATTCTTGAGCATACGCCGGATTCTGCGGACTTCCCCAAAACGCTTATAGCAAAAATTCTCTATTATGCCGATCAGGCGGATATGGCCGCGCTGAATGGCGACCGCTGGAAGAAAACCTGCGTTACTTATAGATAACAGCTGAAGCTGTCAAATAAGCCTCGCAGAGTTTTTTGCCCGCAGGCAAAAATAGTTTTTGATCGTTTTCTCCGGCGGCATGTACGTCAGACTGTCACGGAGCGAGTGTCGAATTGTTCGCCTGCGGCGAACAACCGAGGCACAGAGCGCAGTGCAGCCCTTTTGTCAAAGAACCCCATTGAGGTTCTTTGACAAGCTGAGCCGACCGTATCATAACGGTCGGCTGTATTAGAGAAAGGAATATTATGGTTCTGTTTGGCGGAATAATTTCCATTAAAGCGATCTCTTTTTTGATGCTTTCTGTCTTTGCAGTTACGGTTCTGGGATATGCCCTTGGCAGAATAAAAATCAAAGGAATAGACCTCGGAACTGCCGGTGTTTTCGTAATAGCGCTGGTATACGGCTGCCTGTTCTATAACAAGCTGGGAGAACAGCTTGTTATGAGTGAGCATACATATGTGACAAACGCACTGAAAATAATCGAAAATATTGGCCTGATTCTGTTTGTTACGTCCGTCGGCTTTATTGCGGGGCCGAATTTTTTTCATAATTTCAAAAGAAATTACAAATCATATGTACTTTTAGGCGTTATAATCATCCTATCCGGCTCTCTTGCCTGCGCCGCGTTTACGATACTCGGCGGCGCAAGCGGAATAGCGCAGGAAGAGTTTGCGGCGCTGATGTCCGGCATCCTGTCCGGCGCACTTACATCGACCCCGGCATTTTCAGCGGCGAAAGCCACCGCCGCAAACGAGCATCTGGAATCCCTCGTCTCGGTTGGCTACGGGATAGCGTATCTTTTCGGTGTTGTCGGCGTTGTTTTGTTTGTACAGATAATGCCCAAGCTCTGCAAAGCCGACATGGAAAAAGAACGCACCCTTATATCCGGGAAAGATGAAAGCCGGGAAAATAATCAGGCCGGTCTTGTTCGTCTTGAGAGCTTCGGTATTGCGCCATTTGCGCTTGCGGCGGTTATCGGCATATTCATCGGCTCGGTAAAAATCGGCATCTTTTCGTTGACGACGACGGGCGGCTGCCTGCTGACGGCAATTGTAATGGGGCACTTCGGGCGCATAGGAAGGCTGTCTGTTATGCCGTCCAAGAGCACTCTGAACATCTTCCGCGAGTTCGGCCTTGTGCTTTTTCTCATAGGCGCAGGCGTTTCAGGCGGTGCGAATTTTGTAAAGTATTTCCAGCCGGTCTTTTTCCTCTACGGTGTTGTAATCACGCTTGTCCCGATGATAGTCGGTTTTATAGCGGCTACAAAGCTTATGAAGCTGAGCCTGCTCAACGCGCTTGGTTCGATAACCGGCGGAATGACTTCCACACCGGCGCTCGGAACGCTTATAGATATTTCCGGTACGGAAAACGTGGCAAACGCATATGCCGCGACCTATCCGATAGCGCTCATATCGGTTGTGATAACTTCACAGCTGATAATCACGCTGTTTTCATAAAATGTGAAGCTTCTTAGATATAAGGCAAATAATGCGGGTGCAGCTTGCTGCACCCGCATTATTATGTTGTCAGCACTCCGCCTCATCAAACAACGGCATACCGCAACTGATGCGCTCCGGCATAATTGATTTATATGTTTCTTGTATCGAGGTGAACAGTGTTCTGTCGATCCGGACATTTGATTTTTTCCTTGAAGACAGGTAGATTGGCCAGTACAGTCCGGAACGCCCTATCGACACGGGCGTGCAATCGCACTGCGGCAGGAACATCGTCGGAAGAAATGTGACACCTATTCCGGATTCTGCCATTTTGATCGACGTGACGATGTTGCTTGTCTCGATGATTTTTTTAGGAGTGATATTGTTTTTCTTAAAAAAACTGTCGATCTGCATCTGAAGCTGATGATGCGGCTGTAAAACGATAACGTTGTAATCACAAAGCATCTCCGGCTCAATGTACAAACCGGTTGAGACTGATTTCGCGTCGGCATACATCGCGTGTTCAGAACTGCTGACTAGAAAAATCTCTTCGTCGATAATTTTTCTGTTGCTGTATGCGTCTCCGCTCATCTTGTTGTTGACCATGAAGGCCGCGTTTATCCTGCCGCTTTCAAACGCCTGAGGAATGTTGTGCGTAAGCATTTCTTCAAATTTGAAATTCAGCTCAGGCAGCGCAGTATTGAGATCGACCATTATGGAAGGGAGAATTATGGTTCCGCGAAAGGCCGGAGTTGCAAATATAAACGGCTTCGTGCTGGAAATGCTGTGCACGTGATCGAGGGTACGCACCCATTCATCCAGCATGGCTCTGGCTGCTGATAAAACCTTCTCCCCCGCCGCTGTCGGGAGAAGGCCGGTTTTTGCGCGGGTGAAGATCTGTACGCCGATTTTACGCTCTAATTCCTTTAAGAAGAAACTGAGCGACGGCTGCGACAGATATAATTTCTCCGCGGCTTTTGTCAGACTGCCCTCGTCCGCGATCGTGACCAGATAATAGAGATCCTTGCAAGGGCTTAACTCCTCTTTCATATGCTCCTCCATGCGGCAGTGTCCGCACTTGTTCTCCTTTTCTGAAAAGTTCTGCTTTTTTACGATTCAGCCGAAAGACGGATGCTTTTACTCTTTTGGAAATTCAAGAATAATGCACTCAAACGGACGCAGATCGTAGCGCAGCGTGTACCCGCGTCCGTCACATTCCTGATGCATTGCCGTGAGCGGCGGAATATCGACGACGCTGCCCGGCAGACTGTCGTATGTGCTGAATATGCGCTTATAATAGCCCTCGACCGGCGCACCGGCGCAGTAGTCGTTGTACTGCATTGGCGAGAAGGAGCATATTACAAGCAGCGCGTCGTCATAATTCCATGGATTTCTGCGGATGAAGCTTATAATATTCCTGTCGCTGTCGCATGAATTGACCCACTCGAACGTGGCGGGATTTTTTGAGTCCGCGTAGAGACACGGATGCGACTTGTATACCGAGATCAGACGTCTGAGGCACTCCATAATGTCGCGGTGTCCCATGCTGTCGGCAAGCTCCCAGCCAATCTGACGGTTCTCGTCCCACTCTCTGTTATCGCCGAAATCCTGTCCCATGAATATGAGCTTTTTGCCGGGATGGGTGAATTGGTAGGCGTACAGAGACTTGAGCGTTGCAAACTGCTCTTCGATGCCGCACGGCGCTTTGTAGAGCATCGGCTTTTTGAGATGCACCACCTCGTCGTGGCTGAGTACGAGGATAAAGTTTTCTGTGAAGGCATAATCCGGGGAATGGGTGAGCTTGCCATGCTCCCAATGTCTGTAAATGGGGTCTGTACCGATGTATTTCAGCGTGTCGTTCATCCAGCCCATGTTCCATTTGAAGTTGAAGCCGATGCCGCCTTTTTCCACCGGCTCCGTGATCCCCTGCATAATGGAGGAGTCTTCCGCTATGATGAACGCGCCGTATCTGCGCACGGTTTTGTTGAGACAGCGCAGAAATGCGATGCTTTCAAGGTTTTCGCTGCCGCCCGATTTGTTCGGCCGCCACTGGTAGCGCCCGAAGCTTGTGTGAAGCATTGAAGCCACCGCGTCCACGCGCAGTGCGTCGATATGAAACTCGCGCAGCCAATACATAGCGCTTGAGATAAGGAAGCTCCTGACCTCGCTCTTTGAGTGGTCAAACGCCATCGTCCCCCATTCGGGATACTCTGCCATCAACGGGTCGGACGATTCGTAGAGCGCCGAGCCGTCAAAATGCTCAAGGCCGAAGCTGTCTTTGGGAAAATGCGCCGGAACCCAGTCCAGAATCACGCCTATGCCGCTCTGATGCAGCCTGTCCACAAAATATCTGAAATCGTTCGGAGTGCCGTAGCGGCTTGTAGGCGAGAAAAACCCTGTTACCTGATATCCCCACGACCCGTCGAACGGGTATTCGCATATGCCGATAAGCTCAACATGCGTGTACCCCATATATGTCACATAATCTGCGACCTGATCGGCAAGTGTGCGGTAGTTGAGAAATCCGTCCTCATTGAGCGAATAGTCCTTTTTCCATGAACCGAGATGCAGCTCGTATATCGCCATCGGCTTTTTGACGGCGGTTTCGCCCGCACGTCTGTCCCATGCCGCATCCCCCCACTTATAGCCGCTGAGCGGACATACGATGGAACAGTTGGCAGGACGCTTCTCACTGAAAAACGCGTATGGATCGCTCTTCCAGCGCTTCACGCCGTCGCAGCCCTCCACAAGGAAACGGTAAAGCTCACCGGGGCGGACGCGGGGTACAAACAGCTCCCACACGCCGTCCTCCGAACGGGTCATTCTTCCGCGCTCACCTGTCCAGTCGGTCTTATCCGTAAGTACGGCGCAGGAGCGGGCGTTCGGCGCCCAGAGTGTAAAGCGCACGCCGCTTATGCCGTTTTCGCGCCTGATGTGGGCGCCCATATGTTTATATGCATGGTGATCCGTGCCGGAATGAAATTTTTCGCGTTCCGTGATCTGCTTTTCGGTCATGAGCCTGCTCCTCCTCGATAATATTAGAGACATTATATCACGCCTGTTTGACTTGTAAAAGCATAATGTGTTAAAATATTCATGCATAAAGCTTGATGCATGAGCGCCGCAGCGCGAAGGTGCGCAAATGGCGCTGCATTAAGTCCTTGCGTACCATTTCCGGCGGTTCCGCAGGGGTGAGGAAACGGCGCATTTCTTATTCTGCTGCGAATACGCTTTAAAAAGAACGGGAGCGGAAACATGAAAACTCTTATTGAACTTTACGACGAAAGACCGCTTGAAAACGTCCTCAGTACGGATATGTTCAGACCGGAACGCACGGTCTTTATCTGCGACGAGGCATCTGCGGAGAGCGGCGCACAGCGCAAGCTGAAGGATTATTTCCGCTACCGCGGCATAGAAACGGAGCTGGTTTTTGTTTCCGCAAAGCACTATTCAGCAAGCTCAGTGCTCAGGAGCCTGCGCCGCGTGACGGATATGTACCCCGACTGCGCGATAGATATCACCGGCGGAACCGACGATGAGCTGTTTGCCTCCGGTATGCTCTGCGCCGAGCGGGATGTTCCCGTTTTCACATACTCGCTCAAGCGCAACAGTTTTTACAGCATCAGCAATGCACCTTTCACCGATGCGATGAAATGTACCATTGAGTACAAGGCGGAGGATTTTTTCCGTATGGCAGGCGGATCTATGCGGCGGGGAAGGGTGGATAACGCCATTCTTGAAAATTATTTTGACATAATAGACCCGTTTTTTTCTATTTTTATGAAAAACCGCAGAAAATGGGGCGATATCGTTTCGTATATCCAGCGTGTTTACCACGTTCCGAAGGAACAGCCGGTCACGCTTGAGGCAAAGGGCGATTACATCGTAAAGGGCGACAGGGGACGCCGCATAAGCGCGCCGGAAGCCGCGCTGCGGGAGCTTGAAGAGATCGGTATGATAAAAAATCTTGTTATCGTTCCCGATGCCGCAGTCAGCTTTACTTTCAGGGACGAGCAGGTGAGAAAATGGCTCAGGGACGTCGGAAGCGTGCTTGAAATATACATATATAAGAAATTTGCCGACAGCGCCCTTTTCAACGATGTGCATACAAGCGTTGTGGTCGATTGGGAAAAGAATGTCAACCGCGACAGCGTTACGAACGAGATCGACGTTATGGCCGTCCGCGGCGTGATACCCGTTTTTGTAAGCTGCAAGACCTGTGCGGTCAGCACGGAGGCGCTCAACGAGCTTGCTATACTGCGCGACCGCTTCGGCGGAAAGGGTGCGCGTGCGGCGATCGTCACTTCCGAGCGGGGGACGGCGGTTATGCGCAACCGCGCACGCGAGCTGGATATTGCGGTTTTTGAGCAGCAGGATATTATCTCCGGCGGCTGGAAGGAAAAGCTTGCCGCGCTGATGAGAAGATGAGCAGAGAAAAGCGGGATAAAAGCCGTCTGCGGTGCATATGAGCGCCGCGGACGGAAATTTTAAATAGCCGTGAGGAGAAGTATAACTATGGCGGAAAGACCGGAATTGAACGAGGTGCGCACAAGTGCGGAGTTTCGTGCGTTTTATTATCTTAAAGAGGAACTGACCGCTTTTTGCAGGGAGCGCGGAATACCGTCCTCCGGCGGGAAGCCTGAGATCGCGGACAGGATCGCGCATTATCTCGATACGGGGGAGATACTTACCCCGAAAACCCTGCGCCGCGCAAAGCCTTCCGCGGCGGAGATCACGCCCGATTTGCTGATAGAAAGTGATTTTTCGTTTTCGGAAAAGAAAAGGGCTTTTTTCAGAGAAAGGATCGGGAAAGGCTTTTCCTTTAACGTCGCGTTCCAGAAGTGGCTGAAAGAAAACGCGGGGAAAACATACGCCGACGCGGTCGAGGCATATTACCGCCTTCGGGAGGAGGCAAAAACGCAGAAAACGCAGATAGGCAGGCAGTTTGAGTACAATACGTATATCCGTGATTTCTTTGCCGACAACAAAGGCAAAGCTCTGGATGACGCGATAAGATGCTGGAAATACAAAAAGTCCAGGCAAGGTCATAACCGCTATGAAAGAGCCGACCTCGCCGCTCTGGAGCATGAGGAGTGAGCGATCATGGAGCAGGCTCTGTCGGACGCCGCTCACGCAAAAAATAATTGTCGGTTTTTTCACAGATGAATTGTTGCGTTTTTAACACGGCTATTGATATTTTGTTAACTTTTCTTGCAATTTTGTGCAGAGTGGTATATCATATACTCAACTGATATAACACACTAAAAAAGAAAGGATGCCTGCCCTTTGCAGAGTATGCAGAACGGCAGCGGAAGACATGATATGAAAACCAATTACGAACATATGCTTACCCTTGGTATAAATGAGCTTGCGTCGTTTCTCGCAAAAGCGTTCAATCTGAACATTGTGGACGTTGCCAAGTGGCTGTGCGCCCCTGCTGACTGAACAGAACATTAAAACGGAGGCTTCGGCCTCCGTTTTTTTTATGTAATAAGCTGTTGCAAATATGACGCCGATATTATAAAATATCTGCGATAAAAAGAAATCAGGAGCATGATTGAATGGATGCAGCCGCAGTCGGAACACTTTATATTGTCGCCACGCCGATAGGCAATTCACAGGATATGTCGCCGCGGGGGAAGAAAATACTCTCGGAGGTGGATATCATTGCCGCCGAGGATACGCGCCGGTCAATGGTGCTGCTCAATAAGCTTGAGATAAGGAATAAGCTTACCGCAAACCATAAATTCAACGAATACGGCAAGGCTAAATACTACATAAATGAAATGCTTTCCGGAAAATCCGTCGCCGTTATCACCGACGCCGGTACGCCGTGCATCTCCGACCCGGGGAATGAGCTTATAAAGGCGGCGATCGAGGCGGGCATCCGCGTCGTCGGTATTCCGGGCTGCTGTGCGGCGGTCACGGCGCTTTCGGTGTGCGGATTTGATCTTACAAGCTTTGTGTTTTACGGCTTCTTCCCGAGGGAAAACGTCGAGCGCCGGAGACTGATCGAAAAAATGCGCCGCGGCGACTCAAGGACGTTTGCACTGTATGAATCGCCGAAACGCATTATGGACATGGTCGATTTCTTCATTGATACCGGCGTGAAATGCCGTATGTGCCTTTGCAACGATATGACGAAGCTGCACGAGATGACCTTCCGCGGCACTCCCGCCGAGGTAAGGGATGCACTGCTTGCCAAGGGCAATTATGACAAGGGAGAGTATGCAGCGGTCGTCGAAATTGATGAGGATTATATTTTCAACAAGGTCGAGCACACGGTATCCGCCGAGGCGATGCTGGTCGATGCGATGATAGGCGGCGGCATTTCCGCAAAGGAGGCCGTTGCGGCGGTCATGGCGGATGAAAATAATTCTTACAGCAAAAATGAGCTGAAAGCCGCCGCGCTCAACCTTAAAAAACTGTTCGGAGGCTGATATGGAAGAAAAGGCGTCAAGACTTCTGGCTGATTTTGAAGCGGCGCTTCCGATGCTTGAAAAGGCGGTGCTGAGCCAGCCGGTGAAGCCTATTTTTGACTCAAAGGTCACGATCCGCCCGATCGCCTCGAAAAGCGGACGCATATTTCAGGCGGAACGCTTCCACGGAACAAAGGTTTTCCATGAAAATCTCACTGCCGACGCGCTTCTGAAGCTCTTTCGGGACGAGCTTGACGGGCGCTACCGGCAGGTGCTCATTGTCGCATCCGGGTCGGCAGCGCAGTATTCGCTCAAGGTAAACGGCAGCTATAAACGCAGCGTCGCTCCCGCCGTTCCGAGACCAGCCGACACATTGAGCCATAACCGGGAGAAAAGCTACATTCTCGCCGAGGGCGAGAATATCCCGGCGCTTGTCGATCTGGGCGTTTTCAGTGCGGATTTTCATATTGTAAAGGCAAAATACGACAAATATAAGCAGATAAACCGCTTTATTGAACTTGTTGATCAGGCAATATCGAAGGACGGGCGTGAAAAATTCACCATTCTTGATTTCGGATGCGGCAAATCGTATCTGACGTTCATCCTGTACTATTATCTTACGGTGAAGCGCGGCGTCGAGGCGGAGATCATAGGCTACGACATCAAGGAGGATGTGGTTGAAAAATGCGGCGCCATTGCCGAAAAATACGGATACTCCGGACTGCATTTCGTCCGGGCGGATGTGTCACGCGATGCGCTTTACGATAAGCATATCGACATGATAGTCACGCTTCATGCCTGCGACACGGCGACGGACTACGCGCTGTTCTGCGCCTTGAGCAAGAGGGCGGATTATATTTTTTCTGTGCCATGCTGCCAGCATGAGGTCAATCTGAGCATAAAAAAGGGCGGGGAGCTGGACATATTTCTGGAACACGGGATAATAAAGGAACGTATGTGTTCCCTGCTGACGGATTCCATACGTGCCGATGTGCTTGAGGATATGGAATATAAGGTAGATCTGATAGAGTTTATCGACTTTGAACATTCTCCGAAAAATATCATGCTGCGCGCCGTCAGAAACGGGAAAACAGGAAGCGGCAGGATAGAGCGGGCGAAGGAGCTTGCAGTGCGCTACGGCTTTGAACAGACGCTCCTCAGGCTGACGGGTAATTTGTGAAAATTGTAATAATTTTATCTGAAAAGAGGTAAATTGAAATGATAATGGATTGCGAAAAGTATGTAGGCAAGTGTGTCTGCGGCAGAGAGCATACTCTTGAAACGCGCAAGGTAGTTGTGGATTACGGCGCGCTTGACCGGTTTGAGGAGTATATGCAGGAGCTGGGGCTGACCGGAAAGCGTGCGGTCGTATATGATACCGTCATATACAAGCTCACCGAGGGCAAGCACGTCAAGGCAGATCAGGAGATAGTGCTTGAGGCGCAGGGGCTGAGGGCGGAGGATACGCTCATTGAGGAGATGATGACGAAGCTTGACCACCCCGACGTTATAGTCGCTTTCGGTGCGGGTACTATAATGGATTTCGGCAGATATCCCGCATACAAGCTGGGTATACCCTTTGTCGCCATTCCCACACTCGCCTCCTCCGACGGCTTTACCGCGAACATATGCTCTGCCATTCTCAACGGGCAGAAGAAGTCCACGCCGATGTGCGCTCCCGTTCTCGTTGTGGCGGACCTCGATATTATCAAGGGTGCGCCGAAGCGCCTTATCGCCAGCGGAATAAACGATATTCTGGCAAAATACATTTCCCTTGCCGACTGGAGAATTTCAAAGCTCGTCGCAAACGAATATTACTGCCCCATGGTGGCGGAGCTTGCAGAACACGCGCTCAAGCTCATGCGCGACGCGGCGGATAAGTATGCCGCAACCGGCGAGGCTGACCATGAAGCAATGACCATGGCGCAGATGGAGAGCGGTCTTACCATGCAGCTGCTCAACCACTCACGCGCCGCTTCAGGCGCGGAGCATCTGATGGCGCATCTTGTGGAGATGCACCCGCCGCGCTTTGAAAATGCCGAGGGTATACACGGCGAGTGTGTCGGCGTCGGCACCTTTGCCTGCGTCAAGGAGTATCACCGCCTTGCCGGGCTTACGCCCAAAGCAAAGAAATTTGAGCCGCTTACCGCCGAGTGGGTAAGGGAAAAGTTCGGCGACAGGCTCTTTGACGGCATCATGAAGGAAAACGAGAACGATGTTCTCGGCACGTTTGACCCGCAGAATATCGTTGACCATTGGGACGAGATAAAGGATATCATTGCGACGATCCCGCCCGTGGAAGAGATGGAGGAGCTTTACAAGAGCTGTGGCTGCAAGTATCTGCCGGAGCATATCGGCATAGACCCGGCTCTCGGCGACGAGATGCTGCATATCTCCGCCGCTATACGCAACCGCCTCACGCTTGTGCGTATGGAACGCGTGCTGGACTTTGAATGATTTACGGACGGCTGTAACAAAGAACAAGCGGCAGCGTATATAAGGACAAAGGCAAAACAAAACCGACAGTTTTGCAATTGAAAAAAGGAGATAACTATTATGGCGGAAGTAAACGAAAAAGAACTCAACGAGGTATCGGGCGGCGCGGCAGGCGGGTACTTTGCCTATACCGTCGTCTACGGCGACACTCTTTCCGGCATAGCGAAGCGTTTCAGAACCGATATCAAGACGCTCCAGCAGCTCAACAACATTGCAAATCCTGACGTTATCAAGGTGGGGCAGGTGCTGGTCGTTCCCACTTCCAACACCCCCGGCTGGCTCTGATAAGCATCCGATTTATCAAAGAACATCATTGAGGCTCTTTGACAAGCTGACAACCCCCCTGCACCGTTTTGCCGGTGCAGGGGGTTGTCAGCTTGTCAAAAAAGTCCTTACAGGACTTTTTTGACAGCGCTTTCCGCCGAGCATTTTGAAAGAGTTCAAAATGCTGTTACCGAAAGCCTTG
>UROG01000013.1 GCA_900549485.1 uncultured Eubacteriales bacterium
AGCCATGAATTTGATCGTCGGCTTTGCCGACACCGCAACTCCTCACTCCTCATTCCTAACTCCTCACTCTATGAAGCTCCTCACTCTGACATAACCCCTCCGGCGCAGTCTTTACTTTACATTTTGCATATCGCTGCTGTATAATCAGAGGCGGAAAAAGTGACGGCGGCGCATGGATCATGCGCCCTGCCGGCTTTTCACAGTCATGAATGAATACGGGAACACATTGAAGCAATGAATGCAAAAGAAGCTGTAAATTACATAGAAAGCTATTCATGGAGCCGGACGCGGCTCGGGCTTGAGCGCACAAGAGAGCTGCTCAGGCTGCTTGGCGATCCGCAGAAAAAGCTTAAATTCGTCCACGTGGCGGGGACAAACGGCAAAGGCTCCACCTGCGCAATGCTTGCATCCGTGCTGCGCTGCGCGGGATACCGCACGGGGCTTTATACCTCCCCCTACATATGCCGCTTCAACGAGCGTATGCAGGTGAACGGCGAGGATATTCCGGATGAGGAGCTTGCGGAGATAACGGCGGCGGTAAAGCCGCTTGCAGAGGGAATGAGCGACCACCCAAGTCAATTCGAGATAGTGACTGCAATAGCTATGCTGTACTTTCTGCGGCATGGCTGCGACATAGTTGTGCTTGAGGTCGGCATGGGCGGAATAAGCGACGCAACGAATGTGATAGAAGCGCCCGAATGTGCGGTCATCACAACGATAGGTCTTGAACACACCGAATACCTCGGCAATACGCTTGCGGAGATCGCACGGAACAAGGCGGGCATAATAAAAGAGGGCTGCCCCGCCGTATGCTACCGCGCCTGCGGCGAAGTGGAAGCGGTATTTGAAAAAGCCGCTGCCGAGAAGCACGCCTCTCTGGTAAAAGCCGGATTTGAGGCTCTGCACCCCATATCCGACAGCCTTGACGGGCAGACCTTCTCATTCAGAAACCACGAAAATCTGTTTCTGCCGCTGTTGGGTGCACATCAGCTCAAAAACGCGGCGGTCGTACTGGAAACGATCGAAATCCTGCAAAAACGCGGTTGGAAAATCACCGAAAAGGACATCCGCGACGGTCTTGCCGAAGTGAAATGGCCGGTCAGATTTGAGCTTGTGCGTAAAACGCCTCCGTTTATAATCGACGGGGCGCACAACCCCCAATGCGCCGAGGCGCTGGCGGCCGCGCTGGAAAAATATCTCCCCGGAAAGAAAAACATATTCCTCATCGGCGTGCTTGCCGACAAGGAATATGACAAAATAATCTCCTTTCTGCGCCCATATGCGAAAAGCTTCGTATGCGTAACACCGGACAGCCCGCGCGCCCTTTCTGCCGATGCACTGGCCGGATATCTTCACTCTCTCGGTGAGGACGCGGTAAGCTGCCGGTCGATCGCAGAGGGAGTTGACACGGCGCTTTCCTACGCTCTCCCAGTCGTCGCCTGCGGTTCGCTCTATATGGCGGGGCGCGTGAGGGAGGTAATCAAGAGCTTCACCGATAAGTAAGCTTCCCTGGCTAATTGCAAATCCCGCGGCTTCTGCCGCGGGATTTGAGACTGTCAAAGAACCTCAATTAGGTTCTTTGACAAAAAGGCTGCACTGCGCTTTGTGCCTCGGTTGTTCGCCTCAGGCGAACAATTCGACACTCGCTCCGTGTAAAGTGTTTTCTCCGACGTACATGCCGCCGGAGAAAACAATCAAAACTATTTTTTGCCTGCGGGCAAAAAACTCTGCGAGGCTTTTTTGACAAGCGGAAGCTGAATCCCGCGGCTTCTGCCGCGGGATTCAGCTTTATAATATCAATAATATCATATTGTGACCGGTGCGCCGCACGTTCCGCCCTGACACACATAGAGCGTGGGCTTGCCGTCTTTGCTTTCCGCATCCCTTGTAAAAGGCGCAGCCTCGGCGAGCTTTGCCGCCTGCGACGGGGTTTTTACCGTCACGGTAAGCTCCGGCGCATAGCCCGCGGTCACGGCTTTGAAGGCTTCGGGAATATTTTCATCAGGCAGGACGAACAGCACCTCTTTCGCAGAGTACGCTTCCGAGAGCGCCGCGCACAGCGCAAACGTGGCTGCCGCGAAATACTTTCCGGAAACGCCGCTTATATACCGCAATATTCCGTCTCTCGCCGTGCGGAAGCTCACATTGCCGGTGTATCTGAACAGCAGATCGAACATCACCGCCGCGCCGCTGTTTCCGGATGGCATTGCCCCGTCAAAAATCTCCTTCGGGCGGGTTATGAGCTTTTCGCCGCCGTCCGCACTCATATAGAAAAAGCCTTCGTCAGAAGCAAAATGCTCCATAACCTCCCCTGCAAGCTCAGCCGCCTTGCAAAGATACTCCGCCTTGTGAGCGGCGCCGAAA
Organism: uncultured Eubacteriales bacterium; assembly: GCA_900549485.1. Classification (GTDB taxonomy): domain Bacteria; phylum Bacillota; class Clostridia; order Oscillospirales; family Oscillospiraceae; genus Limivicinus. Next base: position 2,365 of record UROG01000013.1, read on the forward strand.
AGCTCCAGAAGCCCGAGGGCATAAAAAACATGATCGTCAAGCCGTGCGTCGAATTTAAGCTCATCTCCGCTCAGACACGCCTTGAGCTTTCCTTTTTCAAAAAAACGTTCCGCCATGAATTTTGCAAGGCTTTCCGCGGCATACAGATACCGCGCATCCTCAAAAACCGCAGCGGCCTTGGACAGCGCCATAAGCATAAGCCCGTTCCACGACGCAAGCCGTTTCGTATCCGTTTTCAGCGGCATACGTGCGCTTCTGTATATGCGCATCTTCTCGCACAGCTCATCATAGCCCTCCGGCAGAAGCTGCCAGCGGGTGTTTATCAGGAGATTGGGAATGCATTTTCCCCGGAAATTACCATCCGCGTTTATATCATAGCACTCGCAGAAGTGCTTTCCCTCCGCGCCGAGAGCCTTTTCGGCCTCATCGGGAGTAAAGAGATAATACGCGCCCTCAACTCCCCCGCTGTCCGCGTCAAGACCGCAGAAGTACCCGCCGCCGTCGGAAAGCAGATCGCGCATACACATATCGAGCGTGTTTTCGGCAACCGTGCGGTAGAGCGGCAGACGCCCGCTCTGCCACGCCTCGGTATAGGTATAGGCAAGCAGCGCATTATCGTACAGCGTCTTTTCAAAGTGCGGCACAAGCCATTCCCTGTCCGTCGAATACCGGAAGAAGCCGCCGCCGAAATGGTCGTATATTCCGCCGCGATACATGGTTTTGAGCGTTGCGTCCGCTATGGCGCGGTACTCCTTTCCGCCGGACAGCGCGGCATAGCGCATAAGAAAGACAAGATTCTGCGCTGCCGGGAATTTGGGAGAGCTGCCGAAGCCGCCGTACTCGCTGTCATACGATGACCTGAGCTGCTCCGCCGCTTTTTTCAGAAATTCCCCGTCCGGCGCGGTCCCGTCGAGACTTGCAGCTCTTTGGAGATATCCGTTTATATCCCCCGCGCTTTTCAGCAGCGCCGCTCTGTCGCTTTTCCATTTTTCCGCAACCGCCGTCAGCAGAGATTTAAGCCCCATGCGGTTAATTGAGTTTTCAAGCGGAATATAGGTGCCTGCAAAAAACGGCTTCTGATCCGGCGTCATTATCACTGTCAGCGGCCAGCCGCCGCTGCCGTTGAGCATAGTACACACCGACATGTAAACACTGTCAATATCCGGCCGCTCCTCGCGGTCAACAATTACCGGAACAAAATATTTATTAAGAATATCCGCCGCAGCGCGGTTTTCAAACGATTCTTTTGCCATAACATGGCACCAATGGCAGGTCGAATATCCTATCGACAGAAAAACGGGCTTATCCTCCGCCTTTGCCTTTTCAAACGCCTCGCCGCACCACGGATACCAATCGACCGGATTTCCCGCGTGTTCAAGAAGATATGGAGATTTTTCGCTTTCAAGTCTGCTGCTCATGGAACACTTCCTCCGCGTTTCAGTTATGCCTGTCTCTGTTATTATGATTATAGCCGTTTATATTCATTCTTTCAAGTACGTAAAAAGCGTGCATGAATGTGAAAAAATAGTCTTAATTTAACAAATATTCCTATTTACATCATGAATTTGCTGTGGTAAAGTAAACCTATTAAAAGATAGGAGGTAAAATTATGGTTAATTTCGCAGACAGAATGTCCAAGGTGAAAGCGTCGGAAATAAGAGAGCTGCTTGCACTTACAGCCAAGCCCGAAATTATCTCTTTCGCCGGCGGTCTTCCCGCTCCGGAGCTGTTCCCCGTTGAGCAGATGGAAGCCGCGATCGACGCGGTTATGAAGGAAAACGGCAGAGCCGCCTTGCAGTATGGCACCACGGAGGGTGCGCCGCGCCTCAGAGAGCAGATCGCCGAAAGGCTCCTTGCGAAAAACGGTATCCACACCGATATAAAAAATATCCTTACGACTGCCGGCAGCCAGCAGGGTCTTGACTTCGCTGCGCGTCTGTTTGTCAACCCCGGCGACGTGGTAATTATGGAAAGTCCGTCATATCTCGGCGCCATAAACGCGTTCATCCCCAGCCAGCCCAAGTTTGTGGAGATCCCCACGGATGAGAACGGCATGATCATGGAGGAACTCGAAAAGGTTCTTGCCACGACCCCCAATGTAAAGATGATCTACGTTATCCCCGATTTCCAGAACCCGTCCGGCCGTACATGGCCGCTTGAGCGCCGCAAGAAGTTCATGGAGATAATCAGCAGGTATGAGATCCCCGTGCTTGAGGACAACCCCTACGGCGAGCTTCGCTACAAGGGCGAGTATCAGCCCGCGCTCAAATCCATGGACGAAAAGGGGCTTGTTATCTATCTCGGCACCTTCTCGAAAATTCTCGCCCCCGGTCTCCGTCTCGGCTGGATCGTTGCAAACGACGAGTATATCAACAAGTTCAATCTCATCGCGCAGGCGGCCGTTCTCCAGACGTCCACATTCAACATCGCCGTCGTCGCAAAGTATATCGATATGTTCGATCTTGACGCGCACGTCGATGTTATCCGCGAAACCTACAAGCACCGCTGCACCCTGATGGTTGACAGCATGAAGAAATATTTCCCCGATGGCATCAGCTTCACCGACCCTGACGGCGGTCTTTTCACATGGGCGGAGCTGCCTGATTATATCGACACCAAGGAAATGGCTTCGCAGGCTCTTGACGAAAAAGTCGCATATGTTCCGGGCGCAAGCTTCTTCCCCAACGGCGGCAACAACCACTGCATGAGGCTTAACTACTCATGCATGCCCGACGACAGGATCATCGAAGGCATAAAGAGACTCGGAAACGTCATAAAGTCAAATCTCAGATAGTTCTGAGCGGAAGCTGCTATTAAATATGGAAAAAGTCACGGTTATCTGAAACAAGAACCGTGACTTTTTTGCTTGCAGGATGAACTGCCGGGACTTCCCTGTGCAGCTGTTTTACGGCATTTACACAGTCCGTTATAAATGATATAATAAAAATATAGAAACATTTGTATATTTGAAAAATGCCCTTTATGGACTGCGCCGAATTTTGACAGGGGGGGATGAGCCGAAATGAACAGGCAAGAGATACTGAACGAACTGTGGAATCAGCAGGATATTGCTTTTGATATTACTACCGAATATGATGCTCTCCCGCATCGTTACGGACATATAGTACTCTATCAAGCTGAGGCATATATGATAGATGCAATTGGGGAAAATCCAGGTATTACCACAACAGAGCTTGCAGAGGCAATGGGAAAAAGCGTAAGCGCTTGTTCCCAAATTATAAAAAAACTCAGCACAAAAAAGTTGGTGATTCAAACAAAAAACGAATTCAACGGACGCCTGTATAATCTGGAATTAACTGCTGAAGGGTATATAATATATTCTGCACATATTGCCGTAATAGAGAAATGTAAACAGGCTACCTATAAATTATTGGAATCATACAGTAATGAAGAACTGATGGCTGCTATAGACATTCAAAGAGTTCTTAATTATTCCTATGCAAACGACGTAAAACTGGCAAAAGCAGATATGAATGCGATAAGAAATTTTGTTGAAAATACATAATTCGTCAAGGCCTTTTTGTTGCTATTTTACGAAAAATAAGTAAGGCTCTATTTGGGGCTTGCATGACATTTTAAAATGCTGTATAATCATGTCGCATTGTTAAGCAGCTTAAGCATTTTCAGTAAAATATAGTTATACACTTGGTTTTTTAGTGTGTAATATATATACAAAAAAAATATGGAGGAAATGACATGAAAAGAACACTCTCAATTCTGCTTGCGGTTATCATGGTTGCTGCCATGATCCCGGCGGCAGCGGCAGTTAACGAGCCGTACCCCGACAAGGTGACGATCAGTTTTGTCGATATTTCACCTTCGCCTGAACGTGAAAAGATGTACAGAGAAATGATAGAAGCCTTTAAAGAGGTTGAGCCGAACATTACCGTTGAGTATGAGACGATCCCCTGGGATGACGCTCACAACAAGCTTGCCATGCTCGGTGCTACCGGCAGCATGCCCGACGTTATTCAGGTTCACTACACATGGATATCGGAATTTGTGGGCGCAGGCTGGGCACAGAACCTTTCCGACTACCTTGCCGATTATGAATATTATGACGGCTTCACCGATTACTGCAAAAACGTTCTTCTGAAGAACAATCAGGAAGATATTTACGGCGGCGTTTACTTCATTCCCGATGCAGTTCTGAACACCGGCATCATGTACCGCACCGACTACTTTGAAGAAGCAGGTGTTACCCCCAATCCCGACTGGACGCTTGAGGAATTTGTAGAAACCTGCGCCAAACTGACCGATCCTGAAAAGGGGCGCTATGGCCTTGCATACCGCGGTGCTCGCGGCGGCTTCGACCAGATCAGCTGGAACCTCTTTGCAGCCAACAAGGGCTATATGTTCGATGACACCGGCAAGTGCCTGTTCGACTCTGAGCCCGCACTGAAAGCGTTTGAGCTTTACACCAGCGTTTATCTCAACGGCTATGCACCCAAGGACTCCATAAGCTGGGGCTTCTCCGAAATGCTTCAGGGCTTCTCCAGCGGTACCTGCGCGATGCTCATGCAGAACCCCGATGCGGTTCCTCTGCTTGCATCCAGCATGGATATGAGCAAGGTGGGCTTCCTTCCTCTGCCCAGAAATGCCGATGGTGAATTCTACAGTGAGGCCGCTCCCTCCTACTGCTACGGCATTTCCGCAAATTCCGAAAATGCGGACGCCGCATGGCGCTTTATCGGATTCGTATCAAACCCCGAGAACAATACCAAATACTGCAAAGTCACCGGTCTTATCCCTGTAATGAAAGAGGCTCTGTCCGATCCTTACTTCGGTGAAGGTGTTGTCGGCGCATTCATGGAGTCCCTTGAGGACGACGGCTTTGTCGTCCCCTCCGTATGGGGCTACTATCCTGAGCTTGGAACCATCCGTGAGACTGTTATGGACGCGGAAGTGCAGAAGTATCTCACCGGCGAGCAGACCGCTGCCGAATCTATGGGCAACCTTGCAAAGCTCTGCACCGATGCACAGCGCGCATACATGAAAGAGCACCCCGAGGTACCCATTCCTCAGCCCGTTGTTGTAAAGAACGTCGGCAAATGATCTTCGCTTAAAATTTATAATACCGGCAAAATTTCAATTGCCCCATGCTTATCCATGGGGCAATGCTATTAATGCCGGGAGAAAAGAGGTCACAAGTGAAGAAATCACAAAACAACAGTGTCAAAAAAGTCGATAAAATCAGTTATACGCCTTACAAATTTTTAGCGCCCACTATCGCGGCTATGCTTTTGCTGATGGGTTATCCCCTCGTCAACAACGTATGGCTGGCATTTCAGAGAAAAAATCTTCTGACACCCAACAAGACCGGCTTTTACGGCTTCGGAAACTTCACGGCGATCTTCGCGGATAAGGACATCCCTATGATCGCGTGGCACACGCTTATTTTTGTCGTATGCACAGTCGGACTGCAATTTTTCCTCGGCTTCGGTCTGGCAATGGTGCTCAGAAAACCTTTCAGAGGAAGAAAGTTATACCAGTCCATTGTTTTCGTACCGTGGGCGTTTTCCGGCATGATCGTCGGTCTGATTTTCAAGTGGCTGTTCAACGGCGAATTCGGCGCCGTCAATGATATTTTATTAAAGCTGAACCTTATCAGTCAGAAAATTTCTTTTCTGGGTTCGTCCTCGCTCGCTCTGATGGTCGTCATCCTTGCGCTGGTATGGGTGGGCGTTCCGTTCTTTGCGATCATGATTCTCGCGGCGCTGCAATCCATTCCCTCATCTCTGTATGAGGCGGCGGATATAGACGGTGCCGGAAGCTTTACCAAGTTTTTCAGCATCACGCTTCCGTTTATCAAGCCAACGATAATCATGACCCTGCTTCTGCGCACGATATGGGTCTTCAACAACGCGGATATGATATACGTTATCACACAAGGCGGTCCGGGCAACAGTACCCATACGCTCAGTTCGTATCTGTACGCAAAATCCCTCTCATCCCTTGACTTCGGCTATACGGCTGCACTCGGTCTGATTTTCATGATTGGTCTTGCTATATATGCAAGCATCGTTATCAGGGTTACAAACTATGAAGAGGCGGGTGATTTCTGATGAATAAGAAAAAACATACTTTTTTCCTTAAAGCGGGAAAATTCCTTGTCCTCGCTTTCTATCTGATAATGGTTATCCTTCCGATTTACTGGATGCTCGTAACCTCCCTGAAATCAAGGCTTGAAATATTCGGCTCCGAAATCACATATTGGCCTAAGGTGCTGTCTTTCCAGAATTATATTGATCTATTCGGCACGACAAACTTTCTTACCTATGTCAAAAACAGCGTCATTATCGCAACGGTGACAGGGCTGGCAGTACTTTTCTTCGCGCTGAGCGGCGGATACGCGCTTGCGAGGTTCCGCTTCCGCGGCAAGAGGGTGCTGCTTATCGCGTTCCTGATATCGCAGATGATTCCCACGACGCTTCTGCTTATCCCGAGTTATCTTATTATTCTCAAGCTCAAGCTCAACAACACCATATGGAGCCTTATGCTTTACTATATAGGGACGAACATTCCCTTCTGCCTTATCACAATGCGTTCGTTCTTTGCAAGGATACCCGATTCTCTGGAGGAAGCTGCGTGCGTGGACGGCTGCTCACAGGTCGGTGCGCTTGTCCGCGTCGTCATCCCGATCATGCTGCCCGGGATTGTTGCAACCTTTGTTTTTGCGTTCACGGGTGCATGGAACGAGCTTCTTGCAGCGGTGCTTTTCATTACCAAGGACGGTGCAAAAACGATCCCCGTCGGTCTTTCAAGCTTTGTAAACAAAATATCCGTTGAATGGGGTCAGATGTGCGCCGGAGGCATCATTGCAATGATCCCGACGGTCATCATGTTTGCCTTTATGCAGAAATATCTTGTTGAAGGTCTGACCGCCGGTGCGGTAAAGGAATAATAACTCATCAATCAGCAATGGCATTAAAGCGATATGGGCTTTTTCCTGCCCGTCAAAACCGTGTATTCTTGCCAACTGATGTTAAACCTCTCGAAAAGCGCTCCGCACGTATCCGCAGCGCAAGAGGAAAGCAAAACACTGTATTCTAATTTTTCCTGTGAAAAACCAAAGGAGAAAAATAATGGTAAACTATTCCGATGAAACAATCTGCGGCCATTTCGGCGAAGAAAAACCGGCTCCTGAACACGCTGTTGTCCCGCCGATTTTTATGAATTCCCTGCATACCTTTGACAGAATAGAGGAGCATATCAATTACAGCCCAGATTCGGGCGCGTATATTTACGGGCGCTGCGCCAATCCGACGACGGCGCTGCTCGAAGAGAAACTTACTGCTTTGGAGCGCGGTGCGGGCTGCCTCTGCTTTGGATCTGGCATGGCGGCAATTTCCACTTCGATACTCACATGCGTCAGACCCGGCGGACATATCGTGGCGGTAAAGAATGTCTATATGCCCGCACACGAGTTTATGGAGAATTATCTTTCGGAAAAAATGAACGTTGAGACGACGTTCATCAAGGGTAATGACCCGAAGGAATTTGAGGAATCCATCAGGGACAACACAACACTTTTTTACCTTGAAAGTCCCTCCACCGCCGTCTTTTCCCTGCAAAATCTTCCGGAAGTCTCGAAAATTGCAAAAGCCCACGGAATAAAAACCATCATCGACAACTCATGGGCGTCTCCCCTGAATCAGAAACCGATCACAATGGGCATTGACATCGTTGTACACACGCTTTCAAAGTATGTCGGCGGGCACAGCGACATTATCGGCGGTGCGGCGATATTCGCGGACGCGCAGGCACGCGAGCACGCCAGAGCAATAGACCGCGAGCTTCTGGGCGGAATACTCGGACCATTCGAGTCGTGGCTGTGCATCAGGGGGCTGAGAACCCTGCCCGCAAGGCTTATGCTGCACCAGCATAACGCAATGATTATCGCAGACAGGCTTTATAACCATCCCAAAGTGAAGGCGCTTATGTACCCGGGGCATCCGAGCTTCCCACAGTATGAACTGGCAAAGCGGCAGATGAAAGGCTTTACAGGGCTTATGAGCTTCATTCCCGTCGGCAGCGTTGAGGACGCATGCAGGTTCTGCGACGCGCTGAAGATTTTCCGTCTGGGATGCAGTTGGGGCGGTTTTGAGTCGCTGGCCATTATGCCCTTAGTACACATGACCGACGAAGCCGCCGCAGACATTGGCGCGGCAAGAAACCTGGTCAGGATATTTATCGGGCAGGAAAACGTCGAAGATCTCTGGAGCGATATCGAAAACGCGCTGGAACAGATATAACAATATAAATGGGCTGTCTCAAAACGACTACGAGACAGCCCATTTTTTCATATCAATCCGACGATCTTTTCGTTTAGCCAATGCAGCAGCCATGCAGCGGCCGTGACTATAAGCAAGAACACGATGTTCACGGCAAGCGGCGGAAAAAGTCCGCCCAGCAGAGGAATAAAATAGTCTCCCAGCACCTCTTGCAGGCAGTAAAGCTCCAGAGACAGTCCGCCGAAAAAGCCAAGCACTTTTCCGCCGCTGCCGCGTCTTTCAAACGCCGCGGCAAGGAGAAGTACAGCGGGCACCCCAACCATGAGCGCCGGAAGGAAAACCGTCGGCATCGGGACGAGCAGCTTTGTGCCGTACACACTGCACACAAATTCCAGCGCAAGTCCTACCACAAGCGCAATCAAAGAGCCGATTACGGCAGGCGGCGTTTTCACATTTGCGGCTTTCCCGCTCTGCTCCATCCAGCCGAAAAGCGTACCCAGCAGAAAGACCGGAACGCGGTTCATGACAAGCCATGCCGTATCGCTCAAGCTGTTTTTCAGCAGGAAAACCGCTGCCGCCCAAACGGCAAGCGCCGCGGCAAAGAAAAAATATTTGTTGCCGCTTTTGCTGAAAAAGTACCAATAAAGCGGAAAAAACAGATAAAAAATGGCAATTGCGTAAACATACCAGATGAAAGCTGTAACATTGCCGGTAAGGAAGGAATACCCGCTCAGGCATCTTGCAAAATATCCGAGCGTCCAACGGCTGATCGGAACGCGCAGAACGCCCGCCGCAAGCACCGGCAGAACAAGTCTTGAAAAGCGGCGTCTGTAAAACTCTTTAAGCGGGTGGCGGCGGACAGCATAGCTAAGTCCCATACCGGACAGCAGCAGGAACATATCAACGCCGATAAAGCCGATATCCTTTATAAAGCGCTCTGCATAATAAGGGGCGCTCCACGCCGGAGAAAGGAGCTGCCATTCGTGATATACAAGTATCCAGAGCGCGGCAAAGCCCATTATCTGAGGTCTGTATTTATTTATAGAAGAAAGCAGGCTTTTTTGCATAAAACCACCGAATAATCAATTTGTCAAAGAAACTCAGATAGTTTTTTGACAAAACCGCACAGCCGCCGAAGCGGCGGTTATGCGGCTGTCAAAAAACTATGTTTTGATAATAGAGCAGCAGGGGAGCTTGAGGGGACAAGACCCGCCTCAGATTGGATAAGCCGCCGTCGAAAGCCTTGATACATCAAGGCTTTCGGTAACAGCATTTTGAACTTTTTCAAAATGCGCGGCGGAAAGCGCGGTCAAAAAAGTCCTGTAAGGACTTTTTTGACAAGCCGGGTTATGATTTATAGGCTTACTTTTTCTCAATAACCGCCCTGACGAGCTTCCATGTGCGTTCAAGCGACGGGAGATTGAGCCTCTCCTTCGGGCTGTGGATGTCCACAAGGTCGGGACCGAGAGCAACGGTATCAAGTCCCGGCATCTTCTCCTGGAAAAGCCCGCATTCAAGTCCGCCGTGCGTCATAACGATCTCCGGCTTCCTGCCGTACTGTTCCTCAAAAATCGACGCGACCTTATCTCTCAGCGGAGAATTGTCGGCATACTCCCACGCGGGATACGCACCGCGGAAGCTGACGCTGCCGCCGAGCGCCTCATACAGCAGAGCAAGACGCTCACCAAGCATTTCTTTCTGCGTTCCGATGCCGCTCCTCACGGAATAACCGGCGGTCATGCGATCCTTTTCAAGTCTGAGAACGCCCATGTTGAGAGAAGTCTGCACAAGACCCTTGAGCTTCTGGCTCATCTCCTGCACCCCCTGAGGCGTACACATGAGCGCGCATATAACGCGCTTTGTATCGGCGATGCACACCGCTTCAAGCTCCGTTTCCTCCGTGAGCTCAAAGTCAACGGTGATGTCTGGGTCGGCGGGGTTATACTCCTTTTTGAAGTTCGCCGCCATTTTCGCCGCGGCGGCGGAAAGCCTGTCCGCGTCCTCCGCGGCAAAGGCTATAACGGCGTCGGTGCGGTTGGTTATTACGTTATCCGCCCTGCCGCCGTACAGCTCGGCAAGCCGGATGGGCGCGGCGGCGTCAAGGGCGTGGAGGAGCCGTCCCATAAGTATGTTGGAGTTGGCGCGTCCCTTGTCTATCTCCGTGCCGGAGTGTCCGCCGACAAGACCGCTTATCGTGATCTTAGCGCCGGCAAGCTTTACGCTCTCACGCTTGACGGGAATGGTGCAGTCCGCTCTCATGCCGCCGGCGCAGCCGACGGTAAGCACGCCCTCCTCCTCAGAGTCGAGGTTGAGCATGGCTGTTGCCTTCAGCGGCGCGCAGTCGATAGCGAACGCGCCCTCCATGCCGACCTCCTCGTCAACGGTGAATACCGCCTCAAGGCGCGGGTGGCCAAGCGTGTCGTCATCCATCGCCGCCATAGCCATGGCAAGCGCAATGCCGTCGTCCCCGCCGAGAGTTGTTCCGTCTGCATGGAGCCACTCTCCGTCAACGATAAGCTTTAGTCCGTCCTTTGTGAAGTCGTGATCGGAGCCTTCGGCTTTCTCGCACACCATATCCATATGTCCCTGAAGGATAAGGGCAGGCTCGTTCTCATAACCGGCGGACGCTTCCTTTATTATAATAATATTGTTTACCGCGTCCTGATAATACTCAAGTCCTCTGTCCTTGGCAAATCTGACGCACAGGTCGCTTATCTGCTTTGTATTGCCCGAACCGTGCGGCACGGAGCAGAGCAGCTCAAAAAACTCAAGAACCTTTTTCGGCTCGTAATTTGACAAAACACCCATATCTGTCTCCTTCTTATTTTGCTCCCGGCTTGCCAAGCATACGGAACATATTTTTCTTATAGGCTTCAACACCGGGCTGATTGAAAGGATTAACGCCGCTCATATAACCGGAAATGCCGCAGGCCATCTCAAAGAACACAACAAGAGAGGCAAAGCCCGCTTCATCGCGCTTGTCGGCAAAAAGCTGTATATTCGGAACGCCGCCGGAGATATGCGCCTGACGAACGGCCTCGGTAACGGTGACGCTTATATCCGCAAGGTCGCGCCCGGCAAGATAATTGAGTCCGTCAGCGTCATCCGCGTCAAAGGGTACGACATAGCCGCAGAGCGGTTTTTCAAATGTGACGACCGTCTCCATAAGAAAGCGCACGCCCTCCTGGATATACTGCCCCATAGAGTGCAGATCCGCGGTATACTCGACGCTTGCGGGGAAAATGCCTATACCGTCCTTGCCCTCGCTCTCGCCGTAGAGCTGCTTCCACCATTCACCCATGAAACGGAAGCTCGGCTCATAGCAGGCAAGGATCTCAACGCCGTATCCCTTTTTGTAAAGGTACTGCCTCGCTGCGGCGTACATGATCGCGCTGTTGCTTTCGTCCTTTACGCGGAGCGCTTTCAGCTCTTCAATAGCGGTGTCAATGACCTTGCGAACGTCTATGCCGGCAACGGCCATCGGCAGAAGACCGACCGCTGACAGGACGCTGAATCTGCCGCCCACGTCGTCGGGAACGATGAAGCTTTCCCAGCCGAACTTGTCGCCCTGCTCCTTGAGAGCGCCGCGGTGCGCGTCCGTGGTCATGATTATGTGTTCATCCGCCCTGTCTCCGTATTTCTTATGAAGAAGCTCACGGAAGATGCGGAAGGAAACGGCAGGCTCCATCGTGGTGCCGGATTTGGAAATGACATTTACGTCAAAATCGGCGTCGCCTATCTGCTCAATAATGCCGCACAGATAGTCGGGCGAAACGCCGTTGCCCGCAAAGTAAACCCTGACGTCGTCCTTGCCGGGCAGCGGGCGCAGAAGGTCGATAGCGCCGCGTGCGCCGAGATAGGAGCCGCCTATGCCGATAACGACAAGCGCTTTTGAACGGGCGCGGATCTTGGCGGCGCACTCAACAATACGGTCAAGCTCCGTATCCTTGATGCGCTGCGGCAGTTCAAGCCAGCCGGTAAAATCCGCCCCTGCGCCGCTGCCGGAAAGGAGCGTATCAAACGCCCTGAAAGCGGCGTCATAGTCCGGACCGTTATCTAAAAAATTCTTCGCGCCGGATAAATCAACTCTGATCATTTTTTGTCTCCTCTATATATAAATCAAATTCGCTTTGGTATGCTTTGGTCATATTATATACGCTTTTACATTTTTTTCAACCGTGGAAAATGAACAATTTCTTATTTACTCCAGCTCTTATCTGCACCAAAGGCCCACTACCCCGCCGCCGATAAGCCCTATCAGCTCCTTAAAGCCCATGCGCTCCACATCGTCCGCCGCAAGCAGCGGAAGCGCGGCGACGATCTTATCGCCGCATTTCACTGTCGCCGTCCCCATTCTGTCCCCTTTTTTGACCGGCGCGCCGACAACGCTCTCCGCGTTGATCTCAAAGCTCAGCTCACCGGAGTTTTTCTCCAGAAGCGCCGTCTCCTCCCCACCGTACTCAAGCCCGACATATTGCTCCTTCCCCATATCCACGCGCACACGAGGAAGCGGCTCGCCGCTTCTCAGCGAACAGAGGCGGCAGTGATCAAACGCAAAGTCGAGCATCGTCATGGCGTCCGCATTTCTCGCATCGGAAGACGGAGAGCGCATGACCACCGCGATATACTCCGTCCCGTCACGTTCAGCCGTTGCGGAAAGGCAGTAGCCCGCAGTGGAGGTATAGCCCGTTTTCAGCCCCGTGCAGCCCGAATACCAATACGCAAGCTTATTGGTATTGCTCAGACCGAACTCCCCGCCGCGTATGCTGTCCATCCAGATAGTGGTATAATTTTTTATCATTTCGTGGCTTATTAACTCACGCGACATCAGCGCGACATCGTAAGCCGAGGTATAGTGTCTGCCGTCGTCAAAAAGTCCGGTGCAGTTTGTAAAGTGAGTGTCTTTTAGGTCAAGCTCCGCGGCGCGCTCATTCATCCGGCGGACAAAAACCTCCTCGCTGCCGCTTATATGCTCGGCCATTGCAACCGCGCAGTCGTTCGCCGATACCACCGCAATGCACTTGAGCATCTCGTCAACGCTCATCTGCTCCCCCTCCTCAAGGTATACGCAGCTGCCGCCGAATGTTGAGGCGCGTTTGCTCGCCGTCACAGTGTCTGTCAGCCTGAGCCTGCCCGCTTCGATGTCCTCAACGATCAGCAGCATCGTCATTATCTTGGTGATACTTGCCGGAAAAAGATGCTCCTTGGGATTTTTTTCGTATATCACGGTTCCCGTCGTTTTTTCCATAAGCACCGCAGACGGCGCGGAAACGGACGGGACCGCCGCCGTGTTTTCCGCCCTTGCGCATGCCGGAGTGAAACCGGCAAGCATTGCCGCGACACATAAAAAGCATAACAAACGTCTCATCATTGCAAACCTCACTTCCGCCGCATACAGATATGCCAATTTATGCACACAAAAGTTACAATATGAATTGGTTTACATTTTTCGACTGTCTTTGACTTTTCAAAATGAATATTCGACATATTCTGAATATACCGCTTTTAATTTTTCCGGCTTTTCAACATTTTCAACAGGGTTTTCAACATCCGTAATATGAATATTTTTTTAATAAGCTTCCCGCACGTGTTGACATAACATAATTATGCCATCCGTCTTGTTCTTTCAATTTTCTTACGAAAAATTAACATTTGCCTGTTGACGCTTAATTGCCATGATAGTAAAATGTAAACAGAATAATTATATCCGGAGAGAGAAATGAAAAAATTTATCAAGTGGGATAAGAAATATCTGTATTGGGGCATTACCGCCTTTTGCGTGATCGCCGCCGCCATAATTTTTTATATGGCGCTCAACTATATCACCATTCTTGGTCAATGGCTCACCACGGTTTTCAAAATACTCAGTCCGTTTGTCTGGGGTCTTATAATAACCTATCTGCTCTGCCCGCTGATGAAGCGAATGGAAAAGCACATGTTCCTGCCTATCACGCAGAAAATCGCCAAAAAGAGCAAGAACGGCGGGCGCAAGCTTGCAAGGGGGCTGTCCGTTTTCCTGTCGGAGATAGTGCTTCTGGTCGTCATCGCCGCGTTGTTCTACCTCATTATGCCTCAGCTGTACGACAGCATAGAAAAAATCGTCAAGAACAGCGATTCCTATTACGTAGCCATCAGCCGCTGGGTCGAAGCCACACTCACGGATTATCCTGAGATCGAAAGCTACGCCATCAGTACGCTGAGCAAATTGAGCGGCAACCTTATGGAGTGGCTTCGCTCCACGCTCCTGCCTGAGTTGGGCAGCATTGTGACGAACGTCACCTCCGGCGTGTACTACGCCGTCAAGACCGTATACAATCTCATAATCGGCATTATTGTCTCCGTCTATATTCTCGGTGATATAGAAGGCTTCACCGTCGGTATGCGCAGGGTATTTTACAGCGTCTTCTCCATTGACACCGCGCAGAAAATACGCAGTGCGCTTGCATTTACCGACAAGACGTTCATCGGCTTTATCAACGGCAAGCTCCTTGACTCCGCCATCATCGGGCTTATATGCTACGTCTTCTGCGCGATAGCGAAAATGCCCTATGCGCTGCTGGTCAGCGTTATTGTCGGCGTGACGAACGTCATTCCGTTCTTCGGTCCGTTCATCGGAGCAGTGCCGAGCGCGCTTGTCATTCTGTTCGTCGATCCGTTCAAATGCCTTGTGTTCGTCATATTCATAATAATACTCCAGCAGATAGACGGCAACTTTATCGGTCCGAAGATCCTCGGCAGCACCACCGGTATCAGCGGCTTCTGGGTAATGTTCTCGATAATCCTCGGCGCGGGGCTGTTCGGCTTCTGGGGAATGCTCCTCGGCGTTCCCGTGTTTGTCGTCATACATGCGGCTATCAATTCCCGCATAGAAAAGAAGCTCAGGAGGAGCGGACTGCCGACTGATGAAAAGGAGTACGCGAACCTTGACCACATAGACCCGATAACCCTTGAGCTTGTGAAAAAAGCCCCTGAGGAAGAGCCGGAAGCGAAAGCTCCCGCTGCGGTCAAAAAACAGGATGCAAAGTCCCAGTCCGGTGAAAAGGCAAAGACATAAAAATATAAAAATTCTCAGACTCAGACTGTCAAAAAACTATGTATTAAAGTCAGATAACAGAGCACCGCGCAATGCGGTGCTCTGTCAGCTTCAGCGTTTCAGCCGTTTTCGATTTTTTCTTTCAGCTCGTTGAGATACATCCAGCGTTCCATTTTGTATTCAAGCTGCCCGTTCAGCTCGTCGTGCCGCTGCTGAAGCTCGCTTAATTTTACGTAGTCGCTGCAATATTTCTCCTGCTCCGCCTCAACGGCTGCAAGCTGCTGCTCAAGCGCGGCGATATCAGCGTCGATCGTGTCAAATTCCCGCTGCTCCGAGAAAGAAAATTTCAGCTTTTTCTCCTTCGGACGCGGCGGCTCTTTTTTGACCTTTTCCGCTTTCGGCGCCGCTTCCTCGCGCCGCTTTGCCTGCCAATCCGACCAATTGCCGGTGCAGCGCAGCACCTCGCCGTCCCTCACCTCAAATATCTGCTCCGCCAGCTTATCCAGCAGGAACCGGTCATGGGATACGGCTATCACAGGTCCCGGGAAGGTGTCGAGATAGTCTTCAAGAATGGACAGCGTCATAACGTCAAGGTCGTTCGTAGGCTCGTCAAGCAGCAGAACATTAGGCGCGGACATCAGTATGCCAAGGAGATAAAGCCTTCGCCGCTCACCGCCCGAGAGCCTGCCTATCGGCTGGGATTGAAGCGCGGCAGGAAAAAGGAAGCGCTCCATCATCTGCGCGGCGGAAAACGTTCCCTCCGAGGTCTTTATCTCTGCGGCGATCTCATGGATGAAATCGTAAACGCGCTGATCCATGTCAAGCTCCCTTCCCTCCTGGGAAAAGTGTCCTATCCTCACAGTGCTGCCGATATCCACTGTGCCGCTGTCCGGCGCGATCTCGCCGCCGAAAAGATGCAGCAGCGTTGATTTGCCCGCGCCGTTGCTGCCGACTATGCCGATCCTGTCGTCGCGGCCGAGCTTATAGGAAAAGCCGCCGATCACGGTTCTGCCGCCGTATGATTTTGTGACGTTGTCAAGCTCTATAAGCTTTCTGCCGAGCCTTGAGGAAGCGGCGGCAAGCTGCACCTTGCTGTCATATTCCGGCGCGCTTTTGTCCAAAAGCTCTTCATAACGCTGTATGCGCTCCTTGGATTTCGTAGAACGCGCCCTGCACCCGCGCATTATCCATTCCCGCTCAACGCGCAGGATGCTCTGGCGCTTTCTCTCGCTTGCCTCCGCCATCTCCTCGCGCATGGCTTTAAGCTCAAGATATTTTGAATAGTTCGCTTCGTAGTGGTACAGCTTCCCGCGGCTCAGCTCCGTGATATGGTTGGCCACGCGCTCAAGGAAATAGCGGTCATGCGTGACCATGATAAGTCCGCCTCTGAATCTGCGCAGACGCTCCTCAAGCCATTGGGTCATTTCCGCGTCGAGGTGGTTTGTCGGCTCGTCAAGAACAAGGATATCGGCAGGCTGCATGAGCGCCGCGGCAAGCGCCGTGCGCTTCCTCTGTCCGCCGGAAAGCGTCCCGACCTTCTGGTCAAGATCCGTCATGCCAAGCTTCGTAAGCATGGTTTTCGCCTCATACTCGTTGACCTGACGGTATTCCTCCGAGGCGTGGAGGAATACCTGCTCAAGAACCGTTGCATTATCGTCCATCACGGGGTTCTGGGCAAGAAAGCTCAATGTGACGTTGGGGTTCCGCCTTACACTGCCGCCGTCCGGCTCAAGCTGACCGGACAGCACTCTGAGCAGGGTGGATTTTCCGGTGCCGTTGACGCCGATTATTCCTACCCTGTCGCCCTCGCTGAGATAAAAGCTCACGTCATCGACAAGCTGTCTCATTCCAAAATTTATTGATATATGTTCCGCGGAAAGCAGCATTTTTCAATTTCATCCTTTGAGTCGTGTTTGCAGTATTGTAGCACGGGAAAGCTTATCTTGGCAAACGAAATATGTTTACAATTTCTTGATATATTGTCACTTTTCTGTGATAAAATATTTCAGTAAATCAATAGTGCAAAGGTGAGTTCATGAAAGAGCGTATTGCAAAATTTATGGCCGGACGCTACGGCAACGATCAGCTCGGAAGGGCGCTGCTGATCCTTGACGTCATTTTGCTGCTTCTGGCAAGTATTTTCTCAAAAACCCTCGGCGGGCTGTTTACGCCGCTGGCGGTTGCTCTGCTTGTTTTTATCTACTACCGTATGCTGTCCAAGAACATATACAAGCGGCAGGAGGAAAACGGGAAGTATCTGCGCCTGAAATATAAAGTCACGGCGCGGCTCAACGTGGTCAGGGAGCGTTGGGTGCAGCGCAAGGAATATAAATTTTTCACCTGTCCGTCATGCCGGGCGACTCTGCGTGTCCCCAGAGGCAGAGGAAAGATAAAAATAGTCTGCCGCAAGTGCGGCACGTCGTTCGTCGGCAAGTCCTGATATGTTCGGCTATCTTGTAGCGGACGTTACGCATCTTGAGCCGCATCAGGCGCAGCGGTACAAGGCGGTCTACTGCGGACTGTGCAGGACGCTGCGCGCCCGTCACGGTCTTGCGGCAGGGCTGACGCTCAACTATGACCTCACGTTTCTTATTCTTCTGCTCGGCTCGCTCTATGAGCCGGAGGAGGAATCCGGCACGGAAAAGTGCATACGCCACCCCAAAGAGCCGCATCTTTGGGTAAAGAATGAAATAACCGACTACGCCGCCGATCTCAACGTATCGCTGGCGTATCTCAAATGCCTTGACAATTGGTCGGACGAGGGAAGTCTTGCCGCGCTGGCGGAGGGCAAGCTTCTTAAAAAGGCAGGCGAAAAGTGTCAGGCGCTTTATCCCCGGCAGTATGAAGCGATGAAAAGCGCCATGAACCGTATATGGGAGCTTGAAAAAAGCAAAGTCGAGGACGCAGACGCCGCGGCGGACGCTTTCGGTGATTTTATGGCCGAAGCCCTGATATACCGCGAGGATCGGTGGAGCGGCGCATTGCGCGCAATGGGCAGGGCGCTCGGCCGGTTTATCTATGTGATGGACGCTGTGATCGACCTTGACTCCGACGCGGTGCATGGCAGATATAATCCGTTCCGCAGAAACTACGGACTTGACAACGGGCAGTATTTTCGTGATATACTGAAAATGTTGCTTTCCGAATGTGTGTACTATTTTGACAAGCTTCCTCTGGTGCAGGACGCTGCCATTCTGAAAAATATTCTCTGCTTCGGGCTCTGGCAGCAGTTTGAGGCCAAGTACGGGGAAAAGAAAGGTAAATCGGATGTATAAAGATCCCTACGAGGTTTTGGGCGTGCCGCGCACCGCCTCGGATGATGAGATAAAAAAAGCATACAGAGATCTTGCAAAAAAGTATCACCCGGATCTTAATCCGAACGACCCGAGTGCCGCCGAGAAAATGAACGAGATCAACGCCGCATATGACGCAATAAAAAACGGTTCCGCACAGCAGTCTTCATATTCCGGCTACGGCGGAAACGGCTATGCCGGTCAGAGCTACGGATACAGTCAGTGGTACACCGATTTCAACAGCCGCGCCGGGAGAGGCGCGGGGCAGAGCGAACGCAGCGAATACGTGGCGGCCAAAAGCTATATAAGAAACCGGATGTACCGCGAGGCTCTCAACGCACTGTCCGGTGTTCCGGTCACGGAAAGAGACGGCAAATGGTACTATCTCAACGCGGGTGCAAATATGTATATGGGCAACCGCATCGCCGCGATGGAGTCGGCAAAGCGTGCGGTAGAGATCGACCCCGGCAACGAGGATTACCGCCGGCTTCTGGCACAGCTCCAGAGCGGCGGCGAGTATTATGACAATTTCTCGAACGGCGTCACGACCACTCTCAGCTCCGACAAGCTGTGTCTGGCAATGTGTGCGCTCAACTTCTGTCTCGGTCCCATATGCGGCACAAGGTTCTTCTGCTGCTGACGGCTTCTTCAAAATCAACACTTATAAATAACGGGCTGCGGCAACCAAACGAGGCGCAGAGCGCAGTGCAGCCCTTTTGTCAAAGGAGCTTGCCTCTTTGACACGCTGGTACAGCGGCAAAATGCAAATTTTGCCGCTGTACCTTTTCGTTTATTTTTTACAGGTAACAAATTTTCCCTTGACACGTATAGTTTATTGGTGTATACTCTGCCGCACTAATCAAATTAGTACACTAACACATTCAGCACGCCCGACAGGGAGGTCATTATGAAAACAAAAATTACAAGGATTTTATCGCTTATACTAATCGCCGCTATGGCTGCATCCTTCGCCGCCTGCGGCGGCACGGGAGATAAGGCGGCGGAAACCGCCGCTCCCGCTCCGGAATTTACATATGCTTCCGAAACGCTTTGCGAAACCGAAAGCACAAAGGAAAACGCCATTGCCGCACAGCCTGTTATAATCACCGAAAACGGCTATTACGCCATTGGCGGCAGGTACGTCGGAGGGGAAGCCCCCGAGGGCGCGGTTGCCGAAACGGAGGGGCAGTTTGACACGCTTATTCCCTGTCTCAGCTTTGTGATGAACGACGGCACCGTAACAGAGCTGACCGCCTATTCCCCACTGAGCGTTGAAACCGGCATGGAGGAAATGCGCGACTACCGCGAAAGCTGCAGTATTGAAACCTTGCAGCTCCGCCCCGACGGCAATCTTGTGCTTGTCGAGAAGAGCTACGCCTCATGGTGCGATGCCGACAGCGAGGTAAAGTACGGCAGTGAGGAATATTATGAGCATTTCGGTTCAAACAGCGAATGGTGGCTTCGCATCCTCAACCCCGACGGCAGCGAGATAAGCCGCGCAAAGCTGGATGTGAACGAAGACGACGCCAGCTTTTATTCCTGCACGCTCGACGACAAGGGCAATCTGCTTACCGCGCTTTACCGCGGGCTTGCCGCCTTCGATGACGACGGGGAAAGAGCGTATTTCATAGAACCCGACGGCTATATCTACTCTCTCGCCCGCACTGCTGACGGTAAAGCCGCCGTCCTTTTATACGACACAAGCGCATATGAAATGACCGTGCGCACCGTGGATGCGGAAAAGGGAGAGCTGAGCGAGACGGCATACCCGATGTCGAAAGACGCCAACAGCATAATAGACGGCAGCGGGGATTACGATTTTTATTTCAGCAGCGGCACTTCTCTTTTCGGATACGACTTTGAAACGCAGCAGTACACAAAGCTCTTTGCATGGATCGACTGCGATCTTATCGCAAACTATATGAACGTTATCTCGGTAAGCGGCGACGGCACCGTCAGAGCCATTTTCATGGATTACAGCGCCGACGAGGACAACGCGCAGGTAAATGAGCTTGTCGAGGTGAAAAAGGTTCCCTATGACCCGACAAACGAGAAAAAGCACCTGACCCTTGCCTCGGTATATCCGGACGATGTTCTGATGAACGCCGTTATCGACTTCAACCGCGCCCACAAGGACGTGCGCATTGATATAAAGGACTATTCGGAATACAACACCGATGAAGATTACTCCTTGGGCTACACAAAGCTTGCCACCGAGATAGCCGCCGGAAATATGCCGGATATTCTTGACATTAACCCGGACTTCCCTTATAACCGCTACGCCGCCAACGGCATACTCGTTGACCTGTACCCCTATCTTGAAAACGACAGCGAGCTTTCAAAGGACGATCTCTTTGAAAACGTGCTCAACGCCCTTGAGGTCAACGGCGGGCTTTACATGGCGAACGCGGGCTTCAGCGTATACACCGCTGCGGGCGCGTCCTCCGTTTTCGGCGACGAGCCGGGAATAACCTATGATGAATTTTTTGAGGCGCTTTCCCAAATGCCGGAGGGCTGCGAGGGCTTTGACTTCGGTTACGACAGGGATACGGCGCTGACGATGTCCGTCGCGCTGGAATTTGGCAAGCTTGTCGATTGGACAACGGGCGAGTGCCGCTTCAACAGCGAGGATTTCATAAACATCCTCAACTATGCCGCACATTTTGATAAGATTGACGATGATATTGAAATCTCCCCCGAAAACGCCACCTCCGTGCGCGTCGCCGAGGGACGGCAGATGCTTGCCATAGCTATAATGACGTCCGTTGACTATATGCTTGTCGATTATGACTCCATGTTCGGCGGCAAAGCCACAATGGTCGGCTTCCCCACCTCCGAGGGCG
This sequence comes from uncultured Eubacteriales bacterium, assembly GCA_900549485.1. Lineage (GTDB taxonomy): Bacteria > Bacillota > Clostridia > Oscillospirales > Oscillospiraceae > Limivicinus. The sequence continues at coordinate 23,789 of UROG01000013.1, forward strand.
TGGGCAGTATGCTGTACCTGTCAAGCGGCCTTGCCATAACGACAAAATGCGACGCGCCGGATACGGCATGGGAATTTGTCCGCACATACTTCACCGAGGATTACCAGAAGCAGCAGTATATGATACCGACAAACAAGAACGTGTTTGAGGCCGAGCTTAAAAAGGCAATGAAGGTTGAATACGAAAAGGACGCCAACGGCAACTATAAGCTTGACGAAAACGGCGAGCGCATACAGGTATCCTTTGGCTACTACTCTGACGGCAATCATCAGGTAAAGGTCTACGCAATAACGGAAGCGCAGGCAGAGATGCTGCGCAAGACGATCGCAGACACGACAAAGCTGCTCAACTTTGACGAGAGCATCACCGATATAATCACTGAGGGCGCGCAGGCGTTCTTTGAAGGTCAGAAGAGTGCGGAGGAATGTGCAAACCTCATCCAGAGCAAAGCAAATATCTACGTAAACGAGCAGAAATAACAAAAAAGGGACTGTCAAAAATCAGCCCGCGAATCTGTCTGTCAGATTCGCGGGCGTAGTTTTGCTTATTTTTTTGCGGAAAATTTCGGTTCGGTGCCTTTTATGAGCCTTGCGATATTCTCCCTGTGGCGGATAATGACGATTGCCGAGCAGAAGAGGGAGAGAATCAGCTTCGGCGTACCAAGCGGTATGCACAGAGCGGCTGCAACCAGCGCCGCGGCCGCGGTTATCGAGCCGAGCGATACGCGGCGGCTGAGCAAAACGGCGATTGCAAACCCGGTGTATGCCGCCGCCGCGGCACGCCAGTCAATGGCGCATATTATCGCCGCGCAGACCGATACGCCCTTTCCGCCTTTGAAACCGTGAAGAGCCGGGTAGCAATGCCCCAGAAGGCAGGCGCCCGCCGCAATGCAAAGCCCCGTTTCACCAAGCAGCGCACTGCCGATAAGCACCGAGGCGACGGCTTTCGACACGTCGAACAGCAACGTGACAAGTCCCATTTTCATGCCGAAAACACGCGCCATGTTTGTCGCACCGGCATTGCCGCTGCCGCAGGAACGAACGTCCTTGCCGTACACCGAACGAGAAAGCAGAATGGATATGCTCAATCCGCCGAGAAAATACGGCACAATGACCGCAATAATGATTTTAACTGTCTGCATACTGACGCCTCTGTGATAATTCAGAAATTAAATTATCCCCTATTATACATAAATCCGAAAATATATCAACAGAAACTCAGTATGTTTACATATTTTTTGCTTTCTCTGCGGGTATCGCAGAATTGCGGCGTCAATCCGCGGTCAGGGATTCATCGTATAGTTGGGAGCTTCCTTTGTGATATAGATATCGTGCGGGTGGCTTTCCTTGAGACCGGCTGAGGTGATGCGGACGAACTTGCTCTTTGTGCGCAGCTCCCGGATGTTGTGCGCACCGCAGTAGCCCATACCAGAGCGCAGACCGCCCATCATCTGATACACCGTCTCGGAAGCGGCTCCCCTGTAAGGCACGCGCCCTTCAACACCTTCGGGGACGAGCTTCTTGTTGTTTGTCTGGAAATATCTGTCCTTGGAGCCCTTGGCCATTGCGCCGAGACTTCCCATGCCGCGGTAGACCTTGAACTGTCTGCCCTGATACACTTCCATCTCTCCGGGCGCTTCGTCGCAGCCCGCCAGCATAGAACCCATCATAACGACGCTGCCGCCTGCGGCGATCGCCTTAACGATATCGCCGGAATATTTTATGCCGCCGTCGGCAATGCAGGGTACGCCGTATTTATCCGCCATTTCCGCACATTGCAGTATCGCGGTGATCTGCGGTACGCCGATGCCCGCCACAACGCGTGTCGTGCAGATAGAGCCGGGGCCGATGCCGACCTTCACGCAGTCGGCGCCCGCCTTGATAAGCGCCTCTGCCGCCTCTGCGGTGGCAATGTTTCCGGCGATGACCTGAATGTCGGGGAAAGCCTCCTTGACCTTGGAAACGGAACGCATGATATTTGCGGAGTGGCCGTGTGCGCTGTCGAGGACGAGCGCATCCGCCCCCGCGGCAATGAGTGCGCCAGCTCGGTCAAGCACATCCGCCGTTGCGCCTATCGCGGCGGCGCAGAGGAGACGGCCGCTCTCATCCTTCGCCGAGTGCGGGTATTTCATGACCTTTTCAATGTCTTTTATCGTGATAAGCCCTTTGAGCTTGTAATTATCGTCAACAATAGGGAGCTTTTCAATGCGGTTGCGCTGGAGAATTGCTTTCGCCTCGGAAAGGGTCGTTCCCTCAAGGCCGGTGATAAGGTTGTCGGTGGTCATAACGTCGCGTATGCGGCGGGACATATCCTCCTCGAACTTCATATCGCGGTTGGTGATGATGCCGATAAGTCTGTTGTCGTCGTCAACGATAGGTACGCCGGAAATACGGAACTTTGCCATGAGCGCGTCGGCGTCGCCAAGCGTATGCTCGGCAGTGAGCGAGAAGGGATTTGTGATAACGCCGTTTTCCGAACGCTTTACCATGTCCACCTGCTCCGCCTGCACATCAATGGGCATATTTTTATGTATAACGCCTATACCGCCCTCGCGTGCGATCGCTATCGCCATGCGGTACTCGGTAACGGTATCCATTGCGGCGCTCATAACAGGTACGTTCAGCCGGATCTTTCTGGTAAGCTGTGTGCTGAGATCAACATCCGCAGGGAGAACATCACTCTCCGCCGGAACAAGCAGAACGTCGTCAAAGGTCAGCCCCTCACCCACAAAACGCTGCGAATACAAATTATCGAGTCCCATATTATCCTCCTATTTTAATAATACCGCGGCTGCTCTGCCGCGGTAATTATGGCGCTGCCGCCTTTTAAATTTTTTCTATTATAACACCGGAAAGGAGAATGTCAATCATTATTTCCCGTCTCCGCTTCGTGCGTAGAAAAATATGTACTGCTGGGCAAGTCCGGCATATTCTCCGAGAACGGCGGGGTCAAAATCCGGCGGAAAATGCTCCTTCAGCGCACGGCGTATCCATACGTCTATGGGGAACGCCTCCATATGGTAAAGCCCGAACAGCACAACGCAGTTTGCGACCTTCTCCCCTATCCCGTTGAGCTTCAGAAGCTCCTTTTTCGCCGTCATATAATCGGTTTTTATAAGTCCTTCAAGATCGAGCGCACCGCTGTCCACGGCTATGGCGGCGTTTATGATATATGCGGCTCTGTATCCGCTGCGAAGCGGGGCAAGCTCCTCCTCCGCTGCGCAGGAGAGCGTGTGTGCCGAGGGAAACGTGTAGAATACTTCCCCGTCAAGCTCAAGCTTCTCCCCGTACATTGCGCAGAGCCTTTCTACAATGCCCTTTATGCGCTTTATGTTGTTGCACTGCGAGATTATGAACGAACACAGCGCCTCCCACGGCTCCTGACGGAGTATCCTTATGCCCATGCCGAAATCAACGCATCTTGCAAGATATTCCCCGCCGTCAAAGGCGCGGCTTATCGCGGCATAGTCCCTGTCAAGGTCAAAGTAGTCCCGCCAGAAGCGCTCCGGCGCGTCGGACAGCACAAAAACCCTGCCGTTCTCCGCCCATATTCTTGCGGCGTGGCCCATGGCAATGCCGCGGTAAACGCCGTTTTCATCGCTGTTCCAGCGAAAGCACTGCCCGCATTCAAAGGTCTTTGCAATATCCAGCTCCTCTGTCGGGCAAAGGTCAATAACGTTCATCTGTATCTCCCGCGTTCTTTCTATTATAAATATGATTATATCCCCTCCGGCGGCTCACCGTCAAGGCGGAAGCCGCGTATTGCAAAAGCGGGCGGTTTATGGTATCTTTATGTTTGAGCATAAGGTAACTTCTTACGTTTTGAGGTATTATATATGAAAGGTATCGTTCTTGCAGGCGGGACAGGTTCAAGGCTCTATCCCATAACGCGCTCCGTTTCAAAGCAGCTTCTTCCCATATATGACAAACCCATGATCTACTACCCGCTGTCCATTCTGATGCTGGCGGGAATACGCGAGGTACTCATTATCTGCACCGGACGCGACCTTGACGCGTTCAGGACGCTGCTCGGCGACGGCTCCCATCTCGGTATGGAAATCCAATACGCCGTGCAGGATCAGCCAAACGGCATTGCCGAGGCGTTCATCATCGGCGAGGAATTTATCGGCGGGGACACCGTGTGCCTCATTCTCGGCGACAATATTTTCCACGGCGGCGGCATCATGCCGGGCGTGCGCAAGGCGGCGAAGCTCACAAAGGGCGCGGAGATCTTCGGTTATCCCGTTCCAAATCCTGAGGCGTTCGGCGTGGTGGAGTTTGACGAGAACCATAACGTCATTTCCATCGAGGAAAAGCCGAAATATCCCAAGTCAAAATACGTCGTTCCGGGGCTTTATTTCTATGATAACGACGTGGTTAATATTGCCAAAAGCATCAAGCCTTCTCCCAGAGGCGAGCTTGAGATCACCACCGTCAACAATGAATATCTCAAGCGCGGCGATCTGCGCGTGAATCTTTTCGGGCGCGGGCTTGCGTGGCTCGACACGGGGACGCATGAAAACCTGCTTGCCGCGGCGAACTTTGTGCAGATAGTGCAGAGCCGTCAGGGCGTATATATCGCCTGCCTTGAGGAGATCGCCTACCGCATGAAATATATCTCACGGGAGCAGCTTCTTGCACTTGCCGAGCCTATGCTCAAAACCGATTACGGTCAGTATCTCAAGCGCGTAGCGGAGGAGGAAATATGAAAAGGATTCTGGTAACAGGCGGCGCCGGATTTATCGGCTCCAACTTTGTGCAGTACATATTGAAGGAAAAGCAGGATATCGAGCTGCTGGTCAATCTTGACCTGCTCACATACGCCGGCAATCTTGAAAACCTTCTGCCGGTGAAGGACGACAGGCGCTATGAGTTTGTTCACGGCGACATCCGTGACCGCGCTCTTGTCAATGAGCTTTTTGACAAATACGATTTTGACACCGTAGTCCACTTTGCGGCGGAGTCTCATGTTGACCGCAGCATCGTCGAGCCGGAGCTGTTCCTCACGACGAACATTCTCGGAACGCAGTCTCTGCTTGACGCGGCGAAAAAGCATTGGAACCTTGAGCCGGACAACAAGTATTGCCGCGAATACCGCGAGGGCGTGAAGTACCTGCAAGTTTCCACCGATGAGGTTTACGGCGCTCTCGGCAAGGAAGGCATGTTCACCGAAACGACGCCCATTTCCCCCAACAGCCCGTACTCCGCATCAAAGGCAAGCGCGGATATGGTCGTAAGGGCATATTACCAGACCTACGGTATGCCCGTGAACATCACGCGCTGCTCTAACAACTACGGTCCCTACCAGTTTCCGGAAAAGCTCATCCCGCTCATGCTGCACAACGCAAAGGACAACAAGGAGCTGCCCGTATACGGCGACGGTATGCAGATACGCGACTGGCTGCACGTACACGATCACTGCGCCGCCATCCGCACTGTGCTTGAAAAGGGCGTTTGCGGCGAGGTCTACAACATCGGCGGCAACAACGAACGTGCGAATATAGAGATAGTAAATCTCATACTCGACGTCATGGATAAGCCGCAGAGCCTTATAAGTCACGTTCAGGACAGACCGGGACACGACAGGCGCTACGCCATCGACAACACCAAGATCACGACTCAGCTCGGCTGGGCGCCCGAATACACCTTTGACCGCGGCATGAAGGAAACCATTGAATGGTATCTTGAAAACTCCGCATGGGTCGATCATGTTGTTTCCGGCGATTATCTGGATTACTACGCGAAAATGTATGCCGCCGTTTAAGCGGCATACGGAGTTTGCGCTATGATTTGTCCGGTATATAAATATACGAAAGCCGATAAGCTTGTCGCGGCGGTTCTTGCTGCCGTGATGCTTGCGCTGTGCCTGGGGTCGCTTGATTACGGCTGTACATGGGGCGACGATTCCGCCGCATACATAAGCGAGGGCATCGCCATTGCCAGGGGCGATTTCAGGGAGCATGTGAAGCTCAATCCCCTGCTGCACCCGTCGGTATTGGGCGATAATGTCGGTGATGAGCTTGTGTATGTCTGGGGCTATCCGCTGCTGCTGTCCGCCGTGTATCTTGCCGACGGCTTCGACATGGATAATTACAGCAATATCATTGTATATAAGCTTCCCTCCGCGCTTTTCTTCGCCGTCATGGCAGTATGCTTCTTCCTGCTGCTCAGGCGGCGGTTTTCCCTGCCCGCAAGCGCTTTTACCGCCTGCTTTTTCTGCTGTGCGCAGATGTTCTTTGAGCTTGTCAACAGTCTGTACAGCGACATGGTATACATGGGTATGTGTATGCTCACGCTGCTCTGGATAGAGCTGTACATCAGCGAGCGTTCGCGGCGCGCCATTATACTCAAGGGCATTGCGGCAGGCGCGCTTATCTGGTACACCGCCGAGGTGCGCACGAACGGCACGGTTTTTATCGCCGTTCTGCTTATTGCGCAGCTTGCCGATCTCCGGTCGCGGAAGCTGCTGAACAAGGATGAGATTCTGCCGCGGCTCGTGCCGTATGCGGTTTTCCTCGTGCTGAAAATAGTGACGGAGTACATCCTCCTGCGCCCCGCAACGCCCAATTCGGCGGATATGTCGATAGCATCTTCAGACTTCATTTTTGCGAATATTCTCTTTTATATTACAAGGCTGGCGGATTTTGCGGCGCATCAGTTCAACAACCTGTTCGCCGCGCTGCTTATGCCGCTGCTGTCCCCTCAGACGCTTGAGACGGCTTCTTCCGCGCTGTATGCGCTGGCAAAGCTCCTTGCGTGGGTGAGCATGGCGATGTCCGTTCTCGGCATCCTGACGGACGGGATCAAAAAGAACCAATATATGTCGCTTTACCTCGTCTGCTGCGCCGTAGGAACCTGCCTTCTGCCGTTCACGCAAGGGCTGAGGTATGTTGTGGGCATTATGCCCGTTATGGCGATTTTCTCGGTTTACGGTTATAAATGGGCGCTTGCAAAGACGTTCGGGAAGCTTCACAAGGGCGGTGAAAAAGCCCGCCCCGCGCTGAAGATCGCCGCCGCTGTGCTGACGCTCGTCCTGTGCGCCGCGTCATGCTGTGTGCAGTATCGTGCGGACGCGGAAAATATCCGCGCTATCAGGGCGAACGGGGAGGATATCCACGCAGGTTCAGAGGGAATGTATTCGCCCGCGGCAATAGAGGTCTATGACTACATCAAGGCAAACACTCCGCCGGACGCCGTATTTGCTTTCCACAAGCCGAGGGCGCTGTATCTCAACACCGGACGTCTCGCCTTTTCGTATCTTGTCAATGACCGCGACGTTATGGACGCGGACTATTGTATTCTTCCGGAGCTGTTCTATGAATCCTATGTAAACGGCGAAACGCCGGAATGGTTTTCAAGCTTTGGGATCGTCCTGCGAAACAGTGAGCTTACCCTGATGAAAAAAATCTCCGCCGGCAGCGAAGGCTGATCGCTGCCGCTCCAAGCGCCGTCGGCAGAATCGAAATTCTGCCGACGGCGTTCAGCTTGTCAAAAAAGTCCTTACAGGAGTTTTTTGACAGCCTCAACGACGCCCGTTCCTCTTTTCTCTCATTGGCAAAAGAGAACTTTTTTTATTTTAAAACGTATTATAATCAGTGCGGAAAAATAAAACTGCTTTGGTAAATCGTGAAAAAGGCTCTCCGGCAGACTGATGAGCGGCAAAAGAGAGAAAAAAGCGACGCTATGGAAACGCATGTAAGTCAACATATTGGGATTGACATAACTCCAATACACAAATGATTGTAAAAATTACATTTTGGTAAAATTTCAGAGAAAAATCAGAGAAAAACTCTTGCGTTTTCAGAAACAATATGTTACACTATCGCTAACCTGAAAGAAATCTCCAATATTTGCATTGTCGGCAGCGGTAAAGCAAGCAGGCAAAACAAATGTTGAGATGCTGACTGCGGCTGGGGAATCAGTCGAAACGGGAGCAAATGGTGCTGTAAAATATTTTTTATTTTTCTGTCATTTTTTGTTGCCAAATCATTTTGGCTGTGTTATTATAGTCGCGTCAAATATGTAAACTACCTCATAAGGGGGATATTAAAAATGAAGAAAATGAGGACAGTAGTTTCAACTCTTCTGCTGGTATGCGTACTTGTAAGCATGCTGGCAGCAGGCGCAAGCGCGGACGCAGGCGTTTCCGTAAGCTACGCTTTTGAAAGTCAGGCTCAGGGTGGTAAGAGCTATGAGATCACTGCCGACGGAAGCATCGGCGCCAAGCTCGTAGTAACGCTTACCGATGCTGCACCGACCGCCAATTACAATCTTGTGTGGTACGTTGACGGCATGGTCAGCAAAAACGCCGGCAGCATTACTAATGGCGCGCCGATAGAGACCTGGTTCTCCGGTTCGGAGCTTGGCGAAGGCACCCATTTAATAGTGCCTTATGTCGAAAACGGCGAAACCTTCCAGAAAGCGGCTCAGGCTTCCGGATTCACCGTGATTGTTAAATCCGCTGTTCCTGCGCTTTCCGGCGTATCATTCAACAGAGATTCCGTACAGCTCAAGCGCTACGCGGAGGAATACCCCGTATTCGCAACCAAGATCCCTGCGGACGCAGAAGGAACCATTTCCTACTCCGTTCAGGATGCTGATGGCAACCCCTCTTCCGTGGCAACCTACGACGCAAGCAGACAGGCAATCGTTGCGACCGGCGAAGGCACCGCATATCTCGTTGCAACAGTCACCGACAGCAGCGGCGCGGCTCTTACAAGCGCCAAGATCCCCGTTTACGTCACCGTTCCCGTGACCAGCATCAGCATCGACACTCCTTATCTTGATGACAGCAATATTGATAACGGCATCAAGTATACCGTAATCACCGAGAACGCAAGCTGGCCCAAGCTTCAGTGGACTTCTTCCAACCCCAAGGTTGCAACCGTAACCTCTGACGACAACAATGGCAATGCAACAGTCACTGCCGGTAGCTCGGCAGGCACCACGACCATCACCGCAACCTCCACCGACGGCACCGCGGTAAGCGGCAAGTGCGTTGTCACATTAAAGGCAGAGGACAAGACCCTTGTCACCGTAACGCCCGTCAAGGCTAACCTGTTTGTCGGCGAGAGCACCACTCTCACCGCTTACGTAAGCGGCAAGGATTCCGAGGGCGACACCGCATACTTTGATCACTGGTACTGCACCTCCAGCGCAGTTCAGATAACCCGCGACGGCAACACCGCGACCGTCAAGGCGGTATCTCCCACCACCAGCCCCATCGAAGTCAGGGCATACTCAAACGACGGCAAGTACGGCTACGCGCTCATCAACATCACCAAGTCCGAAGCTCTTGAGATCACCGCAAGCGACACGACCGTAAAGAGCGGAAAGACGGTCACTATCTCCGTCAACAACGCACGTCCCAACGAGACTTTCAAATGGACATACACGCCCAATGACATCGGCTTTGTCGCAAACGCCTACGAGAAGGGCAACAACTTCTGCATCGTCGGCGGCGATCTTGAAGGCAGCATCACCGTGACCTGCACCTCCAACAACGACTCCACCAGAACCGCAAGCGTTCTTGTCGGCATCAACAGCGTTGACCCCTACGGCAGCGCATACATCACGCCTAAATCCGTCAACTGGATAAGAGGCAACGGCGATCTGGTATTCCAGATAAACCCCTTTGCATACTGGACATACCTTGACAACCAGTATCTCAACACCAAGAGCACCAGCCTTGCTACATACTGGAACGGCGCGCTCACTCTGAAAGCCGCTTACCTCAACACCCTGTCCAACGGCACGCACACTCTCAAGGTGTACACCGCATATGACGAGTTCAACAATCCCACCGGTCTTGTATATGCAAACATCTACATTTCCGGCAACGGCACCGGAGCAAGCGCAGCCTACGGCGACAACGCCCACGTCAAGGGTACTGCCTCCAACCTGTACTTCAACTCCACCTCGGCTATCAAGGACGTCTATATCAGCGGCAGATGGATCGACCCTGCCAACTACTCTCTGAGCACTGACGGCAAGACCCTTACTCTCAACGCAGCTTTCCTCAACCAGCTTGCATACGGCAGCTACACCATGCAGCTCAACGGAACCAACGGCTCCACCCAGAGTACGAACTTCCGCATTGTCACCGCAAACTACGCGCCTTCCACCGGTGACGAAACCAACATCGGTCTGTGGGTCGCTATCATGATCCTCTCCGGCGCGGGCGCTGTCGCCCTCATCCCCAGAAGAAAGAACATGATGCAGTAAGTCAGACGGTCAACTCTCTGACAGCGACAGCCAGATAAACACAAAAACACTCCGGCAGAAATGCCGGAGTTAATTTATACATCTGAACATACCATCAGTTGACAAGGAGCAAAATGCGTTTTATTTATAAGGACAACGATATAGCCGTCTGCGTTAAGCCGGCGCGGGTGCTTTCGACCGATGAGCCGGGCGGTATGCCGCAGCTTGTGCGCGAGGGCTTGGGCGATGCAGCCGCCGACGTGCGCACCGTACACCGGCTCGACCGGGTGGTAAGCGGGCTTATGGTGCTGGCGCGAAACGCGGAAAGCGCCGCCGCGCTCGGCAGGCAGATACAGGACGGAGAGTTTCACAAGGAATATCTCGCCGTTGCCCGCGGCGATGTTCCAGACGGCGGCACAATGACGGATCTGCTCATCCGCGACAAGGCGCGGCGCATGACCTTTGTCACCGACACGCCGCAGAAGGGCGCGCAGGAGGCGATACTCAACTACACGACCCTTGAGCGCCGCGGCGGCATGAGCCTTGTGAAAATCGAGCTTGTCACGGGGCGCACGCATCAGATACGCTGTCAGTTCGCCTCACGCGGCTATCCCCTGCTCGGCGAAAGGAAATACGGCACGGCAGACGACCCCTGCGAGATCGCGCTGCTGTCCCACGCGCTCGGTTTCCGTCACCCGAAAACCGGAGAACGCCTTGTATTCCGCCTCCCCCCGCCCGCAGAATACCCGTGGGACTGCTTTGAGTGCGCCGCGGCGCTTAGGGCAGAATAAAAACAGCGGAGCACCCGACACCTGCTTTCGGACACCCCGCATAGGAAAAAAAGAGGGTATGTAAATTTATTTGGCGGTAAGGACACACCGTGTCCGTTTCCGCCGCCGGCCGATCACGCGGACATTCTCAGATCGGAAGCGGTCTCCGTCACATCAATGACCGGCTCGGTGTTCGTGCCGAGGACTTCGCCCGTTGCGGCGTCAACATAAAACTCATATCTCAGCATGATGGTGCTGACTATCAGGCGGTAGCAGCCGTTTTCAAGGCAAACATACTCGCAGCAGTAGTTGCCGTCAGTGATGCCGACGGAAGTAAGGGCGTTATTAAGAGCGGTCTTGGAATTTATATTTTTCATGGTATTTCTCCTTATCAATTATCAGTTCATTCTGTTTTCTTTGGCTTCTTGTTTATCGCTTTCGTATAATAGATGCGCGGCGCGGCGATAAGTTACAGAAAACCTCAAAAAATTTTTCAGGGCTTTTCCCTGCTGTCTTTGGAACATGACGCGGCATTTCCAAGTCATATAGCTAAGCTTAAGGTGTTTAACCGAAAATTTACGTGTGCGCAATAGACATTTCATCTGAAATAATATATAATGGCAACAGTAAATATGAGGATGTGATATTAATGAAAAGCAAATTGATAGCGGTTTTATTTGTTATTGTTTTTGTCCTTCTTATCGCGGTCGTGTTCTCGCTGCTCAACGACGGCACATCGACCGACGACATCGGCAGCTTCCGTATCAAGTCTACCGAAACCGACGGCGGATTGGTAAACAACATAGAAACGCCAGCTCCGACTCCCGCGCCGGAAGTCACATGGCTTCCCAATCCCACTGAGGAGCCTGTTCCCGTCACTCCCGAGCCTACGCCGGCTCCCACGCCCGTACCCACGCCCACTCCCCAGCCGGTGAACACCGTGCTTGGCAGCGGCACGTTTGAATCCAACTCCGGCACGTGGCTCAACATGACCGCCGACTGGACCGCCACCACCGTGAGCGACACGCAGGTCGACATCACCTTCAAGATAAACGCGAAATCCTACGCGCTGGATTATACCGGCTTCCCCTCCGCGATACACATCTCCGTGGGTGAGCAGTATGAAAGCTGCGCGGCGAACAACATAAGCTACAGCGACAATACGCTTGCTCTTAATGAGCTGGCGTCATACACGATGTCTGTTTCCCTGCCTGCGGGCAGCTCAAACACCTACAACGTGCAGGTCGTATGGGACTTCAACGGCGTCTACGGCAGTCCGGCAATGGGACCGGTGCAGATAACCTCCCTTGAGTGCGGCGGCGTTATAACACTGGCAAGATAATTTATTCCCTTTGAAACGGCTTTTGTAAATATAAGCATGCCGTGCAATTCGATAGTCTAAAAAATCTCCCCCTCAGGGGGAGATTTTTTGTCGGCTTTTAACGTCCGGCTTGTCAAAGAATCTCATTGAGGTTTTTTGACAAAAAAGGCTGCACTGCGCTCTGTGCCTCGGTTGTTCGCCGCAGCCGGGGATCTATCTGCGGAGCGGGCGTACCCAGCTTTTCCAGCACAAGATAATACCGGTGGGTGGCATTGACCTCCAGTTGGACAAGCTCCTCCTTCATGGAGCTGTAACGCGTCCCCTCCGAGCAAAGAAGAAGCAGATGAAACGCTTCCCTATGCCAGCCGCATAGATCAATGCTCTCATGACATCTCTTTTTTTACCCCAAAGCCACGTCCAGCACCATCATGACGCTGAATCCCACTGCAAAGAACACCGTGCCAATATTGGAGTGCCGCCCCTGCGACATTTCCGGGATCAGCTCCTCTACGACCACATAGAGCATAGCGCCTGCGGCAAAGCTCAAAAGATAGGGCAGAGCCGGTATCACGAGCTGTGCGGCAAGGATGGTCAGCGCCGCGCCGATTGGTTCTACAACGCCGGAAAGCACACCGCCAAGAAGCGCTCTCTCTTTGCTTTCCCCCTCTGCACGGAGCGGCATGGAGATGATCGCGCCCTCCGGAAAATTCTGAATGGCGATTCCAAGAGACAGCGCAAGTGCGCTTGCCGCCGTGATCTGCGCGTTTCCGGCAAGAAAACCGGCATACATCACGCCGACTGCCATCCCCTCCGGAATATTATGTAAGGTCACCGCCAGCACCATCATTGTGCTGCGCCCGAGCTTGCTTTTCGGTCCCTCGGCTTGGTCGCTGCCCACGTGAAAATGTGGAATCATATGATCAAGCAGGAGCAGAAACAGCACGCCGATCCAGAACCCGATAAAGGCGGGGAGGAAGGACAGCTTGCCCATATTCTCCGACTGCTCAATGGCAGGGATCAGCAGGCTCCATATGGACGCCGCCGCCATTACACCGGCGGCAAAGCCGGCAAGTGAACGCTGTACCAGATCTCTCAGCGTCTTTTTCATAAAGAACACGCAGGATGCGCCCAGCGTTGTGCCGAAAAATGGAATCAATAGTCCCAGAAAAACATTCATGACCGAAGCCGTCCTTTAGTCTTTTAATATCTTCACAATCTTTGCAAAGCCCCCCTTTGTCTCCTTGAAGACCGGCAGCATACTGCGCTCTTTCTGAACAGCTCCGCAAAGCGGCTGGAGGTGGAACAGCCGAACACCCGGGCAATCTCTCCCGTGGTGAAAAATGCAGCGGTCAGCCAAATCAAAGCATAAACCGCTGCATTTGCCTGTGACTTTCTGTATGGCCGCTTTCAGTTAGCAGCCTCTAACTGAATTGTATCAAAAAGCAGACGGAAAGTCAATCTGTCTGCTTATCACAAAGGAGAACATTTTGTACATCAGTGCTCTGCCCCAACTATTGACGCAGAGCGTGAAAACATGGCGTTCCGCCCATCTGCCATATTTTGGGGACAGTGACGGCGTTGTGCGCCCCCGGCGCGGAAAATTTATTGCGTTGGGAAAAAGCAGATGATATAATTAATTAATTTAACATCCGGTTGATGTAACTATTGGCTTGCTCCGGCGTATAAATTATCAGGCAGCAGCCTGAGCCTGCAATATATACCGCCGAAATGAAAATTTTTCCGTACCGGAAAGGATGTGCCGCATGGGAAACGACCCGTTTAAAAACCTGAGCATTATGCGTGACTGCGCGTCCCCAGCAATGGTTGCGTTCGATCTGACGTCGAATTGCAATCTCAAGTGTGTCCACTGCTTCAACGACAGCGGCACGGATGCGCCGAACACAGACCTTACCCCCGCGCAGAAGCTTGATATCGCACGGCAGATAGCTGCGCTGCATCCGCTCAACGTGTGCTTATGCGGCGGGGAAACGCTATGCTGCCCGAACCTGTTTGAAATTATCGGCATCCTTGCGCCCGACGTCGGCAAAATCAGTATGGTGTCTAACGGCTATCTCATGACGGAGGATATGGCAAAGCGCCTTGTTGACAGCAGGGTCAGCCTCATACAGATCAGCGTTGACGGCGCTTATGCATGGCAGCATGACAGCTTCCGCGGCGTTCCCGGCTCTTTCGAGCGGGCGACGGCGGCGCTTGATAACATCCGCAAGGCAGGCGTGCAGAGGATGGACGTCTCTCTTGTCCCGAATAAGCTGAATTTCAATACGCTGGATGAATATTTCAGCCTGTGCTGCGGCAAGGGCGTTCACGAGATACGCATGATGCCGTTCCTGCCGTCAGGCCGCGGGAGAAGCGTCGGACGCAACCTGATGCTGTCCGAGAGCGAGTATTTTCACCTGTGCAGGGACATTGAGCGCCTGAGCGCCGAATACAGCGGGCGGCTTGAAGTGCAGTGGGGCGATCCGATAGACCATATGCGCAGAATGCCGCTGAACGCGAAGAACGGCCTTCATACATATGTTATGGAGATCAAGACGGACGGCAATCTTGTGCTGAGTACGTATCTGCCGGTCGTTGTAGGCAACTGCACAAAGCATACCCTGCGCGAGTATTGGGACGGCGGTATGCACCGTATGTGGGGTATGGAGAAATACTCACAGTATACGGATAAGATACGCAATATTTATGACCTTGATGACTTTGAGCCAAAGCCCTATTCAGGTGAGCTGATAGTAAAAGACATATTGGAGGCCGAATAAATGAAATACCGTATCAATTCAGAAAATTATACCGTCATAGGCCCCCATGCGGACACTCTGGCGCTTAAAACAACGGATACGCGCCGCGTTCTCTGTATTCCGTCGGGCGGCGCGGGAGTCCTTGACGCTCCCGACGTCTGGGTAAGCTTTGAGGAAAAGGACGGGGCGAAGCGCCGCGATATGCTAAACGCGCTGAAGGTGCTCGAGGCTTTCAACATTGCCGATGTGGAGCATGACAGTGCGCCGGATACCGACGGGTGCATCATCGCCGGCGAACGGCATTACAGAATTATCAGCGCGTTCTATAAAACCGCGGTCAGCAACCCGCGCACGGTACTCTACACCGTGTCGGACGGCTATCTCTCCGAAGACTCGATCAGGGCGCGGCAGTTCAACAACAAGGAATATAATTTCATCCGCAGCGACGCCGACGGCGTTTGCGCCGTACTCACGATCGGCGTTCCGGGGACGGAGCAGGTGGACAGCGCAGGGAGAATAAATAACGTCGCTTTCCGTGCGGGCGATGATGAAGATGCGTGCAGATATTCGCTTGAAGCGCTTGTCCGCTTTGCCGCAGAGTGCTTCAAGGGCGATCTCAACAAGCTGAGATTCATCTATACCGATCCGGTGCAGGATTGGCTGCGCGGCTTTTTTGAGAATACCGGATTCAAGAAAACCTGTACGCTTGAGCGCGAGATAGCAAAGAGCATAGACGTCACGTTTTACGACAAGATGCTGTGAGGTGCGCTTATGGTAAAGGCCGAGAAAAAATACACCGACGCGCTCAGACGCATAGTTGAGAAAACCGATTATGTGTTTACAATAAAGAATCTGCGCATGACGGGGGATTTTGTAGACCCTTGGTATGACTTTGAATCCATGAAGCGTGCAATATCCAATTGTCCGAGCGAACACAAGACGGCGCTTCTGCTTCTGCACATGGGCGTTCCCGCGAACCGTGCAGCGCTTGAGGGCGAAATAGGTGTGCAGGAAACCGCGCTGATGATCGAAAGCGGCATCTGGCACGGGGACGGAGAGACGGTATGCACCAACAACTATGTGCTGCTGCTTTATCAGGGGCTGCTCCTGCTGACGGAGATCAACCCGTGGTACGAGACCTGCACGAACAGGAACACCGATGTGTACATAGGCTATGACAGTCTGCGCCTTGCGGAAAACATCGTATTTGACAGGGGCAGCACTGCGCTTGATCTGTGCAGCGGCACCGGTATTCAGGGGCTGCTTGCCGCAAAGAGCGCAAAGCGCGTTGTGTCGGTGGAGCTTAACGAAAAAGCGATCCCCGTCAACCGCTTCAACATTCTGCTCAACGGCATGGAAGACGTTATGGAGCTTCGCCGCGGCGATTTGTACAGTGTGCTTGAGGAAGGCGAAACCTTTGACTATATCTACGCAAACCCGCCCTTTATCCCGATGCTTGACGATGTGGTATATCCCATCTGCGGCACCGGCGGTGAGGACGGTCTGCGTGTTCTCGGCGGAATAGTTGACGGTCTGCCAAAACGCCTTAACCCCGGCGGCAGATGCATAATTTTCTGCGAATGTCTGGGTGACGAGAAAAAAATTTTCTTTGATAAACACGTTGAAAAGCTCGGCAAAGCGGCGGGATGGGATATCGTTCAGCTTCGTGCGGCGCGTCTGACGACGGAGCTTCAGATAAACAAGATATCGCAGCTCAACAGGCTTTTCAGCGACGATTATGACGACAAGGGCTTCCGCGCCGGAATGAAAAAGGTGTATGACAGGCTCGGCGCAAAGTTCTTATACAGCCTTGTATATAATATTTCTGCCTGCGGAAACGGCGGCGGAAATATAAAGGTGATCGATTTCTGTTCACCATGGACGCCGGATGACGGCGCCGCGGCCGCAGAAGGCATAGCCCTCGGCACGAACACCGCCAGTCTTGCCGTTATGCGCGGGGATAAGCAGATCGGCAGCGTCAATCTCGAAACGGCGGATGTCTTCCGCTCGCTTACGGAGGGCAGGACGGTCAGAGAAACCGCCCATGCGCTTTACCCCAAATATAAGGGAAAGAAGCGGTATGAACGCTCCGGTCTGCCGGGCTTTGAGGAGCAGATACTTGCGGTATGCCTGATGCTTGAAAAAATGGGTGCGATAAACAGAAAAGGCAATAAATAAAAAATTTTTCAGGGAGGGTAAAATAATGAGTGAAAAAGGGAAAGAAAACACCAAGCTTCCGGAAGAGCTGACCGAAGAAGAAGCAGCGGAAGCCGCCGGCGGCTATGAAGACCCGTCTGTTCAGGGTCTCGGACCGGAAAACGAAACAAACGGAATATTCTTTGTTCCGGTGTTCGCCATGGCAAATGCGAATTTCGCCATAAACATCAACGCAGCAGCCAACGCAAACGCGGCGCTCAACGCAAACGCCATAACAACCGCGAACGCAAATGTGCTTGCCAACGCGAATGCCGCCGCAAACGCAAACGCCTCTATCAACACAAATACCATATCCTGACGGCAAATGCAGCCGTAAACGAATATTTTAAAAGGAGAGTATACTATGAGCGAGAAATTGAGCGACCTCAAAGTCGAAGAAGTAAGCGCGGGCTATGAAGCGCCCGAAGCGCAGACCGGAAACGAAAGCGGTCAGGGCATAGTAGTGACCGAGGTTCTCCCCGGCACGATAGCGACCGTCTCACCGTCTCCCGTGACGGTTGCGATGCCAAGTCCCAACGTTGTCGCTATCTTAAATCCCGCGGTCAACGTTGTTATCGAGGACAAATAACGCGGAAATCAACACGGCTGCTTTCGGGAGACTGCGCTGTATGCCGGTTCTCCCGAAAGCATAATCCCATTTGCTTATGCATTATTCCGGGCGATCATTCGCGTCGGGTCATGAGGACATATCATGCAGGACACTAACAGAAACATCAGACTGCCGGAGTTTGTTTCGCTGGACGTCACATACAGGTGCAATCTCAGGTGTGTTCACTGCTATAACAACAGCGGTGAGCGGGAGCTTTGCGAGCTTGGGCGTGATGAGCTTATCGGCACGGCCTGGCAGATAGTTGAGCTTCAGCCGTTCAACCTGTGCATATGCGGTGGTGAGCCGCTGTGCTGCCCATGGCTTGAGGATGTTCTTTCTATATTCAAGGGTCGGATACCGCGCATAAACATGGTGACGAACGGTTACGCAATGACGGAGAAGCTTGCCGGAAAGCTCAGAGAATACGGCGTAAGCGCCGTTCAGATAAGCCTTGACGGGGCTTACGCGTGGCAGCATGACACGCTGCGCGGCGTTCCCGGCGCTTTTGAGCGTGCGCTCAACGCGCTGTCGCTGCTCAAAAATGCGGGCTTTTCACAGCTGTATACCTCGATACTGCCGACGGTGCTGAACACAGGCAGCCTTGAGGAATACATAAGGCTCTGCCTGTCGGTCGGCGTCAGCAGGGTGCGCAGTATGCCGTTTCTCGCCGCAGGACGCGGCAGCGGCGTCGGACGCGCACTGATGCTTGACGATGCAGGATATTTTTATTATAAGCGGGAGCTTGCACGGCTCAGGCGCTTATATGGGGAGCAGATCGTTATCGAGTGGGACGATCCGCTTGCCAATATCATCCTGCCGGAGCGCGGTATGCCGAAGAATATCAGTCTCTTTGCCGACGGCTCTATCGCGGCAAGCGTCTATCTGCCAGTGACGCTGGGGAACACACGCCGCCATACGCTCAGCGAATATTGGTTCGGGGGCTATTGCGGCGCATGGAATGCTCCGCGCCTGAAGGAGTATATCTCACCGCTCACAAATCTTTCCGGCCTTGACGAACTTGCCCCGCCGCCGCATGGGGGCGGGCGCATTGAATTGGACATATTGGAGGACAGACCATGAAATTCCGCATTGACAGCTCAGGTTTTTTTCTTCGGGAGGAGAACCGCGGCTCTGTGACCGTGATGAACCTTGAGACGAATCAGGTCGTATATATAAACGCAACAGGGCGCAGAGTTTTTGACCGATGCGACGAAACCGTGGATTTTGACGAATTTATCGACGGTCTTGATTATCCGTCCGTCAGCCGCGAAAAGCTCTGCGGCGACTATAAAAAGCTCCTTATAAAGCTTTATGCAAACGGCTTTGCCGCGCTCACCGGTATTGAACGGCGCGCAGAGGACGGCTGTTTTATTGCCGCCCCGGAGGACATAGACGCGCTTTCCTCATTCCTGAGAGCGGCCTGTTCAAATGCAAACTCCTGCGCCGCGGCCGTGTCGCCCGTGTACTATTCCCGATATGCGGTCTATTCCCGCATACTCAACGGTCAGACGCCGTATCTGTATTTGCAGAGGGGCGGCAGGATAATAGCCGCCGCCGATGCGCAGGCGGCGGCGCTCGGTCTGGGAGAAAGCGTCGTTTCACTCGGCTCGTTTTTCTTCGATGAGAAACTGAGCGGAGATGAGTGCGGCAATGCGGTAAAGGAGCTTACGGAGCTTGCCGCAGCCGCCGCGAGGCAGTCGGCAAGCAAGCTTCGCTATATGTACATGAATCCCAGACAGGATAAAATTGTGCAGACGCTTGTTCAAATCGGCTTCAGGAACACGGCGGTGCTTGAAAAAGAGGTCAACGGCCGCGATCTTTGCCTGTACGATCTGTTTATATAGCGCAGACGGAAAGAGGTAAACAAATGATAAACAAAATCAAAGAAAAGATGATCGTCTTCTACAAGGGCAACCTTCATTATATCGAGCATTTTATGAAGGTTTATTCATATGCCCGCATGATCGGCGAAATGGAGGGCTTGGACAGCAAAACGCAGTCGATTCTGGAAATGGCCGCGATAGTGCATGACATATCTATTCCCACCTGCTATGAAAAATACGGAGAGGACAGCGGTCCTACCCAAGAGAAGGAGAGCGAAGCGCTTCTGCGGCCTTTTTTGGAGGAATTCAGACTGGACGAGGATGTTGAGGAGCGCATAATCACTCTCGTCTGCCATCACCACACATATTCGCCGGTTCTTGGGATCGACCATCAGATACTTCTGGAAGCGGATTTTCTGGTAAACGCGAGCGAGCATAAAATGAGCCGTGGTCAGGTTGAGAATTTCATTGAAAAATTTGCCGGTACGGAAACCGGAAAACGCCTGCTGAAAGAAATATATCTCGTCTAACAGGCTCAAAGTCAGTATTGGCGTCAGAGCAAAATAACTAAACCCTCAAAAACTTGGATAAACCGCCGTCGAGAGCCTTGAGATATCAAGGCTCTCGTCAACAGCATTTTGAACACTTTCAAAACGCTTGGCGGGAAGCTTGTCAAAAAAGCCTCGCAGGACTTCTTTGACAAGCTAAAAGATAGTGTGCGGTGGCAAGCCGCACACTATCTCTTAGCAGTATGACCCTCAACTGTCTATATTTGCCGACGGACTTCCGCTTTTTTTGTGAATGATGCCATACAAAAAAATGCGCGGCGGGTATTGCATTGGGGCGCTTTATGTCGTACAATATATCGCGTTGTCAGTGAGAGTAAATTTCACTGACACTATATTTTGTGTATCTAATTGTTACAGAACGGTTTTTATTGCTACATCTTGTTGCTTTCTCTTGACAAGCTTAATTGAATATATTATACTCATGCACAGCTTGGAGGACAATGACGACCATGATTTCAGGACTGCAAAAACTTACGCTGCTTGATTACCCCGGACACGTCGCGTGCACCGTGTTCACGGGCGGATGCAATTTCCGCTGCCCGTTCTGCCACAATGCGCCCCTTGTGCTGACGGGGAATATTTCAGAGAGCATTTCCGAGGACGGGGTTCTGGGCTTTCTCAAAAAGCGCCGCGGCGTGCTTGACGGCGTAGCGATAACCGGCGGTGAGCCGCTGCTGCACAAGGGCATCGACGCCCTGCTTGCGGAAATACACGCTCTTGGGTTCAAAATAAAGCTCGACACAAACGGCTCCTTTCCGGAGCATCTTATGGATATAGTCGGCGCCGGTCTTGTGGACAGGGTGGCGATGGATATCAAAAACGCCCCCGACAAATACGGCGTGACGGTCGGCATACCGGACTTTGACATCTCCGGTGTGGAAAAATCGAAGAATTTTCTGTTGGAAGGGCATATTGACTACGAATTCCGCACGACCGTCGTAAAAGGACTGCACACGAAGGAAAGTCTCCTTGAGGCGGCGGAATGGATATCCGGCGCAAAGGAATATTATCTCCAGCAGTTCAAGGATTCCGGAAATGTGATAAATATAAGCGGACTTTCCGCTTTTGATGAGGACGAAATGCACGCTCTGGCAGACTGCGTTTCCGTCTGCGTGCCATCGGTTCAGGTGCGCGGAATATAAATTGTTTGAAAAATATAGATATAGACGAAAGGGACAAGGTATGTATCAGGTAATCAAAAGAGACGGCAAAATAGTGGACTTCAATATCGGCAAGATTGCCGATGCTATCAAAAAAGCGTTTGAAGCGACGGAAACAGAGTTCAACGACGATATAATCGACTTTCTGGCGCTTAAGGTTTCCGCGGACTTCCTGCCGAAGATCAAGGACGGCAAGGTCGCAGTGGAGGATATCCAGGACAGCGTTGAATCCGTGCTTTCAAGAGGCGGCTATGAGGGCGTTGCAAAGGCATATATTCTCTACCGTAAGCAGAGAGAAAAACTGCGCAACACAAAATCCACATATCTTGACTATAAGGACACCGTTGACAAATACCTCAAGATAGAGGACTGGCGCGTAAAGGAAAACAGCACCGTTACATACTCCGTCGGCGGTCTTATTCTCTCCAACTCCGGCGCTATCACTGCGAACTACTGGCTCAGCGAGGTCTATGACAACGAGATTGCCGAGGCGCACCGCAACTGCGACCTGCACCTGCACGATCTCAGTATGCTCACGGGCTACTGCGCGGGTTGGAGCCTGCGTCAGCTTATCAAGCAGGGACTCGGTATCCCCGGAAAGATCAACTCCTCCCCCGCAAGCCATCTTTCCACTCTCTGCAACCAGATGGTCAACTTCCTCGGCATCATGCAGAACGAGTGGGCAGGCGCACAGGCGTTCTCCTCGTTCGATACTTATCTCGCCCCCTTTGTAAAGGTGGACAATCTCAGCTACAAGGAAGTCAAGCAGTGCATACAGTCCTTCATATTCGGCGTGAACACACCCTCCCGCTGGGGTACGCAGGCGCCCTTCTCCAACATCACGCTCGACTGGACCGTTCCCGCCGACCTCAAGGATCAGCCCGCAATAGTCGGCGGTAAGGAGATGGACTTCACCTACGGCGACTGCAAGCCCGAAATGGATATGGTGAACAAGGCTTTCATCAATATCATGATAGAGGGCGATGCAAACGGGCGCGGCTTCCAATATCCTATCCCCACCTACTCGATCACCCGCGATTTTGACTGGTCTCCCTCCGAAAACAACAAGCTGCTGTTCGAGATGACCGCGAAATACGGCACTCCGTACTTCTCCAACTACATCAACTCCGATATGGAGCCTTCAGACGTGCGCTCGATGTGCTGCCGCCTGAGACTTGATCTGAGAGAGCTGCGCAAAAAGTCCGGCGGTTTCTTCGGTTCGGGCGAATCAACCGGCTCCGTCGGCGTCGTAACGATCAATATGCCGCGTATCGCGTACCTTGCCGAGAACGAGGAAGATTTCTACAAGCGTCTTGACAAGCTTATGGATCTGGCGGCGCGTTCCCTCAAGATAAAGAGAACCGTTATCACAAAGCTTCTTGACGCGGGGCTTTACCCCTACACCAAGTACTATCTCGGCACGTTTGAGAATCACTTCTCCACGATCGGTCTTGTCGGCATGAATGAGGCAGGGCTCAACGCCAAATGGATACGTGCGGATATGACGCACAAGAACTGTCAGGAATTTACCAAGAACGTCCTTGACCATATGCGTGAACGCCTGAGCGACTATCAGGAGATGTACGGCGATCTTTACAATCTTGAGGCCACTCCGGCGGAATCCACCTCCTACCGTCTCGCAAAGCACGATGTAGAGCTGTACCCCGACATCATCACCGCCGCAGAGCCGGGCGGAACCCCCTACTATACCAACTCCTCCCACCTGCCCGTGGGCTACACCGATGACATTTTTGAAGCCCTCGACATTCAGGACGAGCTTCAGACCCGCTACACCTCCGGCACCGTTTTTCACGCCTTCCTCGGCGAAAAATTGCCGAGTTGGGAAGCCGCCGCAAGTCTCGTGCGCAAAATCGCGGAAAATTACAAGCTTCCTTACTACACACTCTCCCCGACCTATTCCGTATGCAAGAACCACGGTTATCTCGTCGGTGAACAGTTTACCTGCCCCGAGTGCGGAGAACCCGCAGAGGTTTACAGCCGCATAACCGGCTATTACCGCCCCGTGCAGAATTGGAACGCAGGCAAAACCCAGGAATATCACGAGCGCAAGGAGTACAACATTGAGACCTCCGTCCTGCGCCACGACGGTCCCCTGAACGAAGAGTCCGCCGCGGAAGCCAAGGAAGAGAGCGCTTCCGCCGCCGGTGAAGACAGAAACATTCTTTTCGCGGCTCCCACCTGTCCCAACTGCCGCATCGCATACTCGTATCTTGAGAAAGCGGGCTTTCCCTATGAAAAGATCATGGCGGAAGACAACGCGGAGCTTGCGCTTGCATTCGGCGTAAAGCAGGCGCCCACCCTTGTGATAATCAGAAACGGCGAATTTGAAAAATACGCCGGAGCGCCCGCGATAAAGCAGTATCTTTCCAGATGATCGCGGAAAATATAAAAAGAGATGTGCGGAACGAAAACCGCACATCTCAGCTTGTCAAAAAAGTCCTGTAAAGACTTTTTTGACCGCGCTTTCCGCCGAGCATTTTGAAAGCTTTCAAAATGCTGTTGCCGAGAGCCTTGATATCTCAAGGCTCTCGACGGCGGTTTATCCAATTTGAGGTGGGCCTTGCCCCCTCAAGCTCCCCTGCTGCTCTATTATCGGACTTTAATACATAGCTTTTTGACAGTCTGAGATGTGCGGAACGAAAACCGCACATCTCTTTTTTGTGTTCTGTTGTGTTCTGAAATAAAAATTCGGGCAGACCTCCGGCGTGTAGATGTCTGCCCGAATATGGACATTGATTTTTTACTCTATGCCGAGTACCTTGTAATCCTGTGCTTCAACGGCGGTCTTGAGCGTCTCGTCGCTTACGTTCGCGGTTCTGACGACAGCGTGCTTTTTCTCGTGGCTGACTTCGACGACTTCAACGCCGTCGATAGCCTCAAGGCACTTTTTGACCCTTGCCTCACAGTGAGAACACATCATACCGTCGATTTTTATCGTTTTTTCCATTGTCTTATTCTCCTTCTTCGTTTTTGGTTTTCTGAATTTATCATGGCTTGCGTCGTGCGCGTCAAAGAGGTTCAGCCTCAGCGCGTTCGACACTACGCAGAAGCTGGAAAGGCTCATTGCCGCCGCGCCCAGCATGGGGTTGAGCGTGATGCCCACGCCCGACAGCACACCGGCCGCGATGGGAATACCGATAGTGTTGTAGAAGAATGCCCAGAACAGATTTTCCTTTATATTTCTCAGCGCCGCCCGGCTCAGGCGGATCGCAGCGGCGGCGTCGCGGAGGCTTCCGTGCATCAGCACCACATCGGCGGCGTCTACTGCGATGTCCGCGCCCGCGCCGATCGCAATACCCACATCCGCACGGGTAAGGGCAGGCGCGTCGTTTATCCCGTCGCCGACCATTATCACCTTGCCGTCGGCGGAAAGCTTTCTTATAACATTCTCCTTGCCGTCGGGCAGGACACCGGCGATAACCTCGTCAATACCGGCGCTTTTGCCTATCGCCTCGGCTGTGCGCTTGTTGTCGCCAGTAAGCATCACAACGCGCAGTCCCATGTTTTTAAGTTCCTTGACCGCCTCGCCGCTGTCCGGCTTTATAGTGTCCGCAACAGCGATTATGCCGAGCAGTCTGTCGTCTGCGGCAAAGAGCAGCGGCGTTTTGCCCTGCGAAGCAAGCTCTGCGGCAATGCTTTCGTATTTTTCGTCAACGCTCAGCCGGCTTTTTATAAAGCCGAGACTTCCGCCGCAGAGAACAACGCTTCCTATGCTGCCTTCAAGTCCGTTGCCGGGGAGCGCGTGAAAGTCGCTCACGGCGGGATATGAAACGCCGTTTTCGTCGGCATAGAGCATGACCGCCTTTGCAAGCGGATGCTCGCTCATGCACTCGATAGCCGCGGCGGTCTTCATAAGCTCATCCGCGGAAACGCCGCCCGCACCGACGACGTCTGTGACCTTAGGCCGTCCTGAAGTGACGGTTCCGGTTTTATCGAGTACGACTATATCCGCACGTCCGGTATTTTCAAGCGATGCGGCGGTTTTGAAGAGAATACCGTTTTTTGCGCCCATTCCGCTGCCGACCATAATGGCAACGGGCGTTGCAAGGCCAAGTGCGCACGGGCAGCTTATCACGAGCACCGAGATCCCGCGCCCTATGGCAAAGCCGAAGCTTTCGCCGAGGGCAAGCCATACGATCATCGTCAGAAGCGCGATCGACATAACGACCGGCACAAAAACGCCGGAAACCTTGTCCGCAGTCTTTGCGATAGGCGCTTTTGTCGCGGCGGCGTCGCTGACCATACGGATTATCTGGGAAAGCGTCGTGTCCTCCCCGACACGCACCGCACGGCAGCGGATGAAGCCGACCTGATTTAACGTCGCGGCGGATACGTTGTCGCCGACGGTCTTGTCAACCGGTATACTCTCTCCCGTGAGGGCGGATTCATCGACAGCCGTGCCGCCGTCGAGCACAATGCCGTCAACCGGTATGCTCTCGCCGGGGCGCACGACGAATATATCACCCTGCACAACGGCGGCGGCGGGAATGACCTGCTCCCTGCCGTTTCTGATAACCGTTGCGGTTTTGGGCGCCATATTCATAAGCCCCTTGAGCGCATCCGTGGTTTTACCCTTTGAGTGCGCCTCAAGCGTCTTTCCGACCGTGATAAGCGTCAGTATCATCGCGGCGGACTCAAAATACAGATCGTGCATATACGCCATCGCGCCCGCCTCGTCTGCGGCGGTCATGGCATAGAGGATATATGTGCTGTATACGAACGCAGCGGAGGAACCGAGCGCAACAAGCGTATCCATGTTTGGTGCGCGGTTGAAAAGCGCCTTGTATCCGCTTGTAAAGAATTTGCCGTTTATTATCATCACAACGACGGTCAGCAAAAGCTCCGTCAGCGCGATAGCGATACAGTTGCCGTCAAAAAATTCCGGCAGGGGCCAGCCCCACATTGTGTGACCCATTGACACGTACATGAGCACCGCCAAAAAACCAAGCGAAGTGAAAAGCCGTTTTTTGAGCGCTGGCGTTTCCCTGTCCTCGAGCGCGGCGGCATCGCTGCCTGTGCTACGGCTGCTTTCCGCGCCCTTGATGCTTGCGCCGTATCCCGCCGCTTCGACCGCGGCGATAATTTCGCCGTCGCTTGCGTTTCCGTCAACGCCCATGGAATTTGTCAGCAGGCTTACCGCACATTCCGTTACGCCCGGAACCTTGGACACGGCCTTTTCAACTCTTGCCGAGCATGCGGAACAGCTCATGCCGGTAACATTAAATTGTCTCATAACACCACCCTTTTCTTTTATTTCAGGCAAGCGCAGACCGCGCCGCATTCCAGCGGAAGCGCGGCTTTTTCGGGCTTTCCCGTCCTCGGCCTGCCAATGCTGGACATATTATATTCTTTCATGCCCTCAAGGTCAATAACCGTTGGAAATACTTAACAAATCCGCAAAAAACTCCTTCCCGGAAAGCCGGAAAGGAGCTTTTGAGACTGTCAAAGAAGCAAGCTTCTTTGACAAAAAGGGGCTGCACAGCGCTCTGTGCCTCGGTTGTCCGCCGCAGGCGAACAATTCGACACTCGCTACGTGACGGTCTGACGGGGAACGGATACACACCGCATTTCATCGGAACTGTCAGGC
>UROG01000014.1 GCA_900549485.1 uncultured Eubacteriales bacterium
AGAAGATGATAGCCGAGCCGTTTGCAAAGCAGGCGGAGCTTGACAGGAAAACAGCCCGCTTCAATGAGATCATGGACATACTCAACCCGAAAGAGGAACAGATAATCGGGGATGAGGAAGACGCCGTTCAGTATCAGGCAAGGGAAAAGCTTGACGATGACGACAAGCGGAAGTATAGTAAAAAAAGCGTATACAGCGAGACGGAGACTTTATTTTTACAGTGGTCAAACGGTTCTGCGCCGGTCGGAGAAGTAAAGAGGTTTTACCGCTTCGGTAAAGTCCATTATTACGAGAAAACGGCGAAAGGATGCGTGGAGCTGTCACGGGCACAGTATAACGAAAGGAAAAATTTCAATGGAGAGAACATTGACACAAGAGTTCAGCGAAAGATTGGCAAAGCTGCTGATTATAATGAAAGTTCCCAGAGAAATGCGACTGGATATTCTCTCGGCGATAGAAACTCCGGAGGAGCTGAAATACTTTCTGGATATACTGTCGGAGAAGAATTACGAAATGACGCCGGAGGAAGTATATCAGGCTCTCGGAAAGACAATAACAGCGTTCCTGAGCGTATAGACAAGCAGTATCAAGAGCGCAGTTCGCCGCTTACCGACCGTGAGGTTCTGGAAATGGCGGCGGAGGGCATCGAGGTCGATTCACTCAGCGAGGCGGAGAAGAACGCACTGGACATCTTCAGCAAGCGCCTTTCAGATCTGGCACAGCTTCAGGAGGAGCGCGCTGAACTCGGCAGGCAGTATAAGCCGTTCGTAAATCCGTTCGTAAAAATGGCGTTTATTTGCGCTCAGCAGCGCCGTTGACGGCGTTGCGATTTCGGCAAAAGCAAAGAAAGATAAAGCCCGAAAAACGTGATAAACAAGCGAAAAAACAAGAAAAATCCCGCAATCTCAAGGACTGCGGGATTTGGTATTTCATGGCAGGGTCAGTCAATTTTGAGGACAAGAACCAAATTGAAGCCCAACTAAATGGGTTTGAATCGAAAAGAGGAAGTGGAAAAATAAACTGCGAGCCCAACGGAGTGGGTCGCAGTTTAAAAGGAAGAAGGAGCAAACATAGTGCAGTTTTCGCTGTAAAGCGGAAACGGAACGGTGCTTGCTCCTTTTGACGGTATGGTGGACCATAGGGGGATCGAACCCCTGACCTCCAGATTGCGAACCTGGCGCTCTCCCAGCTGAGCTAATGGCCCATGCATTTTTTTGACCTTGATTATTATAGCACATTTTTCTTTTTTGTAAAGAGAAAAATTGTGTTGCGCATTCAAAAATTTTGTAGTATATTAATGTCGTGGCTTTTGACAAGGCTGCACTAGTCGGGGAGTTAGCGATGCCCTGTAACCTGCAATGCGCTACAGCAGGGATGAATTCCCCCATGAGGATATGTGCTGTGTTGTCTGACCTCGGTAAGCGGCGTTGACGACCCGGTCTCGCGCAACGTGATCCCGTGAACCATGTCAGGCGGGGAACCGAGCAGCATTAAGCGGTGCATTGCGTGTGCCGTGAGGCTGCCGGGTCTGAGTCGGCTGCCGTTGTAACGGGCATAGTGCATTATTCGAGTCGGGGTGTGCAGTCTTGTCAAGAGCCATAAATTCTTTATCGGCTGTACCGCGGAAGAGGGTTTGCAATGTATCAAGCTTTATACAGAAAATGGAGACCGCAGACCTTTGACGAGGTTATCGGGCAGAAGCATATTACCGAAACGCTGAAAAACCAGGTCAAAACCGGTCGTCTTTCCCATGCGTATATTTTTATCGGCACAAGAGGGACCGGCAAAACGACTTGTGCACGTATTCTCGCAAAAGCGGTCAACTGTGAAAACCCTGTTAACGGGAATCCGTGCGGCAAATGTCCTTCATGCATAGGGATAACAGACGGCTCGATCATGGATGTGGTTGAGATGGACGCTGCCTCCAATAATAAGGTCGATAATGTCAGAACGCTGAGAGAAGAGGCTGTTTTTACGCCGGCAACGGTCAAGAAGCGCGTCTATATTATAGATGAGGTTCATATGCTGACTACATCTGCCTTCAACGCCCTTCTGAAAATTCTTGAAGAGCCGCCGGAGCATTTGATGTTTATCCTCGCAACGACTGAGCTTCAGAAGGTTCCGGCAACGATATTGTCCCGATGCCAGAGGCACAGCTTCCACAGACTGGAGACTTCAGAGATCGCGCATTATCTTGAGTATGTGGCTCAAAAGGAAAACTGTGCGCTCAGTCATGACGCATCGGATCTGATCGCACGTCTTGCCGAGGGCGGACTCAGGGACGCTATGAGTATTCTTGATCAATGCTCGTCCTATGACGCAATTGACGTCGATACCGTGTATAACACAATGGGGCTTGCGGGAAACCGCAGGATAGCCGAGATGTTGGGGCATATCCTCCGGCATGACACCGAGACCGCCATTTCGGAATTTTCTTCCATGTGGATGGACGGAAAAGACCCGGGGACATTTCTTAAAGAACTGAGCGGTCTGCTGAGAGATATAATGATAATCAAAGTCGCTCCTAAAACGGGAGGAAGCCTCACAACCGGCGGCTATGACAAGCCGCTTCTGTCGGATTTCTCCGCAAGGATGACGACGGAAGAGATCATAGCGGTCACGGAAACCGTACAGCGTGCGATTTCCGCACTGCGCGATGCTCCTAATCCAAAAACGGTGGTAGAGCTTTGCCTGATTTCATTGTGCGGCGCAGCCGATGGCGAAAGCGTCAGCGCTTTGAGGGCGAGAGTTTCAAGGCTTGAGGAGTGCATCTCAAGCGGGAAGATTACCGCAAAAGCTCATAATACCGCACCTATAAGCAAGGAAGAGAAGATAGAGGCGGATCATGATGAGGAATTGAACGGACGGAGAGATGAACCGCAGGAGGAAATGCCGGTATACCCGGATGCCGGAAATGCCGTTGAGACGGAGACTCAGACACTATCCGCTGCCCCGGCAGTAAGCGGAGTTACATGGAAAAGCATCTGTGACGAGGCGGCGGATCTGCTGCCTATGGATATAAAAATGAGCCTGTCGGACGCAAAAAAAATATCCGGAGTGCTGACGGATAATACGCTCCGGCTTGAAGCGGCGGCCGGGTTTGTATATACAAGAATCAATAAGCAGGAGATATTGCAGAAATTTTCATCAGCAGCACAGAAGCTGCTGGGCGCGCCGGTTCGCGTCGTTCTTTCCGAAATGAAGGAAGACGGTTCTGCACGGAATCTTGAAGAACTTAAAAAGTATCCCGAAGTGAAATTTATTTAGTTTTGGAGGACATATAAAATGGCAAAAGGTGGTTTTCGCGGTTATCCCGGCGGTGGAAGTCAGATGAACATGATGAAACAGGCTCAGAAAATGCAGCAGGATTTCCTGAAAATGCAGCAGGAGCTTGAGTCTACCGATTTTGAGTTTACCGCGGGCGGTGGAGCCGTCAAGGCCGTTGTAGGCGGAACAAGAGAGTTCAAATCCATTGTGATCGATCCCGAAGTCGTTGATCCCGATGATGTTGAAATGCTTCAGGATATGGTCCTTGCGGCAGTCAACGGGGCTTTGAAAGCGGCAGACGAACAGACAAGCAAATCCATGGCCAAGCTTCAGGGCGGACTGCCCGGCTTCCCCGGACTTTTTTAAAAACATGTGTGCCTGATGAACAGCCATCAGGCACATTTCTTAAATGTATGAAAAGATTCAAAAAAGTATATCTGGAAATTTCAAATGTATGCAATCTTAATTGTGCCTTTTGCCCCGGAACAAGGCGAACGGCTCATTTTATGAGCAGGGAAGAGTTTGACCTGCTTACGGATAAGCTTCAAAAATATACCGACTATCTGTATTTCCACCTTATGGGCGAGCCTCTCCTGCATAAAGAGCTTGAGACGTTTCTTGAAATCGCGGGGGGCAAGGGCTTTAAGGTCATTATTACGACAAATGGAACGCTTTTGCATAGCAAAGGGCAGCTTCTTCTTGATTCACCCGCTGTCCACAAGGTGAATGTTTCCCTGCAATCGTTTGAAGCAAACCCGGGAAATGAGCTTGAAAGCTATATTTCCCAGTGCGCACTTTTTGCACTCCGGATGAGCGAGGCGGACAAAATATGCGTACTCCGCCTCTGGAATAAAAACGGGCTTGATTTATTGAATCCCCATATAGAGAAAGCGCTTGAATACTTTTTTCCAAAGCCTTGGAGTGTGCATCGGCAGGGAATAAAGCTGCGTGAAAAGCTCTGGCTTGAACCGGGTGAGAAGTTTGATTGGCCGGATATTGATAAAACAGGGGAGAATGAGAGACTTTTTTGCTATGGACTGCGCGATCAGATAGGGGTTCTGTGCGACGGAACCGTTGTGCCGTGCTGTCTTGATCATGACGGTGATATCGCTCTCGGAAATCTGTTAGAAAAGGATCTTGATCAGATCATAAGCGGCGAACGGGCTGAGCGTATGTTTAACGCTTTTTCCGAAAGCAGGGCGGTTGAGCCGCTTTGCCGCAGCTGCGGCTATGCGGTAAGGTTTACAAAATGATACGTTAAAAATTGACATTCAAAACGAAATGGAGTGTGCAGCATAATAAGCCTGTCAGCTGACATGAAGTCACGAAAAACAGCTTCCCGAATAATCGGGAAGCTGTTTTATTATGTTTTCTGCAAAGCAGACCTGAATTATGCCTTCTTTGCGTTCTTCTTTGCCAGAACCTGTACGCCCTGAACAACAAGGATAACAGCCAGAACAACAAGACCGATGGACCAGATCATCTGGAACCAGTCGCCCCATGCAGCGCCAGCGGAAGCAATGAGGTTGATCTTATTGATAATGGTGGTAACAAGAGCGGTAAGAGTTGCGGCAAGCATGAAGATCATGGGGAAGATAAACATACCGTTCTTCTTGCCGATGTTGCCCAGCCATGCAGCAACAGCCAGCATAGCAAGACCTGCAAGCAGCTGGTTGGCAGCACCGAAAACGCCCCAGATCTGGCTCAGACCCATGAAGCCCATGCCGCAGCCGATAACGACCATAATACCGGTGGAAACAATGGGGGTGGAGAAGAACTTTGCCGCGCCGGTCAGCTCGTCGTGGGTCTTTCCTTCGGGAATGAAGAGCTCAGCAAACATGTAGCGAGCAAGACGCGTGCCGGAGTCGAGAGAGGTCAGAGCAAAGACGGAAACAGCGAGAGTGAGGAGAGTGTATACGGTATCGTATACGGGGTTGGAGAAGTCTGCAACACCGCCGAGCATATTTGCGACCATGGTTGCAACACCGCCTGCAAAAATGGTGGGAGGTGCGGAAAGAAGGAACTTGTCGCCGCCGCCGATGTTGGTTTCTTTGAAGACAACACCGACTGCAATGATGGAGATGATCGCCAGAGCGGACTCAATGATCATTGCGCCGTAGCCGATGACCTGTGCGTCCTTCTCGGAGTTGAGCTGCTTGGAGGTTGTACCGGAACCGATAAGGGAGTGGAAGCCGGAAACAGCGCCGCAGGCAACTGTGATGAACAGTGTCGGGAAGAGAGATGCATTGCCGTTGATGCCGGACCAGCCGGTGAATGCGGGCAGGTCAACCTTTGCGCCGGAGCCGATGATACCGACGAACGCGATGATCATCATACCGTAAAGCAGGAAGGAGGACAGATAGTCGCGGGGCTGGAGCAGAATCCAGACAGGCAGCAGAGATGCGGCCATGACGTAAACTGCTATGAAGATGACCCATGCGGTACGGCTTGCGTTGACACCGACGTTAAGACCGGCGATAACGATAGCTATGATACCGACAATACCTACGATCGTTGCGGGACCGACAGGAGCATTCTTGCGGTACACGAAGTAACCGAAGATGAATGCGATAACGATGAACAGAAGAGAGGTGGTTGCGGTGGAAGCGTTGCCGCTTACGTTTGCACGACCGACAGTGATGAAGGGCAGTGCAGGCTCACCCTCTTTTGCAACAGATACGAAAGTACCTGCAACAACAGCGGTGAAGGAAGCGATAACCAGAATGAGAACGAGCAGTGCAAAGATGGTGAACAGGCGCTGTGCCTTAACACCCATCTCGTCCTTGATGACTTCGCCGATGGAACCGCCGTTGTGGCGGATGGAGGCGAACAAAGCACCAAAGTCATGCATTGCGCCGAAGAAGATACCGCCGATAACGACCCACAGGAATACGGGAACCCAGCCGAAGATTGCGGCCTGGATAGGTCCGTTGATGGGGCCTGCACCGGCAATGGATGAGAAATGGTGACCCATCAGAACGGCGGGGTTTGCAGGAACAAAGTCTGTGCCGTCGTAGCTGGTGTGTGCGGGGGTCTCCCTGTTAGGATCTACACCCCATGTTTTTGCCAGCCAGCCGCCGTAAAAGACGTAGCCGAGTGCCAGCAGAACAATTGCGATGAGAAGGATAACTATTGCGCTCACACTTTTCACTCCTTGATATGAAAAATTTTATTACCACTTGCAGACCTTTTACTTGTTGGCTGCAAATAGTTTACTGAAATAATCGGTCAACTCGTGACCGGCCCTGTTTGCGTAGGCTTTCTGCGCCGAGATATCCGCCGCCGCCGTTTTAAGCTCCGTAAAGCCGTGGAGAGAAAATTTGTAGCTTTTGCTGAATTTTTTTCCCTGTATGTATTTCGCGGTTTCTTTATCAAAGGAATCCGCCACAAAAATAACTTTTATGTTAGTATACTGATGCTCCTTATGCGGTCTGACCCTCGGCAGCCCTTCCTTGAGGGCATAGTCAAGACACATATCGACGGTTTCTTTGTCAAATGACCTGTCAGAGAAAACATAAGCAAATTCATTGGTTTCATTTGCCCACACCGTGATCTTCTTTGTAAGCCAGTACTTCTCCGCCCTTGAAAAATAATCGGCTCTGAAAGCAAGCGGAAGATCGCCTGCGTCATTTTCCAAAATTATATTATAGTAGGCGGTGAAAGAGTCCTCAAGCACTTTCATAAAACCTTCTCTATCCATCTGTGCTGCCGTTCCCTTTCAAAAAAAATGAACATTCTGTGACTATGAATAATATAACTCATCTCTATTGAAATTTCAATAGTCAAATTAACAGATTTTTTAAAATTCTTGTCGGATTTGCACAGCGAACCAGTA
The DNA here is from genome assembly GCA_900549485.1 of uncultured Eubacteriales bacterium. Classification (GTDB taxonomy): domain Bacteria; phylum Bacillota; class Clostridia; order Oscillospirales; family Oscillospiraceae; genus Limivicinus. The sequence goes on from UROG01000014.1 coordinate 7,103, forward strand.
ATATTCAACGAAAAATAAACATATTCGAAAAAAATGTCATTTTAACCCCCGCGGCAGTTAACAATTTATTCATAGAATATGTGGTTTACAGTTTAAAAAATTCGTAGTATCATATACTCGATTATTTATACGGACAGCGGCGGTATACGGAGGATAGAAATGAATTACAGACTTTGCGTTCCCTGCCTGCTCGGACTTGAAGCTCTTATTGCGGATGAACTGAAGCGAATGGGAGCTGAAAATGTTGCTTCCGAGAATGGCAGGGTTTATTTTAGCGGCGACGAAAGCTTGATTGCGAGAGCTAATATCAATCTCCGCGTAGGTGAACGCATACTGCTTGAATTGGGAAAGTTCGACGCGTTCACCTTCGATGAGCTTTTTGAAAAGACAAAAGCGCTCCCGTGGGAATCAATCATCCCGCGCGACGCCGCTTTTCCCGTCAAGGGGCACAGTCTCAACTCAAAACTTTTTTCCGTCAGTGATTGTCAGAAAATAATAAAAAAAGCCGTCGCGGAAAGGCTGAAAAGCGTTTACGGAATCGAATGGTTTCCGGAGACCGGCGAACTTTATCAGATCCAGTTTGCAATAATGAAGGACAGCGTATCCATGTGCATCGACACCACGGGCGACGGCCTTCACAAGCGCGGATATCGCCCCGCCCATAATGCCGCTCCGCTGAAAGAGACGATGGCCGCAGCAATGGTCAAGCTTTCCCGTTACAGAGGCAGGGATGATTTTTGCGATCCGTTCTGCGGCAGCGGCACGATCCCGATAGAAGCCGCGCTCATAGCAAAAAACCGTGCGCCGGGACTTTACCGCAGGTTCTCCGCCTGCAATTGGCGCTGGATAGACAAAAATCTCTGGGAGCAGGAGCGCGAGCTTGCGGTATCCAAGGAATATAACGGGGATTACCGTATCGTCGGCTCCGATATCGATCCGAAAGCTATTGAGATCGCAAACGAAAATGCAAGGCGTGCAGGTGTTGCCGATATTATACGCTTTGAAACCGCGGACGCCGTGAAGTTTGACCGTAAGACCAGCCGCGGCGTTATAGTCACAAACCCACCGTACGGGGAAAGAATAATGGAAAAGCAGCAGGCGGAGGAACTTTACAGAGCTTTCGGAAAAAGGTACCTTGCAAGCGAGAACTGGCAGCTGTATCTTCTCTCATCGCACACCGAATTTGAACGCTGTTTCGGTAAAACCGCGGACAAAAAGCGCAAGCTCTATAACGGCATGATCAAATGCGACCTTTTTATGTACCTGGATCGTTAAAAAATATAAATGATCGGAGATAAGCAATTGAAACATTTATTTATTGTAAATCCCATCGCCGGCGGACGGAACGCAGCGCCGGAGGTTGCCGAAAAAGTCAGAGCCGCATTTGAAAACCGCACGGACGAATACGAAATTTATGTCACTAAAGCCCCCATGGATGCAACGGAAAAAATAAAGGAGGACGCTGCACTCTATGACAGCCTGCGCGTTTACGCCTGCGGCGGCGACGGCACTTTCAACGAATGTGTATGCGGCGCGGCAGGGCTTGAAAATGTGTCGCTCGCGCCTTTCCCGACGGGTACCGGAAACGACTTCTGCCGCATGTTCGGAGAAGAGGCCGGACTGTATCATGATATAAACCGGCTTCTGGACGGCAAGGAAAGAAAGATCGACCTCATTGACTGCAACGGGCGTCTGTGCGCCAATATATGCTCGGTCGGCATAGATGCAAGGATCGGCACAGATGTGCATAAATACAGCCATATTCCTCTTATAGGCGGCGCTACCGGTTACGTTGTTTCCGCAATCATAAACGTATTTAAAGGGATATCAAGAAAAATGACCGTCAGATGCGGGACGTTTACGCAGGAGGGCGAACACTCCCTCATCTGCGTATGCAACGGAAGATTTTACGGCGGCGGCTTTAATCCGAGTCTGTATGCAAGACCCGACGACGGCGAGCTTGATTTTTACATAGTAAAAAAAGTCAGCCTGCTCGCTTTTGCCGCGCTTATCGGCAAATATGCAGCCGGCAGAGCCGATGAAATACCCAAGTATATCACTCACCTCCGCGGCACCGAAATAAGCATCGATTTTGAAGAAGAAAACGTCATCAACATCGACGGAGAGGCCATGTTTGCAAAAAACGTTGTTATGCGTCTTGTCCCTCACGCACTCAATCTTGTCATCCCGACCGGCATGACTTTTTTTGACAAATAACCCTCTGATGAGACGTTTTCGAAATTCGTAATAAAAAATTAATAAATTTGTACGCGTTTTTTTGCAGATAGCTCTTGCAAAATAGAAAATTTGTGTTATTATAAGCATCGTTAGCACTCAAGGTTTATGAGTGCTAACGATGCTGATTTTGTTAATATAAAATTGGAGGTATAGATTATGAAATTAAAACCCTTGGCTGACAGAGTTGTTCTGAAGCAGAACGCCGCAGAAGAGCGCACATCTTCCGGTATCTTTCTCACTGCTTCGGCGCAGGAAAAGCCTGAAGTATACGAGGTCGTTGAAGTAGGCCCCGGCGGAATGGTTGACGGCAACGAAGTGAAAATGATCGTTTCCGCAGGTCAGAATGTTCTTGTCGGCAAGTACACAGGAACCAAGGTCAAGCTGGATGACGTTGAATATACAATAGTCCGTCAGAGCGATATCCTCGCGGTTCTTGAGTGACTTTATCATTTCTCATATATAGTTGGAGGTAATAAATTATGGCAAAAAAGATAATATACGGTGAAGAAGCAAGAAAAGCTATTGAACGCGGCGTAAACCAGCTCGCGGATACCGTGAAAATAACTCTCGGTCCTAAAGGCAGAAATGTTGTCCTCGATAAGAAATTCGGATCTCCTCTCATTACCAATGACGGTGTAACCATTGCAAAGGAGATCGAACTTGAGGATGCTTTTGAAAATATGGGTGCACAGCTCATTAAGGAAGTTTCCACCAAAACCAATGATGTCGCCGGCGACGGTACGACTTCCGCAACCATTCTCGCTCAGGCAATGATCAACGAAGGCCTCAAGAATCTCGCGGCCGGTGCAAACCCCATGGTCATGAGAAAGGGCATCCAGAAGGCAACCGCAGCAGCCGTTGAAGCTATCAAAGCCGCTTCACAGCCTGTCAGCGGTGCAAATGATATCGCACGTGTAGGCACGATCTCTTCCGGCGACGAGGTTATCGGCTCCCTTATCAGCGAGGCAATGGAAAAGGTCAGTCAGAACGGCGTTATCACCATCGAAGAGTCCAAGACTGCCGAGACTTACAGCGACGTAGTCGAAGGTATGCAGTTTGACCGCGGTTACCTCTCTCCCTATATGGCGACTGATATGGACAAAATGGAAGCAGTCATTGACGATGCTCTCATTCTTATTACCGATAAGAAGATCAGCAATATTCAGGACATCCTTCCTCTGCTTGAGCAGATAGTCAAGGCTGGCCGCAAGCTTCTCATCATTGCCGAGGATATCGAAGGCGAAGCCCTTGCGACCATTATCCTCAACAAGCTGCGCGGAACCTTCACCTGCGTATGCGTCAAGGCTCCCGGATTCGGCGACAGGCGCAAGGAAATGCTTCAGGATATAGCGATCCTCACCGGCGGTCAGGTCATCTCCTCCGAACTCGGTATGGAGCTTAAGGATGCCGACATCAGCATGCTCGGTCAGGCTCATCAGGTCAAGGTCACCAAGGAAAATACCGTTATCGTTGACGGCGCAGGCAATTCTGCCGATATAAAGGCGCGTGTCGCTCAGATCGAGCACGCTATCTCTACCACCACTTCCGATTATGACCGTGAGAAGCTTCAGGAGCGTCTTGCAAAGCTCAGCGGCGGCGTTGCCGTTATAAAGGTCGGTGCAGCAACCGAGACCGAAATGAAAGAAAAGAAGCTGCGTATCGAGGACGCGCTCAACGCTACACGTGCAGCAGTTGCAGAAGGTATCGTACCCGGCGGCGGAACCGCATATGTTCTCGCTTCCAAGACGGCCGACAAGCTCGTGACGTCTCTCACAGGCGATGAAAAGACCGGCGCTGCCATTATCGCAAAGGCTCTTAAAGCTCCTATCATGCAGATCGCTTCCAACGCAGGACTCGAGGGCGCGGTCATTCTCAATAATGTTTACAGCAGCAAGAAGGTCAATTACGGCTTCGATGCAGCAAACGATAAGTACGGCGATATGGTCGAAATGGGCATCGTTGATCCTACCAAGGTTTGCCGCAGTGCGCTTGAGAATGCAGCTTCCGTTTCCGCGATGGTTCTCACTACCGAGAGCCTCGTTGCCGACATTCCCGAGAAGAATCCTCCCATGCCCGCAGCTCCCGACATGGGCGGCATGTACTAAGAGACACCGCAAAGGCTTGAAATCGCTTGACATTTTGAATGCGCAAAAGCGGATTTACGCCAAACTTACGCCACTTACGCCAAAAATTCAAGCGCATTATAGGGTAACAGAAATCGGCACCTGCCTCAAAAGCAGGTGTCGATTTTTATGTTTTGAAAAAATGTTGGGTGTGACACATCCTCGCCGGATGTGTACCCCAACATTTATTTTAGAACCTTTATTTTGAAATCATATAGTGCCTTCTGTTTCAGGCATACGGTCATTCAGCCATTCCAGAATGTCGTTATAAACCGCATCACGGTTGGTTTCATTGAGCATTTCATGCCTGCCGCCAGGATAAAGGCGGATCATCACGTCGTGCAGACCGGCATCGCAGAAAGCTTTGTATGCCCTTTCCACTCCTTTGCCGTAATCGCCGACAGGGTCGGCATCGCCGGACATGAAATATACGGGCTTGCTCTTGTCCATTTTTGCGATATTGGATTTTGAAGTAATATATTTAAGGCCATTCATCATGTCGCGGTAAAGACTTGCCGTGCATACAAAGCCGCACATGGGGTCGGCAATGTATTTGTCAACTTCCTTTTCGTCACGGCTCAACCAGTCAAACTTCGTTCTCGGTTTTTCTATTTTGTCGAGATATGATCCGAAAGCTATATCGTCAAGCATTTTGCCGCTGCTGTACGGACCGTTTTTGAGCACCAGCGCCTCGGCAATAATATTTCCCCCGAGCACTGTGAGCGCATCCTGATGTCCGGTGCCGCTTAGAATGGCATAATCATATTTATCCGGATGGTCGATCATATAGTTCCTTGTAAGAAAGCTGCCCATCGAATGACCGAACATGACATACGGGATACCAGGGTTTTCGGCAGCGGCGATATCATGTAGAAGAGCCAAATCGCTTACGACATGCTTCCAGCCGTCTTTTTCCGCAAAAAAACCTTTTTCACTGCCGATAAGTACGGATTTTCCGTGACCGAGATGATCATCCGCGTATACGGCAAATCCGTTTTCGGCGAGAAAACGCATAAAATCAGTATAGCGCCCGCAATGCTCCGCAATGCCGTGGGCTATCTGCACAACGGCTCTCGGCGTGCTGTCGGTGAGACATTTTTTTACGTGAATTTTGTTGATTCCGGTACTGGATTTGAATGTGAAATCAGAAAAAACGGGCATAACGATCCTCCGTGAATATAAAAGTTAGAAAATGCTCCTCCCGTAAAAGAGAGGAGCATTTCGAGTTATTTGCTTACTATTTCACAGGTGTCGCGGGCGATAACAAGCTCCTCATTTGTGGGGATGACGAAAACCTTGACCTTGGAATCGGGAGTGGAGATCATGATATCTTCACCGCGTTTTGAGTTGGCTGCATCGTCGATCTTAACGCCGAGATAGCCAAAGTACTCGGAAATCGCCTTGCGTGTCTCGGCACTGTTTTCTCCGACGCCTGCGGTATAGACAATAGCGTCCACGCCGTTCATTGCGGCCACATATGCCCCGACGTCTTTTGCGACCCAATAGTGGAACATATCGAGCGCGAGCGCGGCGCGCTTGTTGCCCTCTTCGGCTGCCTTGTCCAGATCGCGGAAGTCGGAGGAGATGCCGGATATACCCTGTACGCCGGATTTCTTGTTGAGAATATTGAGCATTTCGTCAATGTCAAGATCATACTTGTGCATGATATACTGCATTACGCCCGGATCGAGGTCGCCGCAGCGGGTGCCCATGGGAAGACCGACCAGAGGCGTGAAGCCCATGGAGGTATCAACGCACTTGCCATGATCTATTGCGCATATTGAAGAACCGTTGCCCATGTGGCAGGAAACGATCTTGAGCTCTTCGATCGGACGGCCCATAAGTTCTGCGCAACGCTTGGAAACGTAGCGGTGAGATGTGCCGTGAAAGCCGTAGCGGCGCACACCGTCTTTTTCATAGTATTCATAAGGAATGGCATACATATATGCCTTGCTGGGCATTGTCTGGTGGAAAGCGGTATCAAATACGGCTACCATGGGCACATCGCCCATAACCGCCTTGCAAGCGTTTATGCCGGTAATATTTGCGGGGTTATGCAGAGGCGCAAAGGGAGTGCACTCATCAAGAGTTTTCATGACATCGTCGTTGATAAGCACGGAGCTTGCAAACTTTTCACCGCCGTGGACGACACGGTGACCGACCGCGTCGATCTCCTTCATCGAAGCGACGACGCCGTACTCGGCGCTGGTGAGCTTGTCAATAACTGCGGCGATAGCCTCGGAATGGGTAGGCAGAGCAATGTCCTCGTTGAATACGGGCTTTCCGCCGACCAGAGGGCTGTGCTTGAGATGCCCGTCGATACCTATGCGCTCACACAGACCCTTAGCCATCACTTTCTCGGTCTCCATATCAATAAGCTGATATTTAAGAGAGGAGCTGCCGGCATTGATAACAAGAATTTTCATTTTTTCTTTCCTTCCTATTGTAAATAAATTGCTGATTAAGTAAAATAGATACAAAGCTATTTTAATACAAATATTGCAAAACGCAAGACTTTTTTGACGGAGTAATAAAATATGAAGATCGCGGGCATCGTTGCGGAATATAATCCATTTCATATGGGACACAAATATCACATTGAAAAAACAAGGGAACTGCTCGGCGAATGCTCGGTCGTGTGTGTCATGTCCGGCGATTTTGTCCAGAGAGGCGAGCCGGCTCTGTTTTCAAAATACGCAAGGGCGGAGGCGGCGTGTAAGTGCGGCGCAGATCTTGTGGTAGAGCTCCCTCTCCCGTGGGCGCTTGCTTCCGCCGAAGGTTTTGCAAGGGGGGCGGTCGGACTGCTATCCGACCTCGGCGCGGAGTATATCAGCTTTGGCAGTGAAACGGGAGACACGGAAGCAATCGGATGTGCGGCAGATGTGCTGGGCAGTGAAGGGTATATTGAAACAGTCAAAAAAATATTGAATAAAGAACCGGAAATGAGCTTTGCGGCGGCAAGGGAAAAAGCGATGCGCAGTATCGCGGGGAGCGGCTGCGCGGAAATTATCATAGGGGCAAACGACAGTCTTGCCGCCGAATACCTCAAAGCGATAAGGATGCTTGATTTGAATATACGGCCGCTTGCGGTAAAAAGAGAAGGGAACGGGCATGACGGATTCGGCAAAGAGGGCTTTCTGTCAGCTTCAGAGATCAGGAAACGCTTTTTCGGCGGGGAGGATATATTGCGCTTTATTCCGGACGGTGCAGCGGAGGTCTTTTCCCGGGAAATAAACGCGGGCAGGGTGATAAATAAGGAACTTTTTGAAACCGCAGCGCTTGCGCGGATGAGAGCCTTTGATGAAGAATATTTTCTCTCTCTTCCGGATTCAAAGGACGGACTGGGGAACAGGTTTTTCAGAGAAAGCCGCACCTGCGCCGCACTTGACGGACTTTATGACGCGGTGAAAACAAAAAAATACGCAATGTCGCGAATAAGGCGTGTTTCAATGTGCGCTCTGCTTGGCATTGAAGCCGGTATGAGCGGCGGCAGACCGCCGTACGCAAGGGTGCTTGCGGCAAATGAAAACGGGTGCATGGTACTCAGAAAAGTATCCGATGAAAAGAAACTGCCGCTGATCACCAAACCGGCGGAAATAAACAAATATGACAATAAATTACAAGAATTGTTCGCCGCGGGCGTATACGCGCATGACGTTTTTGCACTCTGCTATGCGGAGAAAGGCGAGAGAACGGGCGGTAAAGAATGGCGGATTTCACCCAAAATTGTTAAACTTGAATAAAACCGGCAGGCGTGATAAAAAAATTTAGTAAAAATTGTTAATTGAAATTATGTTAATGATAGTTCATAATCATAACATCGTTGAAGCAAATACATGTGTCCGCGAATCGGGGACACTTTCAGCGAAATATATTTGGAGGAAAAGAAAATGAAAAAGATCATTGCAGTTGTTCTTGCACTTACAATGGTGTTTGCTCTTTGCGCCTGCGGCGGTGAAAAGGGCAGCGATGAAAAAGTTGTCAAAATCGGCGTTTTTGAGCCGATGTCCGGCGATAACGGCGCAGGCGGCAAACAGGAAGTTCTCGGTATGCAGTATGCAAACTCCGTATATCCCACCGTTGAGATCGGCGGGGAGAGCTATAAGGTAGAGCTTGTTTATGCCGATAACGCCTCTTCCAACGACAAGGCGCCTACTGCGGCGCAGACGCTTATTTCCAGCGGCGTCTCCATCGTCCTTGGCTCCTACGGCTCCGGCGTCTCCATTGCAGCCGGCGATACATTTAAAAATGCAGGCGTTCCCGCACTTGGCGTGACCTGCACCAATCCTCAGGTCACTTCCGGATGCGATGTATACTATCGTATATGCTTCCTCGACCCGTTCCAGGGTACAGTTCTTGCAAACTATGCAAAAGAGCTTGGCGCAACCAAGGCATACTGCCTTGCAAAGCAGGGCGATGATTACTCCGGCGGCCTTTGCAACTACTTCATAGAAGCGTTCGGCAAAGACAACTGCGTGTATGAACAGTTCCCCGAAGGAACCAGCGACTACTCCACCTATATCACCAATGCACAGAATCAGGGCTGCGACGTCTTTTTCTCTCCCGTATCTATCGAAGCGGCCGCTCAGATCATTGCGAAGGCCAACACTCAGGAGCTTGGTATGCCTATCCTTGCCGGCGATACATGGGACTCCAACGTTGTCCTTGAAGCAGCAAAGGGCACCAATGTTGACATCTGCGTAACTACTTTCTATCAGGAAGGTGCAAATGCCGAGTTTGACGCAGCTATCAAGAAGTGGATCTCCGAAGATGCAACCAACCTTGCAAACAACGGCGGCAACGATCAGCTTGCGGCAGTTACTGTTATGGGCTACGACGCATACTGCGTAGCGCTCGAGGCTCTCAAGGCGGCTGGTTCTACCGATCCTAAGGCTGTGCTTGAGGCTCTGCCCAATGTCAGCTTTGAAGGCATCACCGGCGCTATCTCTTTTGACAGCATAGGCGATGCGCTCCGTGATAGTGCAGTTGTAAAAGAATGCAACACTGAAACCGGACTTTGGGAGTTCGTCAACGTTGTAAAAGCCGGCTGATTTTTACCGGCTGACCCGATCAAAAAGCTCACTGGCGGGGGAAAACTCCCCGCCAGTAAGCGTATTTTACGGGCTGCCCCGAAAGGGGACAGAATCGGTATGTCCTTTTTCGTGACAGCCTGTATTTATAGATAATCCTTAGAAAAACTATATTTTGGGGGATACACAATGAATACATTGCAGACCATTCTGCCTTATGTGATATCCGGTATTTCCGTAGGCGGTCAGTACGCGCTCATTGCTATCGGTTATACTATGGTTTACGGCATTCTTCGCCTTATCAATTTTGCCCACGGCGACGTCTTTATGGTCGCGGGACTGCTCATGGTCTATCTTGCGGCGGCGCTTCCTATGTATATTGCGATTCCGCTTGTAATTGTCCTTACAGTTCTGCTTGCATTTGTTATTGAGAGAGTCGCATATAAGCCTCTGCGTACCGCGCCGCGTATGTCCGTTATGATCTCCGCCATCGGCGTGAGTTATCTTCTGCAGAACCTCGCCCTGTACATAACGGGCGGCCTTAATAAGAACTACCCGGCAATTCCGTGGATTTCCGATCAGATAAGCGTTTTCGGAATGGCAACGACAAGAGTTACCGTCATCACCCCGTTTCTCACTATTTTCCTTGTGTTTGCTCTTGTTTACCTTATCAATCATACAAAGATCGGCATGGCAATGCGTGCCGTCTCAAGAGATTTTGAAACGAGCCAGCTTATGGGTATAAAAATTGACAAGGTCATTTCCGTTACATTTATAATCGGTTCTTTCCTTGCCGCGATCGGTTCAATGCTCTATTTCTCCAACTATCCCGGCGTTGTTCCGACTTCCGGCGGTATGCCGGGACTCAAGGCGTTTGTTGCGGCGGTCTTCGGCGGAATAGGCTCTATTCCCGGGGCTGTTATAGGCGCTTTTATCATAGGCATTTGCGAAAGCATTATAAAAGGGCTTGATACGATACTTATCACCGGCGGCTCAATAACAGAGCAGATAGGTCTTGCTACATTCTCTGATGCGTTTACTTTTGTTTTGCTTATCGTGATCCTTGTATTCAAGCCAACCGGACTTTTCGGCGAGAAGAGCACGGATAAAGTGTGAGGAGGGATATTATGTTGGATAAAACTGAACAAAAAAGAAAAAATATTATCTCCTTTGTATGCGTTGCGGCGTTTCTCCTTATTGTCCTTGTGCTTGACCAGATAATCAAGCCCACAAGCAAGCTCTCTATGCTGCTTATAGTTCTCCAGAAAGGCTCCGTCTATGCGCTTGCCGCAGTCTCCATGAACCTGCTGAACGGCTTTACCGGACTTTTCTCTCTTGGTCATGCTGGCTTTATGCTCATCGGGGCGTATACATACGCAATGTTTACCATTCCTGACAGTGCAAGAGATTCTGTCTACCAATATTATGATGCGGCGATACGTTTTTCAATTCCCGAAGTACTTAGCGGCAGTCTCGGAGGCTTCGGTACTGTTCTCGGCGTTGTAATTGCCCTCCTTATGGCGGGAATTGCCGCAGCCGTCTTTGCGTACCTTATCGGTCTTCCTGTTCTGAGGCTTAAATCGGATTATCTTGCGATCGCGACTCTCGGTTTTGCGGAAATCATCCGCGCTGTCTTCCAGTGGAGCAAGCTTGGCTCCGTTACAAACGGGTCTAACCTTCTCAAGAGCTTTCTGCGCACCAGCACCTTCAAGGCGGCGCTTTTCGGAACCGAACTATCGTTTGCAACGTTTGTGCCTGTTCTGATAGCGACTGTTTCGATTATAATTATTGTCCTGCTTGTCAATTCGACCTACGGACGTGCTTTCAAAGCTATCCGTGACGATGAAACCGCAGCTGAAGCTATGGGCATCAATCTTGCCAAGCATAAGATGATCTCCTTTGTCACAAGCTCTTTCTTCGCCGGCATCGCAGGAGCGAGCATGGCAATGGTTATGTCTATCGCACAGGCGAGTAATTTCAAATCGGCAATGACATATGAGATACTTCTCATGGTGGTTCTCGGCGGCATAGGTTCCATTTCGGGAAGCGTCATCGGCTCCATGCTTTTTGTCGCGGCTTCCGAATGGTGGCTGCGCGGTCTCGACTCAGGCACGTTCCTCGGCATCAGCGCACCGTCGGTGTTCCGCAACGGTTTCCGTCTGGTTGTTTTTTCGGTAATTATAATGATAGTTGTTCTCTTTTTCCGCAAGGGAATTATGGGGGACAGAGAACTGCCTGAGGTTATAGCCGGGTGGCGGAATAAAATAAAAGCAAAGAGGGGAGTGACAGAACATGAGTAATTCCGTGCTGAAGGTCGAAAATGTTACAATGCAGTTTGGCGGTGTCGTGGCTGTCAACAACCTGAATATTGATGTACACAAAGGGAACATCGTATCGCTTATCGGTCCGAACGGCGCAGGCAAGACAACTGCTTTCAACTGCATCACAGGCGTTTATCAGCCGACGAACGGCCTTATCGAATTTATGGACAAACCTATTGTCCGTGCGACTCCTCAGGGGAAGATGAAGAAAACCTACGCCGGTGAAAATGCTTCGCTTTATGCCTCACAGCCGGTTATCGCGCCCACGCCGGACCGCATAACCGGAATGGGCATTGCAAGAACCTTCCAGAACATCCGCCTTTGGAAGAGCATGACGGTTTTTGAGAATGTTCTTATTGCAAAGCATATGCATGCCAAAAGCGGCTTTTTCTCTGCGGCTCTGCATATGAATAAGGCTGATGAACAGCGTATGCGTGACGAAGCCATGGCGCTTCTTGAAGAACAGGGGCTTGAAAAATACAAGGATGATCTTGCAACAAGCCTGCCCTACGGCATTCAGCGCCGGCTTGAGATCGCAAGGGCGCTTGCCGCCGAACCAAAGCTTCTGCTGCTTGACGAACCGGCGGCCGGCATGAATCCGCAGGAGACGCTTGAGCTTTCAGAGTTTGTAAAAGAAATAAGGGACAGACATGATCTTACCGTCCTTCTTGTTGAGCACCATATGGATCTTGTAATGAATATTTCCGATTACATATATGTAATCGACTTCGGTAAGCTTATTTCGGAGGGCATTTCTGACAAGGTACAGAATGATCCGCAGGTTATTGCCGCGTATCTGGGGGTGAGCGATGATGAATAAGGAAATTATACTCAGCGTTAAGGAACTGCAGGTAAATTACGGCGGTATCGAAGCGGTAAAGGGTATTTCGTTTGATGTCCATCAGGGCGAAATCGTTACGCTCATCGGCGCGAACGGTGCGGGCAAATCCACCACACTTAAAGCAATTGCAGGCCTTGTAAAGGCAAAAAGCGGAAGCATAGAGCTTGCGGGCGAGAACCTTGTTGGAAAGGATGCGACTTCGATCGTCGCAAAGGGCATTACGCTTGTCCCAGAGGGAAGAAGGGTTTTTGCCGACCTCACCGTGCTTGAAAACATCAAGATAGGCGCGTATCTCAGAAAAGACGATCTGTCCGAAGATATAAAGTGGGTGTACGATCTTTTTCCGCGCCTTAAAGAGCGTTCATGGCAGCTTGCCGGTACTCTTTCCGGCGGTGAGCAGCAGATGCTTGCCGTTGCAAGGGCGCTTATGAGCCGACCTAAGGTCATTATGATGGATGAACCGTCTCTTGGTCTTGCGCCCATTATCGTCAAAGGAATATTTGATATAATCAGGGAGATTAACAGGCAGGGAACTACCGTCCTTCTTATTGAGCAGAATGCGAACATGGCGCTTAAAAGCGCTGACTATGGCTATGTTCTCGAAACCGGTAAGATCACGCTTTCCGGAAAGGGCGCGGAGCTGCTTGTCAATGAAGATGTAAAGAAGGCCTATCTCGGCAAATAATAATGAAAAAGCCCAACTTACCGTAATGAGGTATAATCCCCCATAGAGCAGGCACTCAAAAAAACAAATAGAACTAAGTGGATGCACCGCAAATTGCGATGATGACGGCCGTTATGCTCTGCATGACGGCCTTTTCTATGATTGCTTTTGCGAATGATGAAGATTCTCACTGCGGATACTCAACATTAACTATTGATTTTGAGCCTGCTTAGGAGCAAATTGAGGATGACCGTTTAATCGGCCATCCTCATTAAACTTTTTATTTAGCAATATCAGAAGAGATCAGGGCGAAGCTCTTTCTTTGCGGCTTCTGTCATTGGGCTGATCTTTGTTCCGGCGTGGTTGAGGAGAGTTGCGAATGCGGTGAGCTTAGATGCGTTTTCAAGAACCTCGATCGCATCGAAAGCGCTGAGCATATCCTTGCCGGTGGCAAGAACGCCGTGATTCTTGAGGAGTACTATTCTGGACTGCTTTGCGCAATCGGCTACGTCACGTGCAAGCTCGGGAGTACCCATCTTGAAATACTTGGAGATCGCGGGCTTGCCGAGAACTACCCAAGCTTCGGCAATCAGGTCGGTTGCCATGGGCTCATCAGCGCAGGCATAAAGGGTGCTGAATACGGGGTGCGCATGGACGACGGCGTTGACATTGGGGTTCTCCATGAGAATAAGACGATGCATTTCGCCCTCAATGGTAAGCCTGAGATGCGGGGTAAGATTCTCGCCGTCCATGGTCACGATTGCAATAAGCTCGGGGGTGAGCTTTGCTTTATCCAGAGAAGAGGGGGTGATTGCAAAAAGCTCGTCATTGATTCGGCAGCTGATATTTCCGCCGCTTGTTGTAGTGAGACGGGTATTGTAAAGGCGGGTCATTGTATCGGCAACAAGCTTTCTCTGTTCATAAAACTGATCAATATTCATAAATATCCTCCAAAATCCAAATTTTTAACTTAATTTGTTTGACTGACGGTGCAGCTTACAGTATTTTCTCAGACAAGACCGGCAAATGCCTGCTCAAAGTCAGCAATAATGTCTTCGATATCTTCAAGGCCTACGCTGATGCGGACAAGTCCCTCTGAAATGCCGGCGGCCGCAAGCTCCTCGGGGGAGTATGTGGAGTGGGTCATTGATGCAGCGTGCTCAACCAGCGTTTCGGCGTCGCCCAGAGAAACCGCGATGGTGCAGAGCTTAAGCTTATTGATGGTTTTTGCGGTGAGCGCCTTGTCAGCCTTCAGCTCGATAGCCATCATGCCGCCGAATTTAGACATCTGCTTCTTGGCCGTTTCATGACCTTCAAAGCTCTCAAGTCCGGGGTAGTAGACTTTTTCAACTGCGGGATGGGCTTCCAGATATTTTGCAAGCTTCATTGCGTTTTCGCAGTGACGATCCATGCGAATGCTCAGCGTCTTAAGACCACGGGCGATGAGGAACGCATTAAACGGACTCATAACGCAGCCGGTCATGTGAACGACGCCGACGCCGCGAACCTGATCAATAAACTCCTTCTTGCCGATAACAAAGCCCGCGATAACATCGCCGTGACCGTTGATGTACTTGGTAGCGCTGTGAACGACAACGTCAGCACCGAGATCAAGCGGTCTCTGAAGATAAGGGGAGCAGAATGTGTTGTCAACGATGACCTTGATTTCGCTGTTGAATGCATGGACGGCAGTGGCGACCTTTGCAATGTCAATGACCTTGAGGGTGGGGTTGCAGGGGGTCTCAAAGTAGACGACCTTGGTTTTCTCGGTAAGAGCAGACTTGAGCGCGGCTTCGTCGTTAAGATTTATAAATGTGACCTTTACACCAAGCTGGGTGATCTCCTTGGACAGAAAAGCAAAAGTGCAGCCGTACAGGGTTTCGTCGGCGACGATCTCATCGCCGGCAACAACGCTGCAATAAAGCGTTGCGGTAATAGCGCCCATGCCGGAGGCAGTGGCCATTGCCTCTTCACCGTTTTCCAGGGAGGCGATCTTGGCTTCTACGATATTGGTGCTGGGATTTGCAGGACGGGAATAAACGTAGCCGTTTTCGGTGCCAGCAAATCTTGCACCGCCCTGTTCAACGGTGTCGAAGGCGAAAGTCGAGGTTTGGTATATGGGGTCGCAGAGCGCTCCGGCGCTGTTCTTCATCTTGCCGACATGGATCTGGCGGGTTGAAAAACCGTAATTTTTGTTCTCCATTTTTTATGTTTCCTTTCTTTGTTTTATATATCGGTAATAAATTTTGAGAGAAGATTTTATTCTTATATAGCTAATAATGATTTGAAATCGTCTTTGGAAGGCGAAATATCAGCCTCTTGCAAGCTCATATATTTCGCGGATCGCTTCGGAGGTGAGTCCGACATAACCGCCGGTCACGCCGTCACCGACATTGTTCATCTCGACCATCTTATCAATGTCCGGTTCTATGCCAAGCTCCGCATAGGTGAGAGGCATATTCAGCTCTCTGAGAAAATTTTTGAAGGCTTCAACGCCTTCTCGTGCGGTGCGTTTGGGAGCGTCGTAGTCCATCTGACATCCGAAAACGCGTGTCGCAAGCTGAATAAAGCGCTTTGCGTCGCTGTGCTCAATGCAGTAGCTCATCCACGCAGGCATAATTACCGCAAGTCCGGCGCCGTGTGCGCAGTTATATACAGCGGAGAGGACGTGTTCAAGGTGATGGCTGTTCCAATCCTGCTTGCGTCCCACGCCCATAATATCGTTGTGGCAGACCATGCCGCCCCACATGATATTTGCACGGGCATCGAAGTTGTCTGGATCCTTCATTACAGTGCGTCCCTCGTGCATCATGGAAAGCACAACGCCCTCAAGCAGACGGTCGGTGGTTTCAACGCCGGGCGTATTGGTGAAATAGCGCTCAAGCGCATGTGAAATAATATCGGTTACGCCGCATGCCGTCTGGAAAGCAGGGAGACTCTGGGTAAGCGCGGGATTCATGACCGAGAATTTGGGGCGTATGCAGTCGGCCTCGGCAGCGGATTTGTCAAGGGTCTTTTCATTGGTGATTATTGCATTGGGGGAGCCTTCGCTGCCGGAAGCGGCAAGAGTCAGAACAACGCCGACAGGGAGTGCGGTCTCAGGGCATTTGCATGAGAAGAAGTCCCAGAAATCTCCGTCATAGGGAACGCCCATGGCGATTGACTTTGCAGTATCAATGACACTGCCTCCGCCTACCGCGACAAGAAAGTCGATTTTTTCTTTTCTTGCCAGCTCAATGCCGTCATAGACAAAACCGCTTTTGGGGTTGGACTTGACGCCGCCGAGCTCTATCGCATAAAGACCCTCTGCGGCAATAGAGTTCATAACTCTGTCAAGCAGCCCGGATTTCTTTGCGGAGCTGCCGCCATAAACGACCATGACGCGCTTGCCGCCAAACTTGGTGACGTACTTTCCGGTGTCGTTTTCTCTGTCCTTGCCAAATACAAAATAGGTAGGACTGTAGAAATCAAATGAATTCATATATTTATCCTCCGTGCTTTTTGCAAAAAATGTACTGAAATACATACGGGATATCCGCTCAGATTTGATTGACGCTCATCCTGTTTTGACTCCAGATCGGGTGGTATCTGTGAATAAGCTGGTTATCCCGAGGAAAATATGAGATATACTCTGAGAAAACATCGCTCTGGGCATAACCAAGGGCACCGTTGCAAAGTCTGACAAGACCGTTTACGGTTGCCTGCTCAAACCCCGGGCGTATCCTCAACTCAAGGCCTGAAAGGTCGGAGACCATCTGACAAAGCGCTGCCGAGCGGAACCCGCCGCCGCAGCCGAGAATGTATTTTTTCTCGAAACCGGTCAGCGCGGTCAGGCGATAAAGCTGTTCGTATATGGAGCAGGCTATATCTGCAACAACAGCCCAAGCCATGTCGATACGGTCGGCCTTGTCAGCCATTGGGGAAGCCATAAAGAAGCCGCCTTTTCTCAGAGAACGCCGCTCATAGAAGAGAAGAGATGAAAAAGACGCGGTGCAGCAGAAATCAGTTTTCTCACTGTAAGCCTTTTCGAGCTCCTCATAACTTATATCGGGGCAAAGATTGCTTTTGAGCCGCTGATAGTTGAGTCCCGTTACGCCGGGGTTCATCTCAATAACATAGCCGTCAGCGCCAAGATTTATATCTGTCCACACACGCTGCTGCGGGTCATAATACTTTCGGTCGATCAGCGTGACGACGGGGGAGGTGGTGCCGGAAACGATTGCAACGTCGCCTTTCCTTAGCCCTGTCTGATGCAGCGCGGACTGCGTATCCGCGCCGCCGACGACAAAAACGGCATTATCCGCCATCCCGCAGCGTTCAATAAAATCGGGGCGGATAGGTCCTGCGGCAGTCCCTGCGGAAACAAGCGGCGGCAAAACCGAGAAGTCAATGCCGAACTTATCGCACAGTTCTTTGGACCAGCGTTTTTCCCCAATGTCGTACAGTGAAGTTTCACACGCCTGAGAAGGCTCAAAGGTAAGCCTACCGGTAAAAACATATCCTATCCAGCCGTCAAGACTCAGAACGGAACCTATTTTTTCAAAATCATCGGGATAGAGCTTCTTGTAGCCGTAGAGCTTTGCAGCGCAGAAATCCTCCGTTACCCATTTGCCGGACATACGGTAGATATCGTCCTTGCCGTCTATCTCATGCATATACTCACGCCCGCGGTTATCAATGTTCGGCAGACCGAGGAAAGCCCTGCCGGACTTGTCGATCAGAACTATCGTCTGCCTTGCGGCAGCCGAGGAAACGGCGTCGATTTTGATATCCGGCAGTTCGTTATGAAGCTCGCCGCAATATTTGAGAATAAGCGCTTCCCACTCGTGCGGGATAAAATATTGTGCGTCCGGGTAGGCGGGGTCTCTGTAATATGTATTGGTAAAGACCCTGAGGGCAAGGATTTCGCCGGCTGAGTCCGTAATGGCGACACGGGTGTTGCCCGTGCCGAGGTCAACCATAAGGTAATGCTTCATGGCGGTTATTTATTGAGAACGGCCTTGTTATATACAATGCGCTCAAGGTTCTCACCTGCAAACCACTGCCTGAGCCTGTCGTTGATAATCTCAGCCTGGTGATTTGTTACCTCATAGGTGGAGCCTGCGATATGAGGAGTGACAAGAATGTTGGGGTGTTCATAAAGCGCGACTTCGTCCGCCGTGGGAGGCTCATTTTCAAAAACATCAATAATTGCACCTGCAATAGCGTTTTCTTTTACGACGCGCAAAAGAGCGGCGGTGTCAATGACAGCGGAACGGGCGTAGTT
Source organism: uncultured Eubacteriales bacterium (assembly GCA_900549485.1). Classification (GTDB taxonomy): domain Bacteria; phylum Bacillota; class Clostridia; order Oscillospirales; family Oscillospiraceae; genus Limivicinus. Next base: position 25,586 of record UROG01000014.1, read on the forward strand.
GACAAGCAGAGCGTCCTTCTTCATGGAACGCAGAAGCTTCTCGGTAATCATACCGCGGGTCTCGTCGGTAACGGGAAGGTGCAGAGAAACGATGTCGCAAGTCGAGAACAGCTCTTCCAGCTCTACCTTGCGGTAATGACCGACATCGCCGCTCTGATGACCGTAAAAGCAAATATCGCAGTCAAAGCCGTCCATGATTTTTGCGGCGGCCTTTGCGACGGCGCCGAAACCGACAAAGCCGACTTTTTTGCCCTGCAGCTCATGACCCATGAAGGTAAAATAGGGGGTGGTTCCGGGAACCCATCCGCCCTTCTTGAGCCAATCAATAGCGAGGAGCATATTGCGGTACTGCATAATGATAGCTGCAACTTCCATCTCGGCAACGGCCTGATTGTTGCGGCCGGGTGTACACAGGAGGGGAATGCCTGCTTTGGTACATTCGTCAACTTCAATGTTTGCGGGCGTGGCGCGGCAGTCGCCTATAACCTTGAGTCCCTTGTATCCGGCCAGAACTTTTGCCGTGATCCTGTCAAGCTCGGTTATAAGGACATCGGGCTGCACAGAAAGAAGATGCTCAAGCATCTCGTCCTCATAAAAGCGCTCGCCGGTTGCGGTCCAAGGGTCGTATACTACTTCGTCAAACATGCCCTTGAGAACCTCAAGACTTTTTTCGGGATAGGGGGAACGTACATAAACTTTCATTGCTTTTCTCCTGTTTTTTTGTATGATTAAATTTCTTGTTTGACCAATTGATTAATAGAAGCTTGACTGCTCGCCGTCAAAGTATCTGTCCAGAAGATAGGGAACATAGATACCCTTGTCGGTGACTGCGCCGGAAATAAGATGCGGAGGCACGACATCGAAGGAAGGGTAGATAGCCTTGACCTGCGGGAGCGTGTTTTGTATACCGCGGTATCTCAGTACCTGCTCCGGATCACGCATTTCTATTAGAATATCATCTTTCGTCATCTTGTCCCTGTCGGGAATACCCGTGACATAGTAGGGGACAGCAAAGTATTTTGCGAGAATTGCGATCTGGAAAGTGCCGACTTTGTTGGCGATATGCCCGTCACGGGCAATGGAATCGGCAGCGGAGGTAAAAAGATCTATTCCTTCGTTCTGCATGGCGTATGCCACCATATTATCGGAAATGACCGTGGTATCAAATCCCATTTCGGCAAAACAGCTTGAAGTGAGTCTTGCACCCTGAAGGTACGGCCTTGTTTCGGCGCAGAAAACTTTGAAGCTTTTGCCGTTCTTTTTCGCGGCGCGTATGAGCGTACCTATTATTGTTTCGCCGTAGCACTGCGTAAGGATCGTTCCGTTTTGCGGAACAAGGCTTTCAAGATAGTCCCCAACCTTCTGCATTGTACCATAGCGGCGGTTGAGAGACACTATGGTATCATCCCTTATTGCCCCAACGGCGTCCTTGCCGCTCTCAAGGGCAGCTGCGGCTATATCTGCGCAGCGATAGGTTATCTGACCGTAGCGGTTCGCAGTTGTGGGGCGCGAATGAGCAAGATCATATGCCGCCTGCTTCAGGAAGCTTATCTGTTTTTCTTTTGCCTCTCCGCGAACCTGATAAGCAGCCAGCGCCATACCCATGCCCACCGCGGTATACGGACCGGCGCTTTGAGTTACCATGTCGGCAATCGCCTTTGCGACTTCATGATAGTCGGAACACTCGACAAATTTAATTTCCGTAGGAAAAACGCGCCTGTCAAGAATACGTACTTTTCCGTCTTCAAACCATGCCACATTCTCATATTTGAGAAGAAAAGGCATATCTTTATCAAATCTTTCCACCGCGGATTCCTCCTTCAGATTTTTTCGAGCATTTGGGAAAAAATCTCGGTAAGCTCTTTCCCTTCGAAAATCTTTTCGCGCTGCATGACGAAAGCAATACCGGCTTCTATGATAACGCGTTCCATTGGTATGCGTTTTTCCATATCGGAAACCGAGCTTATCTCGGCAACCTTCGAATCACCGACCGTGCGCCGTATCATTTCCGTTCCGGCAAAGCCGACCGAATCGGCCATGACGGAGTCTATGTACAGCTTTTTGAATTCGGGATTTTTGTAAAGATCAAGCATGACCAATTCATCGTATTTTTCACTCAGCTTTTTTCGCGTAAGATCAAATACTCCGCTTATGGTTGAGTAAAGAGCGGATATTGCGTCTTTCTCGCCGGGCATCGTAAAGAGCTTGTTTGCAAGGGAGAAGAAAAGATTACCGATAACGTTGCCTATGTCATAGCCCATCGGCCCGTAAAAAGCAAACTCGGGGTCGAGCACTTTCAGACCGCTTTCGTTTGCAAAGATCGACCCTGAATGAAGATCGCCGTGTATCAGAGCCTGAGCGTTATTCATGAAACTGTTTCTAAGTCTTGCGACCTGCGTGTGCAGAGAGAAATTATTGTACAGTCTTTCCTCAACAAAAGCCTCGTTGCCATGGGTGACTATATTTTTGTTTCTGTCAAAATACGGAACCGCCGTATAAGGCTCCGTGAGGACAAGATCTTCGGTGATAAAGCAAAGCTCCGGATTTATAAAAAATTTTACATTCTGCTTCTTTTCGCCGCTGTCCATTACAAGATCGGTAGTCGGCAGGAGCGTGGAGGCCATAAACTCGGATATATTTTCCGCAATATGCGGATAAACACGGTTTTCAGCCAATTCTTTACGCAGGTTTTTATACGCGGAGATATCCTCCATAGAGGTTGCCGCCATTGTTTCATCATAATAATAGACTTCCGGTACAAAACCGGGTGCAAGCTTGCCTTCCAATTGGAGAATACGGGCTTCTATCTTGTTCCGATACAGATCAAGCGGCCTGCCGGAGGAACGGAGGAGCTTGTCGGCTTGTTTTATGATCACGGAGTGTCCGTCGCGTTTGGAGACTATCTTATATACATAGTTTATATTTCCATCGCCGATCTCTATGCAGTCAGTCTCTTCGTCGGGAGAAAAACGCCCGAGGACTTCAACCGCATAGCGCTTCACATCATCTGTGGACATAAGAAAAAATTCATTAAAATCTTTCACGCGTACCTCCTGCTGCAATAAATTCTTAATCATTTGGATTACAGGGCTTATCCAACAAGTAAACAATACTCCAAAAACAGTCACAAGTCAACAGAAAAAAATAAAAACGGACATTTTCTGCCTGCTGTTGACAATAAAGCTAATGTGTAATATAATTCGGTCAACAAAAAACAACAGTATCTTTTATGCGGCAAAGCGGGAAAAGGGGAAAAATGTTAAAGATTGAGCGTCAGAACATAATAAGCCAGCAACTTTCAACACAGGGATTTGTACTTGTTCCCGAAATGAGCAGTTTACTAAGATGCAGTGAGGAGACGATCCGGCGTGATCTAAAGGAGATGGAGCGCGAGGGAAAGCTGGTCAGAACCCACGGCGGGGCATATCAGGCGGAAAAGTACGATAAAACGTATCCCATGGAGCTTAGGAAGGTTCAGAACCACCGCACAAAGGAAAAATTTGCGGAGCATGCTCTTGATTATATAAAAGATAACGACATGATAATGCTTGACTCCAGTTCAACCTGTCTTGCACTTGCCGAGGCGATCGTTGCCCACTCCATGAGCATTACGCTTATAACAAATTCCTTTGCCATATGCCGCCTGTGCCATGAAAATAACACGGAAATAAACCTTATATGTGTCGGAGGCGCATACAGGAAAAGAACATCGGCCTTTGCGGACCCGAACACGGTAGATGCGCTTAAAAGCTATCACGCGGACAAATCCTTTATAAGCTGCCCGAATCTTACGATAGAATTCGGTCTGTCGGATAATCACATAAGCGAGGCAAATGTGAGAAAACAGATGATAATCCAATCAGAGAAAAGGTTTTTACTGGTCGACCACGAAAAATTTGACGTCAGTGCAAACATTCCGTTTGACGGTCTTGAAAAAATAGACTATTTGTTTACAAACCAGCGGCTTTCTCCTGAGTGGAAAAAATACGCCGCGGATCATGATATCACAATAGAGTATATTGACGGCTGAAATGGTGACAGTTGAAAAAGAATATTTCTCAGTCAGAAAAAGCTTCATGGAATGGGATTCATGAAGCTTTTTCATTACAATCAATTTGCGCGTTCCTTCTTCCGCTTCAAATCAAACCCACTTTGCTGGGCTCTGATTTCTGGAGGCTGCGTCACATCTTTGCCCTTGTCAACTGACGGCTGCTTCAATTTATTATCATTTACCTCGGAAAACGGTTACAGCTTCTGTTCCGGATTCCATTCAAAAGGCTCATACGGCAGATCTTCGGGCAGCCATTGACTGCCGGTCATGTTTTCCTCCTCGATAAGCCTGATAAGCTCAAGAGAACCGTTGTGATGACCGCCGTCATATTCGGTGTTGAGCCATGTATCCACTATTTCAAGCAGCATCCATCTGCCGATAAGTCTGCCGCCGAGGCATAGAATGTTGGAATCGTTGTGACGTCTTGTGAGACGCGCCGAATACGGCTCGCTCACAAGAGCCGCACGAACGCCCTTGAATTTGTTTGCGGCAATGCTCATTCCGACGCCTGAGCCGCATATCAGAATTGCCCTCTCTGCCGCTCCGCAGGAAACCGCGGCGGCGGCGCGGGCGGCAAAATACGGGTATCTTGACGGCTCGTCACCGCTGCCGCAGTCGATAAAATCCATTTTATGTTCTTTTAAATATTCGATCACCGTGAGTTTTGCTTCATATCCGGAATCGTCTGAGGCGATATAAATCATACCTTTTCTCCTTTTCTTTTTTGAATGTATTATAGCTCTAATTGGCACACAAAGAAAGATGATGGGAGCAAGACAATGAAATTTGTCACAAATCAACAAAATCAAAACACGATTTTGGGTATATATGCACAACAGCAAAAATCGGTAGATTTCAGGCAAAATCAGACACAATACAAAAAACGTGATAATTAAGGCAAAAAATGGTTGACGTCTTCTATGACTTGCATAGTGAAAAAGCTCCACATTACAACTTGTTAAGTAAAAAACAGACAAAAAACAACAAAATCAGTCTTGACAAAACATGCTATTTTTGATTTACTTATATCAGCGCAAGCAAAATGTACAACAAACTATTTTCAGGAGGACACAATGAAGAAATTTCTCGCGATCGTGCTCGCACTCGTTATGATTGCGGCAATGGGCAGCAGCGCATTGGCAGCTGAACCCGAAGTCATTAAAATCGGCTATATCGGCGACCTGACCGGCGGCACCTCTATTTGGGGACAGTACGGCAAGTACGGCGCAGAGCTGGCAGTTATGGACTACAACGAAAAGGGCGGCGTTCTGAACGGACAGTACAAGCTCGAGCTCGTTCCCATGGACGGCAAGGGCGAACCCGCAGACTCCGTCAACGCATACAAGAAGCTCGTCACTCAGGACGGCGTTGTTGCTTCTATCGGCACCAACTTCTCTTCCTGCAACATTCCTATGGCTTCCGTTGCTGACGAACTGCATGTTCCTATTATCGGTACTGCTGCTTCCAACGAACTCGTTACCGTTGACGAAAGCGGCAAGCTCCACCCCTACTCTTTCCGTATGTGCTTCCTTGACAGCTACATCGGAACCGCTATCGGCAGCTATGCAGCAGGCAACTACAAGACCGCAGCTCTCATCTCCGTTCTCGGCGACACCAACTCCGAAGCAGTCAGCTCCTTTATCAAGGACGCTTTTGAAGCAGACGGCGGCAAGATAGTCGCTGAGGAGCAGTGCCAGTCCGGCGATCAGGAGTTCCGTGCTCAGCTTGCAAAGATCAAGAAGGCTGACCCCGAAGTCGTTTTCGTTATCATCAACAACTACGCAATGATTTCCGCGTTTGCAAAGCAGGCTCGTGAGATGGAGATCACCGCTCCTTTCATTGGACATGACGGTTGGGACTCTCAGGAACTTGCAGACATAGCACAGGGTTCTCTCGACGGATGCTACTACGTTTCCCGTATCGGCTTCTCCAATCCTAAGGCCGCTGCTTTCGGCGAAAGAGTAAATGAGTACTTCAAGCTTGACTCTGCTGCCGAGACCGAGTGTCTCTTCGGCTATGACGGAGTATCCTGGATCGTTGACGCTATCGAGCGCGCCGGCTCCGTTGATCCCACTGCTATCCGCGACGCTCTTGAGGCTACCGACGTATTCGAAGGCTACATAGGTACCCTCGTTATGAACCCCGAGACTCACAACCCCACTCTTGCTTGCGAGCTCTATAAGTTCGAAGGCACCGAGCGCATTGCTGTTCAGGAAATCGAGGCTGTTAAGTAATTCGGTGTAATATAGCAAAAAACCCTTGATCGGGGGAGGATGAACTCCTCCCCCGGTTTTTTATATGGCAAAGCTTTTTTTCAGACGATAATCTAAACTCGCGTCAGGGGTGAAAGTATATGATTTTTCAACAGTTGATAACCGGTATATCCGTTGGCGGAATCTACGCGCTGCTGGCAACGGGATATTCCTTGATATACAGCCTTTTGGACTTTTCCAACTGGTCACACGGTGAGTTCGCCATGGTCGGCGCTTATGTGGCCTTTGTATGTTCAAATATAATAGAGCTTCCGTTTGCCGTTGCGGCGGCTGCGGGCGTTATAGGCGGCGCACTTATAAGCTTTGCAAGCGAAAAAGTCGCATACCGCCGTATACGCAGCACCGGTGCTCCCAATATGTTCCTCATGATTGCCGCAATGGGTCTTTCCAATGTTTTTCAGCAGGCGGCAAACCTTATTTTCTCCGGCCAGTACAGATCCTATAACTACACCATTCCTGTAGGAACCGTCAAAATCGGCAGCTCCTATATCGGTGTTCTCGATATGGTCAGTCTCATTATTACCGCGATAATTCTTGTCGGTCTTATCTTCCTCATCAATAAAACTAAATTTGGACTCAATGTTCGTGCGATTGCCTGCAATGCAAGCGCGGCAAAGGTTCTTGGCGTCAAGGTTGACAGATCCATTGCCTCCGTATTTCTCCTTGCCGGTTCTCTGGCGGGCGTTGCCGGCATACTCTACGGCTTGAAATATAATATTTTCCCCACCATGGGCAATATCGGACTTAAGGCGTTTATTGCTTCGGTTATCGGCGGTCTGGGAAGCGTTCCCGGTGCAATAATCGGCGCGGTTTTGCTTGGCATCATCGAAACTCTTGTTGCCGGCTACCTCAGCTCAAGTCTGCGTGACTTCTTCTCGTTCGGTATTCTGATCGTCCTGCTGCTCGTAAAGCCCACGGGTCTTATGGGTGTAGACGTACAGGACAAGGCATAAGGAGGGGATGACAGTGTTAGAGTTATTTCAGAATATAAATACCGCCTTCTGCAACTTCTTTGGCATTAACAGCTACATACAGGGCGTTATCATAATGATATGCATCAATATCATCGCCGTCCTTGGCATGTCTGTGCTTACGGGCTTTACAAGACTGTTTTCTTTCGGCAACGCGGGCTTCATGTCGATCGGCGCTTATGCCGTTGCCGTACTCACGGTCAAATGCCATGTGAATTTCCTGATTGCTATCGTGATTGGCGCGGCGTTAGCCGGTCTTGTCGCGTTTCTGCTTGGATCTCTCACCCTTAAGCTCAAGGGCGACTACTTCCTTATTACATGTCTCGGCTTCGGCGAGTGTGTAAGGGTTCTGTTTACCTATATGAGAAAAACGCTCGGCGGTTCTCAGGGATTCAGCGGCATCCCCGGTTTTTCCACCATGCTTTTTGCGGTCATCCTTACCGTGCTGTGCTTCGTAGTAGCATGGAGATTCATCCATTCAAAATACGGACGCAATCTTACCTCAATACGTGAGAACGAGGTTGCGGCGGAGGCCGTCGGCGTTAACGCGTTTCGCTGCAAGAGAATGTCTTTCACCTTTTCCGCAATATACGCAGGCATTGCAGGCGCTCTCTACGCAGGCTATCTTATGTATATTGTTCCCACTGCATTTAACCTCGGCAAGAGCTGTGAGCTTATAACCACTACCGTTATCGGCGGTCTCGGCTCTCTTACCGGCTCTGTACTCGGTGCTATCATAGTGACCATACTGCCGGAAATTTTCCGTACCATGTCCGAGTACCGTATGCTTGTTTACGGTATTGCCGTTGTACTTATCATCATGTTCAAGCCCAGCGGACTTTACGGCTATAAAGAGTTCTCGTTCAAGAGAATGTGCGCCGGCATCAAAAAACTTTTCTCCGGCAAGAAAACCGCTAAGGGGGATGCTGCGAAATGAGTAATGAAGTAATCAATCCCGTGCTTGAGATGCAGCATGTCGAAAAGCATTTCGGCGGCGTTCACGCAATCGACGATTTCAGCGTCAAAATCGAGAAGGGCAAGATCCATGGCCTTATCGGACCCAACGGCGCCGGTAAAACCACTATTTTCAACAATATCACCGGTATTTATGCACCGTCGGCAGGTAAAATCATATTCGACGGCAAGGATATCACAGGTACTGCACCGTACAAGGTCGCACAGCTTGGTATAGGCAGAACTTTCCAGAATATCCGTCTGTTCTCCAATCTCTCGGTCCTTGAAAATGTCATTATTGCAAGCGGTCTTGACGCGACATATAATATGCCCCAGGCGATTTTCCACAGCAAAAAGTTTTTTGACCGTGAGAAATTTCTGAATGACAAAGCAATGGGGCTGCTTGAAATAGTCGGTCTTGCGGACAAGTGCGAAGAGAAAGCCAGCGCTCTGCCTTACGGCCATCAGCGCAAGCTTGAGATCGCCCGCGCAATGGCGCTTGACCCGAAGCTTCTGCTTCTTGACGAGCCTGCCGCCGGTATGAATGCTGAGGAGTCCCTTGACCTTGTAAACTTCGTAAAAGAGATACGTGAAAAGTTTGATATTACGATTCTTATGATAGAGCACCACATGGATGTTGTTACAAATCTCTGCGACTACTGCACAGTGCTCAACTTCGGCAAGACTATTGCGGTTGGGACCCCGGCGGAAATCAAGGCAAATCCCGAAGTCATCCGTGCATATCTTGGAGGTGAGGATTGATGTCTACCATTCTTAAAGTAACCGATCTCAGAGCCGCATACGGCGGGATCCATGCTCTGCGCGGCGTATCAATGGAAGTGGAGCAGGGCGAGATCGTATCTGTTCTCGGTGCAAACGGCGCCGGTAAATCCACACTCTTGAAGTGCATCTCCTCCGTTATGAAAACCGTTGGCGGCACTATTGAATTTGAAGGGAAACCGGTTTCCAGGAAACCCTACGAAAATGTTGAAGCGGGGCTTGTTCAGGTTCCTGAGGCAAGGCAGATATTTGCCAAGCTTACCGTTGAGGAAAATCTCCGCATCGGTGCCGGCAACCGCAAGGATGCGGCTGGCGTAAAGGCGGATTTTGAGCGTGTTTATGCAATGTTCCCGCGCCTCAAGGAACGTGAAAAGCAGTATGGTGGACTTCTTTCAGGTGGCGAGCAGCAGATGCTTGCGATCGGCCGCGGAATTATGGCAAAGCCTAAGCTTCTCATGTTTGACGAGCCTTCACTCGGGCTTGCTCCCGTTATCGTATCTCAGGTATTTGAGATTATCAAAGAAATCAACCGCGAAGGGATCACCGTTATGCTTATTGAGCAGAATGCCAATAAGGCGCTTGCCATCTCTGACCATGCATATATTATGCAGACTGGCGAGGTCGTAAGATACGGCACCGGTGCAGAACTTCTTGCGGATGAAAATCTCAGTGCGATGTACCTCGGACAGTAAATATTCTCTTAAGGCTTCTGCATTTCGCAGAAGCCTTAACTTTGCTGCTGTGTGCAGATACTGCACAGAGGTGTTGTGAAAACGCTACTTATATGATAAACTGAAGCAGATAACCCGCACCGCTGTACACGTGGTACGAGTGCAGCTGTGGTAAAAATGTACGCCGCAGATATACGCTTGCCGTATTGCAGCGTATATGCAGATTCATTAAAAACGGAGCTTTACTTATGAAAATCTCTAAAAGCGTATGTAAAATTGCCCTTGTTCAGGCGGAGCCGGTTATGTTTGACAAGGCAAAATCTCTTGACAAAGCACTGAAGCTTATCAGGGAAAGTGCCGCCAACGGAGCAGAGCTTATTGTTTTTCCGGAGCTTTTTATTCCCGGATATCCATATGGCATGACCTTCGGCTATACTGTGGGCAGCAGAACAGCCGACGGCCGCGAGGATTGGAAAAAATATTATGACAATTCTCTGCTTGCAGATGGCGTGGAAATTTCCGGTCTTTGCGATGAAGCAAAAAAACTGAACGTTTACCTCAGTATCGGTTATTCAGAGGTGGATGCGGTGACGGCAACGCTCTACAACTCAAATATAATGATTTCTCCCACGGGTGAGTGCATGAATCACAGAAAACTCAAGCCCACCGGAAGCGAACGTGTTGTATGGGGAGACGCGGATAAAGATTTCTTCCCTGTGATGGATACTCCGTGGGGGCCGATGGCGAACCTGATCTGTTGGGAAAGCTATATGCCCCTTGCAAGGGTCGCACTCTATGAAAAAGGAGTGAGCCTCTATATATCTCCGAACACCAATGATAACGCCGAATGGCAGCACACCATACGCCATATAGCCATTGAAGGACACTGTTATTTTGTCAACAGCGATCTGTTCTTTACACGAGCCTCTTATCCGGAAACAAAAAGCGGCAGAGAAGAGATAGCGCGTCTGCCGGAAATCGTCTGCCGCGGCGGATCATGCGTTATTGACCCGTTTGGACATGAGGCGTCAGATACCGTATGGGACAAGGAAGCGATAATCTATGCGGAGCTTGATATGCAGAAAGTCCCCGCAAGCCGCATGGAACACGATGTATGCGGACATTATTCAAGACCCGATGTGCTCACTTTGACCGTCAGGAACGATTAAAAGGGTATTCAAAAGCCTTTCTGAGCTGTTGGGCGGAACTGCTTTGTAAAAATACGGGTTTATGCAGAGTCTTTGCCGATGCCAAGCTGAAAACAATGCAGCCGGTCTTACCGACCGACTGCATCAAAATTTTATATAGCTCTTTTTGGATTTATAAAAGTGGATAACCCGCGGAGATCAACTCCCGCTCTATATCGTCCACATGCTGCAAATTCCTTGTCTCAAGCACCATCGTTACTATGCACGCAACTATGTCCGATTCCTTGTCTTCGCGGGAGTGGTTGATGTTTATTATATTAGCCCCTGTTTTTGCGACAACTTGCAGCAGGCTTATAAGACTGCCGGGCTTATCCGCTATCTTTGTCGTTACTTCGGTGATGCGACCGGTTTTTGTAAGCCCTTTTGTAAGGACACGTGAAATGGTGGTTACGTCAATGTTTCCGCCGGAGACAATACAGACAGTTTTCTTCTCGGAAACGTCCACCTTGCCGAACAGCACCGCGGCGACGGTTGCTGCACCTGCACCCTCAGCAACGGTTTTCTGATCTTCCATGAGCGCAAGTATCGCGGTTGCAATTTCGTCTTCCTTGACGGTGACGATTTCATCAACATACTTCTTGCAGTAATCAAACGTGAGACTTCCGGGGCATTTGACAGCGATTCCGTCCGCGATTGTCGAAACCGAGGGCAGTGTGACCGGCTCTCCCTCACGCATTGACACGTACATTGACGCTGCGCCTGCCGCCTGAACGCCGATAACTTTACATTCCGGCTTAAGACTTTTTATTGCACAGCCCACACCGCTTATAAGTCCGCCTCCTCCGATAGAGACGACGACCTGCTCCACATCCGGAAGCTGCTCAAGTATTTCAAGACCTATCGTGCCCTGCCCCGCCATAACATGTTCGTCGTTAAAGGGGTGAGCGAAAGTATATCCGTGCTCCTTCACCATGCGTTCTGCTTCTGCGGCGGCGTCGTCATATACGCCGGGGACGAGCACGACCTCCGCGCCGTAGTTCCTTGTGGCTTCCACTTTGCTTATAGGCGCCCCAGCCGGCATACAGATAATGGATTTAATGCCGAGCATTGAGGCAGACAAAGCTATACCTTGCGCGTGATTGCCGGCAGAGCAGGCGATTACGCCTTTTTTGCGCTCGTCTTCAGACAGCGAAGAGAGCTTGTTGTACGCCCCTCTCAGCTTGAAAGCGCCGGTGAGCTGTAAATTTTCCGATTTGATGAAAATATTGCGCCCAAGATTTTTTGCCTGAGTAAGCGGGGTGTAGCGCGCGACCCCTTTAAGCGTCTTTTGTGCACTGCGTATCATTTCAAGATCCAACATAAAACCATCTCCGAATTAAAGTTGCCCTTTATATTAGCACAACTATATTGAAATGTATAGAAAAAATATGGGCAGACAAATGATAAATTCCGAAAAATGAATTATTTTTTAGAAAAAAACAATTTACAAGCGAAATCTATTGTAGTAAAATCAATACGTTGCGTTGATTTGCAGCAAATCAGTTTAAAGAGGTGTTTTAATGAGCCGCGTAGTAGGCACTTGTTCAAGAGGACTTCGTGCTCCGATTATAAGAGAAGGCGATGATCTGGTCAAAATCGTCACTGACTCTGTAATGCAGGCAGCAGCCAACGGTGAGCTTCAGGTCAGGGACAGAGACGTTCTGGCAATGACGGAGGCAATCGTTGCGAGAGCGCAGGGAAATTATGCGGATGTAAACGACATTGCGGAGGATGTCCGCACCAAGCTCGGCGGCGGGACGGTAGGCGTCATTTTCCCGATTCTGAGCCGCAACCGTTTTTCCGTATGCCTTCGCGGCATAGCAAAGGGCGCAAAGAAAATTGTGCTTATGCTCTCGTATCCTTCTGACGAGGTCGGCAATCACCTTGTTGATATAGACGAGCTGGACGAAAAAGGAGTAGATCCTTACCGTGATATTCTCAGCCTTGAAAAGTACCGTGAGCTGTTCGGATATAAAAAGCACCGCTTTACCGGTGTGGACTATATTGAATTTTATTCCGAGCTTATTAAGGAATGCGGCGCTGAGGTTGAGGTGGTTTTTGCAAACGACGCCAAGGCAATACTTGATTACACAAAAAACGTCATCTGCTGTGACATTCATACCCGCGCACGCACAAAGCGCATACTGAAAACCGCAGGAGCGGAGCGCGTTTTCGGCCTTGACGACATTCTTACCGCACCGGTCAACGGAAGCGGTTATAACGAAGAATACGGCCTGCTGGGAACCAATAAGGCGACGGACGATAAAGTCAAGCTTTTCCCGAGAGACTGCCAGCCGCTTGTTGAGGCCATTCAGGCAAAAATGCTTGAGCTTACTGGAAAACATGTTGAGGTCATGGTCTACGGCGACGGTGCTTTCAAAGACCCCGTGGGGAAGATATGGGAGCTTGCGGATCCCGTCGTTTCTCCGGCATATACCTCCGGCCTTGTCGGTACGCCGAACGAGCTTAAGCTTAAGTATCTGGCAGACAATGATTTTGCCGAACTCAGCGGCGATGAGCTCAAGGCGGCGATCAAGGGCGAAATAGAGAAGAAGGACGGCGATCTTGTCGGCAGGATGGTTTCGGAAGGAACAACCCCCAGACGGCTTACCGACCTTATAGGCTCTCTCTGCGACCTTACATCCGGCAGCGGCGATAAGGGAACACCTATCGTATATATCCAGGGCTATTTTGATAATTATACCTCCGAATATTGATATTTTTTATGAGCCTTCCTGTCCGAAAAGCAGGAAGGCTCTTTTGAATTTTGACCGGTACCGGATAAATGCCGCTTCCATATCGGAGCTATGTATGATAAAATAAACGCAAATATAAGAAAATCGGGGGAAGGATCATGCCAAGGGAAGAGAGACGTTATCTGGCGTCCGCCGGAGAGGAAGCAAAAAATTATCTCAGAGAGCTTAAAGAGTATAAAACGAAAGAAGAAAAAAAGGCTTTCAGGCTGGCATATAAAATAAGAATAAGAGATATGAAGCGAAAAGCGGCAAAGCTTGAAGGTGCAGAAAGAAGATTGACTGAAAAGGCTATACGCCTATTGACTTTCAAAACGGTGCTTATAAACGTTTTCAATAGATGAGCGCTTACATTTCTGCGAGCAGGGAGGAAGGAATATAATGAAGTACGATTTTCTTATTTCGCATCTTACACTTGAAGAAAAGGCCTCGTTGATGTCGGGTAAGGACAGCTGGCGCACCCAAAATATAGACAGGCTCGGTATTCCCTCCGCGCTTATGACAGACGGTCCGCACGGACTGAGAAAGACTGCGGACGGTAAGGAGTACCTTGGATTCAGCAAATCCTTACCGGCCACCTGCTACCCAAGCGCCGCAGGCCTTGCCAACTCATGGGATGAGCGCCTTCTCGAGGAGCTGGGAGAGCATTTGGGTAAGGAAGCCGTTTCCGAAAAAATCGCCATGCTGCTCGGACCGGGGGTAAATATCAAGAGAAACCCTCTGTGCGGGCGGAATTTTGAATATTTCTCCGAGGATCCTTATCTTGCAGGCAAGCTTGCAGCCGCACTTATACGAGGTATCCAATCGCATGGAATATACGCCTGCGTAAAGCATTTCGCGGCGAACTCCCAGGAGCTTCACAGAATGACGGTCGATTCCGTCATGGATGAGCGTACATTGAGAGAAATCTATCTCCCAGCTTTTGAGGCGGCGGTAAAAGAGGGAGGCGTTAAAGCCGTGATGACGTGCTATAACCGCGTAAACGGTGTGTACGGCAGTGAGAATATGCATCTTCTCAAGGAAATACTGCGTGGAGAATGGCACTTTGACGGGATGACAGTTTCCGATTGGGCTGCTGCCAATGACCGCGTTGAGGGGCTTAAAGCCGGGCTTACGCTGGAAATGCCTGCCTGCGGCGGGATAACGGACAGACAGGTCGTCAAGGCGATAAAAGCCGGAGAACTGGATGAGCGGCTTCTTGATGAGCAGGCGGATAAGCTGCTGCAATTTGTGTTTTCAACCGAAAAGGCTCTTGAAAAGGATGTATCCTACGACAGAGCAGAGCATCACCTGTTCGCTCAGCGCGTTGCCGAGGAAACGGCCGTACTCCTGAAAAATGAGGATAATATTCTGCCTGTCGTCGGTCGTGAAAGAAAAGTGGCCGTTATTGGCTCATTTGCGGAAAAACCGAGGTATCAGGGCGGAGGAAGCTCGGAAATAATCCCCACGCTTATGGACAATGCGCTTGACAGCCTGAAGTACCAGGGCATGAATGTGATAGGCTATGCTCAAGGCTTCAGGAGGAGCGGAAAAAGTGACAAAAACCTTATGGATGAAGCGCTCGCACTTGCGGAAAAAGCGGATACCGTGCTTTTGTATCTCGGTCTTGACGAGAGCATTGAATCGGAATGCGTTGACAGGGATAATATGCTGCTTCCGGACAATCAGACAGAGCTTCTCAAGGCGGTAAGCGCCGTAAACAGTTCTGTCGCGGTTGTGCTTTCCTGCGGCAGCGTCATTGAAATGCAGTGGCATAAATACTCGAAAGCGATCGTCCACGGTTATCTCGGCGGTCAGGCCGGAGCAATGGCAATGGCGCGGATATTGACGGGCAAGGTCAATCCAAGCGGCAAGCTGAGCGAAACGATCCCTCTTAACCTTGCATCGGTGCCGTCATCACCGTATTATCCCGGAACCGAAAGCACCTGTGAATACCGTGAGGGCATATTTGTCGGATACCGTTATTATACTACAGCGGGCGTTCCGACAATGTATCCGTTCGGTTTCGGGTTGAGCTATACCGCCTTTGAATACAGCGGCTTGCGCATTGAAAACGACAGGGTATTCTTCAGCGTGACCAATATCGGCGCTAAGGACGGCGCCGAGGTCGCCCAGCTCTATATTTCGCCGAACACAAACGGAATTTTCAGGCCGAAGGAGGAACTAAAAGGATTTGAAAGAGTCTATCTTCTTGCGGGAGAGACAAAAGAAATATGCATACAGCTTAACGAGCGCAGCTTTGCACTGTGGAGCACGGCGGAAAACGGCTGGGTGACAGAGCCCGGCGAATACCGTGTGCTTGTAGGTGCGTCTTCAACGGATATACGTCTCGAACTCTGCATTGAAAAGGAGGGAGCGCCGGTTGACGATCCTTATGAGGGGAAAACGCTTGACGCATACAAAACATGCAATGTACAGCGTGTTTCCGATGAGGAATTTACCGCGCTGCTCGGGAAAAATCCGCCGAGAAGAACATGGAACAGGCACAAACCGCTTGAGATGAATGACTGTATCGCACAGAGCGAATATCTTAAAAGCGGCATAGGCAAAAAAATGTACAGGGCTTTCAAGACGGTAAATCTGGGGCTGAAGGCGATAGGAAAAGGGGAGAGCGCAAACAAGGTTGCGTTTCTTCTCAATATGCCGTTCAGGTGTATAGGCAGAAAAACAGGGCTTATGGATGACGAAGCCATGAAAACGTTTATGCGGCTTGTCAACGGAGAGTGCAGTTTATCAGACGTGCTGCATAAACGGTGACACGGAGGAGCATCCCGGTACAGCTGTCAAAACTTTTTTTCGCTATATGTTGCAAAATATGTATATATTATGGTAAACTGTAAAAGAACAGTTGTCTGCCGATATGGCAGCACGGAGGGATTAGATATGATAAAGAAAATATCAAAATTGACAGCGGTGCTTCTTCTTGTTTTCTGCCTGCTGCCGGTTCAGGCTTTTGCAACGGGGTATTATGACTCCGGTCTTCCTCAGCCGGATGAGTATTTTGACCCTTGGGGCGGTTACGATTCGTCTTGGGGCAGCCCGACATGGGGCAGCCCGACATGGGGCGGCGATCAGTCGTGGGATAATAATTATTCGGTTTCTTCCTCGGTATCTGCTCCGGTCATTACAAGCGGTCCGAGTTCGTTTATGGGCGTACGAGGGGATATTCCCGGCGCACTCAGAGTTGAGGCGAGCAGCTATGACGGCGGATATATCTGCTATCAGTGGTATATGAGCTATACCGGAAACCGCAATGAGATTTTTGCCGTTAACGGTGCGATCGGCAACGCCTATACGCCCGAACAGATACTCGGCACCGTATATTACTGCGCCGGGGTATACAGTGTTTCGGGTGAGCTGCGCAGTGAAGAGGTGTTCACCGATATGGTTCCGGTCACGTATTCCGGGATAGAGATTACAAACCTCCCGAACAAGCTCAGCTACACCAAGGGGGCGGCGGTCGATCTGAGCGGTCTCGTCGTAACAGTTTATGACGGTTTCTCCGGAAGCTGGCAGTCAACCAACGGCTCCGGTCTCAGCGTATACCCGTCAGTACTCAATTCCGTCGGTCAGACGGCGATAGAGGTCAGCTATAACGGCTCAAGCGATGTTTTTTATGTATCGGTAGGCAACGGGACAGGTACCGCTGCCGGCAACGGCACAGCTGCAAACGGCGGTACAGCCGCGGCTTCGACCGACGCTCAGACGGCGGCAGACGGCTCTCACGTTCACACTTTCGGCGAATGGGAGGTCACAAAACCCGCGACCTGTGTCACGACGGGAATAGAGACTCGCACATGTGAAGTATGCGGTGAGACTGAGACGCAGGAAATTCCTCGTACAGATCATACGTGGGATGAGGGCGTTATCACAAAAGAGCCGACAGAAACTTCAAACGGCGCACGCTTGTATACATGCACCATTTGCAAAGCAAATAAGAGCGAGATAATTCCTGCCGGTTCAGCTTCCGATGTGGATGCCAAAACGGCAAGCCTCAACATAAACGGCGGCGATCCTCAGGCAACGGACGCTCCTACATATAATGATAACTCTGTCACAGGTAAAGTGGATACAGCTGCCACCGGCGCCAACGGAGGCGAAAATGCCGCTTCTGGAAAGGTAAACAATAACGGAAGCAGCAGCGGCTGGTGGCTGATCCCGGTATCTGCGCTTCTCCTTGTCGGAACGGGAACAGGCGCCTATTATCTTATGAGAAAAAAGGGCAGTGAGGAATAAATAATCAATTTTTGATAAAGGAGACAGCCTATGGGACTTTTAAAAGCGGCGGTCGGCTCTGCCGGCGGAGTACTTGCGGATCAATGGAAGGAATACTTTTACTGTGATGCGCTTTCCGAAAATGTGCTCGCGGTAAAGGGAAAAAAGAGGATCGGTTCGCGTTCGTCCAACAAGCACGGGTCGGATAACATCATTTCAAACGGCTCGATCGTAGCTGTGGCGGACGGTCAGTGCATGCTCATCGTCGAGCAGGGAAAAATCGTCGAGGTCTGTGCTGAACCGGGCGAATTCAAATACGATTCATCGACCGAGCCGACGATATTTTCCGGTAATCTCGGCGAAAGCGTAGTTGAGGTGTTCAAAAATATCGGTAAACGCTTCACGTTCGGCGGGGAAGCTCCAAAAGATCAGAGGGTTTACTATTTCAACACAAAGGAACTTGTCGGCAATAAATACGGTACGCCGTCTCCTGTCCCTTTCCGCGTTGTTGACAGGAACGTAGGGCTTGATGTTGATATTGCGATCAGCTGCTTTGGCGAATACAGCTACAGAATTTCAAACCCGCTGCTTTTCTATACAAACATCTGCGGCAACGTAGCTGATGAATATACGAGAGACCAGATATCCGGTCAGCTCAAGACAGAGCTTCTTACGGCTTTGCAGCCTGCTTTTGCCAAAATTTCGGATATGGGTATCCGTTACTCGTCCTTGCCCGGACATACTCTGGAGCTTGCGGATGCGCTTAATGATGTTCTGTCCTCGAAATGGCGCGATCTCCGCGGCATAGAGATTGTTTCCTTCGGCGTGTCGAGCGTCAAAGCAAGCGCTGAGGATGAGCAGATGATAAAGGAGCTGCAGCGCAATGCGGCTTTCCGTGACCCGACAATGGCGGCAGCTCACCTTGTGGGCGCACAGGCGTCGGCTATGCAGACCGCTGCCGGAAATCAGGGCGGCGCGGCTATGGCCTTTATGGGTATGAACATGGCTGGCAACGCAGGAGGCGTCAATGCACAGAGCCTTTATCAGATGGCGGCGAACCAGCCGCATACCAATGCGCAGAGCGTTGCGGCAGCGGATGAATGGGTGTGCTCACAGTGCGGGGCAAAGGTAAGCGGAAAATTCTGCCCGGAATGCGGCGCGAAAAAGCCTGAGACGAATTTCTGGGTCTGCTCATGCGGCAAACAGAACAAAGGCAAATTCTGCTCCGAATGCGGTGCAAAAAAACCAGCCGGCGTACCGCAGTATAAATGCGATAAATGCGGCTGGGAACCTGAGAATCCCACAAAACCTCCGAAATTCTGTCCGGAATGCGGCGATCCGTTTGATAATAACGACGTGATTTGATTATTTCAGTCCATGCGCTAAACCGCATGGACTGTGTTATAAGCAAAATGACTAAAAAATGTTTTATTTCAATACTCTTTCTGCTGCTTCTTTCGGCATGCGGCAGAAGCACTTCAGCCGCTGACGGAACTTATATCTGTGAGCAGATAATCAAAGACGGAACCAAGCTTGAAGCGGGCGAATTTTACTCTCCAGCTCCTGTGCTGACGCTTTACGGAAACGGTAAGGCAAAGCTTGATGTAAACGGCAAAAGCTGCAAAGGTACATGGAATTATTCGGACGACGTTTTCATACTCTCTATGGGACAATTCCAATCCTGCGGTACGCTTAAAGACGGCGTATGTGCCGTTGATCTTTTCGGGCAGGGGGTCACATATTGCTTTTTCCGCGGCGATTCCCGGCTGCCGGATTGGGAGAAGGCCGCGGAAGAGACATTGACCAATAACCGATGGAGCGGTGACTGGTATGGTTATTGGCATCTTGAAAATGCTTCCGGTGAATGGGAAAATCTGGATGGAATGTACTTTGACTGCTTCGCGAAGGTCGATGTAAAAAGCGATAACTCCGGAAAGATTGTCATTTGGGATGAAAAAAGCTCGTTTTCGGAGCCTGTTTCGGCGGTTGAAATCAGCCTTGATCTTTTTCCGTCGGACGGTTACGGCAGAGCAATCTCGGAATCCGGTTTTTTCTTTTCCGATGATATAGAAGAGAATACATGGGTAATTGAGCCTGATAATGAAGCGCTTGAAAACGTTATTTCCTTTTCGGCGCACTACGACGGACAAGACGGCGGATTCGACTATTTTGTTTTTTTGCGCCCGTGGGGCTATATATGGGATGATGCATTGGAAGCGGGAAACGTTCGCTTTCCGTATTACTACGACAGCTGGTATATCCCTCTGCTCAGCGATAAGCAGGAAATGCCGGAAAAATTTGAGCGATAAAAGGTCTAAAATATCTCTGGCGATAAACTTATTATATAATATAATTTCGAGGTGAGCAAATGGCAAATCAGGTTACAAACTACAAATGTCCCGCCTGCACCGGACCGATTCATTTTGACAGCGGCAGCGGGAAAATGGTCTGTGATTACTGCGACAGTGTGTTTGAAGTATCAGAGATAGAGGAGCTTTATAAAGACGAAAATGCCGCGGCAGCTGCCAGCCAGCCGACCACGGCACCGGGTGATGCATGGGACTTGGAAGGCAGCGAGGAATTATCTGAAGCGTCAGGTCTGCATGCGTATACCTGTCCGAGCTGCGGCGCGGAGCTTATCTGTGAAGAAACCACAGCCGCAACAAGCTGTCCGTACTGCGGCAATCCAACGATTATACCGGCGTCTCTTTCGGGTGCGCTTAAGCCTGACATGATTGTTCCGTTCATGCTGGATAAAGAGACGGCAAAGAAATCTCTGCGTGAGCATTTTAAAGGGAAAAAGCTTCTTCCGAAACAGTTTGCTGAGGAAAATCATCTTGATGAAATAAAAGGCGTCTATGTCCCGTTCTGGATTTTTGATGCGGAGTCAAGAGCCGACGCTGAATTTTCAGCAACCAAAGTGAGAACATGGAGCGACAGCGAGTTCGATTATACCGAGACGCGTTATTATCAGCTTGAGCGCTGCGGCCGTGCTTTATTTGACAATATACCGGTTGACGGCTCCAAGAAGATGTCTGACGAGCTTATGGAATCTCTTGAACCCTTTGATCTTTCTAAGGCTGTTGAGTTCAGAACATCATATCTTAGCGGATTCTTTTCTGACAAGTATGATACGCCGGCAGAAACATGCGTGGAAACAGCAAACAGCCGTGTTAAGGAAAGCGCATTGGCACTTCTTCGTTCCACGACCGGCGGATATCTTTCCGTGACGCAGGACAGCGGCAGGGTAAGAGTCTCAAACGGAAAAGCAAAATATGTATTGCTGCCGGTCTGGATTTTGAATTCCACATGGAACGGAGAGAAGTTCATATTTGCAATGAACGGGCAGACAGGAAAATTTGTCGGCGATTTGCCGGTTGATAAAAAACTTGCGTGGAAAATGCGGTTTATTTACGGCGGCGCGGCAGCGCTGATCCTCACGGCAGTCGAATTTCTGCTTGGAGCATTTTAACGGGAGGGGACGACATGAAAAAAATTACTTCAGCATTTCTTTCCGTCCTGCTGCTTTTGTCTGTGTTGTCAGCTGCTTACGGCACGGAAGAATTTGTCTTTGATGACTATGGATATATCCAAGAAATAGGGCTTTTAAACGAACAGGCACGGGAGATCACAGAAAGCTCCGGATATATTGCAAGCTGTGCAATAACAGATTCTGTACCTGGCACGAACGGCAATGAGCAGGCTCAGCGGTTTTTTGAAGAAAAGTTCGGAACGGGCGAAGGAATCATGCTTCTCGATTGTGTTGATACGCAGAATTGTTATATATACTTCTCCAAGAATCTATACGAAAACCTGGCGGAAGCAGATGCGCAGACTCTTTTTGAAGCCTATGATTCACAAACAGACTATGACTCGGCGGTTTCGGCATTTCTTGATGCAGCCGGGTTGCTTTTGAATTCTGTGCCTGCTGGCGGTATAGCGGAAACTGCACAGAGCGAGAATGTCATTCCAGAAAGCAGATCATATTCACGGGTTGTTGATTTGGCAGACGTTCTGTCCGAAGCGGATCATAGTAAGCTGAATAGTTTGGCAGACAGCATAAGCGAGCAATATAAATGCGATGTAGCTGCTGCATTTGTCGAAAGCACGGACGGCAAAGATATTCAAGCCTTTGCGGATGATTTCTATGACTATAACGGTTATGGTTATGGCGATTCCGACGACGGCATAATGCTTGTTATAGCAGTCGGCGACAGAGAATATGCAATCACTACGCACGGGTATGGTGTACACGCAGTGACAGACAGGGCACTGGATTATCTGGAAAAGGCATTTATAGATGATTTATCCGCAAACAATTGGGCGAACGCAGGGGTTGACTTCATCTCAGCCAGCGGTGAAATTTTATATAACGCCGCATATGAACGCCAGAGCGGTGCAGAAACAGAAGCGGCGAAATTAAACCCGATAGAGCTGATCCCGATAAATATAGTGATCGGTTTAGCAATAGGATTTATTGCGGTTGCGATAATGAAAGGCAAGCATAGATCCGTTATAAAGAAGACGGAAGCATCCGGTTACTTACGGGACGGCAGTTTTAAGCTGACGTATTCAAACGACAGATTTATACATTCGCAGGTAAACCGTGTAAAGAAGCCTGAGCCTCAGAGGTCATCCGATTTTTCCGGCGGGACGACGACTCACATAAGCTCTTCCGGCAGAACGCATGGCGGAGAAAGCGGAAAATTCTGATAAAGTAAACGACTGTTCACGAAAACTTGACGTGAACAGTCGTTTACTTTACTGACTTATTTGTCTGAAACCCGCTCTGCCGAGATTGTGATTCGACCTAAATCACTCTGCGGACCGTCGCCGATGATTTTTACATTGCAGAAGCCTTTCGAAAGGAGAAGGTTTTCAAGATATTCAAAGCTATATATATGCTCTATATGTTCTTCTTCGGAGCGCTCCCACAAGCTTCCCTTTTTTGAGAAAATATCCATATCGTAGTATATGCAGTCCTCCTCACGGCTGATTTCGGAGCGCCACAGGCACAGCACGTCATCCTGCTCGTCAACATATACCTGACCGTCCATTGACTCTATCCATTCGGGGGAGCGTATATCAAAGAGAAACAGACCGGATGGGCGTATAAAGCATGAAAGCTTGTAAAAAAGTACGGGCAGCTCAGCGGGCGGAATGTAATTTATTCCGTCGAGAGAGCAGTATGCAGCATCTACTGTTCCGTAAAGATCAAGCTCTGCGGCCTCCTGGCAGAGGAAAAGCGGTGTTTGCCCATCGTCGGCGAACTTCTCCCGCGCCTGCATCAGCATATCCTCTGACGCATCCACCGCGATCATTTCATACCCGCGCCGCGCCATAATATCCGTCAGTGTTCCCGTTCCGCAGAAAAGATCGAGCAGAAGCCTGAATTCTCCCGTGCGGCTATGAAATTCCCTTTCGTAACAGTCTGCAAAGGACGAATACGGTACGTCACCTGTCAATTCATCATACCATGCCGCTAGCGGACCGTAGCAGCTCACTTTTTTTCCTCCCTGCTCTTGATGCGCGGGAAAACGATATCATATCCGCCTGCGCCGTACTGCAAAGACCTGTTTACACGGCTTATCGTGGCGGAAGATGCGCCGGTAAGCTCAAGGATATCGTTATATATCATCCCGTCGTCAAGGCACGAGGCGACCTGATACCTCTGCTCCATTGCCATAAGCTCTGAAATTGAGCACAGATCGTTGAAAAACTTCATGCACTCTTCCTTCGTCTTCAAGGTGAGAATGGCATCGTACATTTCTTCGCACCGCTGTTTTCTTGGGAGCTTATTCATATGACCCTCCGTTCCGCATTGTCTGTATGTTTACATTTTTATGTTACTACATTAATTTAAAAAAGTAAAGCATAAAAGCACAAATATCTAAAATTCCGCAGCCGAATGAACGGCTGCGGAGAAAAATCGAGTCTGTCTGTAAGCCGGGTTCTGTCTTAAACGACCATCTATCTAGTTCTTCCGTTGCCGAAAGAATCAAGCCGCCTCCTGAGAACGGCCGGGCCGACCGTATGTTCTCCCACGGCGTTGCTCCGGATAGAGTTTACAGCGTATACATGTCTCCATGCTACGAGTGAGCTCTTACCTCACTTTTCCACCCTTACCGCAAAAAGCGGCGGTATATCTCTGTTGCACTTGTCCGAGGGTCACCCCTGGCGGGCGTTACCCGTTATCCTTGCCCT
>UROG01000015.1 GCA_900549485.1 uncultured Eubacteriales bacterium
CGAAAAAGTAGACACCCACACTTTTGTGAGTGTCTACTTTCATTTTACAAGTGCATCGCCCATTTCGATCACATCGTTTTTGTGAAGCTCGACCCGTTCGAGAAGAACCTCGCCGTTGATATATGCAAGCTCTCTTGCCGTGCCGGGAATTGCGAAAAAGCGGTTTGATGCAGGCTCGTATACAACTATTGCCTGCGGCTCTCTCGACACTCCGACGTCGCCGCTGAGACAGATGCTGTTTGTCTCTTTTCTGCCAATGGTGTTTTTTCCGAACTGCAATCTGAAATCGCGCCCCATATATCTGCCCTTTACGCAGACGAGCCAGCCTGCGCACGGTGCGGCGGCGCTCTTGACGTCTTTCTCCGCGGCAGGGTTGTTGAGCTGGTATGCCGGAACCGTAACTCCCTCGTCTCCGCCTGTCGGGTCAACAGGAAACGTTATGGAATCCCCGCCCGTCAGCGGGATCGTCACACCCTCTCCGCTCTCATCAACGCCGCCGTTGACGGCGTATCCCGCAGACAGCGGGATCGTAACATCTGCGTCGGCTCCTTCCGGAGCAGTGACAGGTATCGTATCGTCAGCACATTGGGGGCAGGAATGGAACCTGTCCGCATCATAGAAATGGCCGTTTTCACACCGAGTAAGCTTCATTGATATATCCTCCGTTAATTTCTTTTTATTGCTATCAAGCTGATATTATCGTGCTTTCCGCTCTGACCGCCCGCCATTGCGGCATCCGTCACGGCGGCGGGGATTTTCTCAAACTCCGTCGTTTCTTTGAGTATTTTGCATAATGTTTTTTCGGAAGCCGTCTTATACACGCCGTCTGAGCACAGGATCAGCACATCATCCGAGCCTGCCGGAAAAACAAGCTCACCCGTATCAACGATAAGCTCCCGTCCTTTGCCGACATAGCTTATCAGCGCTTCCTTCTGCTTTGCCGCATCAAACTGCTCCCGGCTGATAAGACCGTTTTCCAGATCCTTGAGCAGTCTGAGCCTGAGATTATGATCCCTTGTGATCTGGTGCAGCTCACCGTTATGCCAATGGTATATCCTGCTGTCGCCGACGGACGCCCAGTATATCTTTGAGTTGAGATACACCGCCGCAACAACTGTCGTGCCGCTGTTGAGCCTTCGTCCGCTTTCGTCGGTAAAGTTGGATACTTCCTTGTCCGCTTCAAGTATCAAATCCTTCAGAAGCGCGCATATATTATCCGTTGCGCCTATCTGATAATATCCGCTGTACACCGTCTCCGCACAGCAGCGGCTTGCCCTTTCTCCGCCTTCCATGCCGCCCATCCCGTCGCAGACGGCGGCAAGCATACCGATTTTTCTGACCTGCTCCGCCATGATATTTTTCGGGAACAGACAGTAATCCTGCTGATATTTTCTGTCGCCGATGACGCTTCTTGAAAACACGGCTATTTCTCCGGTGTATTTCCGCCTTCTGCCCTTTTTGGCGGGAATAAAAAGCAGTATTATTCCGAAAACGATAAGTGCGGCGCCTGCCGCCATCAGAGCCAGTGCAAAAATTCTGTTCTGAAAAAACGACTGCGGCGCTGCGGCTGCGGCGTCCGGATTAGAAGTTACGAGCGTTAATACCGTCATTTTAATCCTCCATGCGTTGGTTCCAGATAATGCTCATAAGCGCCGCACCGTCAGAAAAATTCAGAATGCAGTTATCTCTGACGGTAACGCTCTGTCCGTTGAGCTTTGCGCCGTTGTTGATAGAAAGGCCGTTTCTCGACCTGTCGGCGACGGTCAGGGATTTTCCGTCTGCGGCGCAGGTTATCACGGCGTGGATCCTGCTTATTATTGACTCGTCGGAAATAACAATGTCGCACATATCGCTCTGCCTGCCTGCAAAATACTGTCTGCCGGCTTCAAGCCTGTACTGCTTTCCCTTATTCTTGCCCTCGACGATCTCGGCCAATGCCACACAGCTGTCCTTCGGTTTTTTCCTCAGCTCCGGGGTTATACTGCCGAACAGCCTGCTGATTTTTTTCCGTATTCCGTCCGCGGCATTATGCAGGACGGGGTTGTTGTCATTTGTCTTGTTTTCTTCTGCGCTGAAGTCTGAAAAGTCCGCAATAAACTCGTTTACATCCGAATAGCGCTTCTTATAGTTGAGACTGAGCGCCCTGCTTATGCACGCATCGACTTTTTCTTCCGCTTCCGGCACCCAGTCTCTGAGCTTTTTCAGCTTTTCCCCGTCCCGTCTTTCTGTCGCCGGGGGCGGAACCTCGCCGAGAACCATTCTGTAAAACGTCGCCGCCAGCTCATAAATATCCGTCCACGGTC
Source organism: uncultured Eubacteriales bacterium (assembly GCA_900549485.1). GTDB lineage: Bacteria > Bacillota > Clostridia > Oscillospirales > Oscillospiraceae > Limivicinus. Next base: position 2,304 of record UROG01000015.1, read on the forward strand.
CGATCGGCAGGTCGCTGCCGCAATACTGCTCAGGCGGTGCATAGCCCGGCTTGAGCTGGCGCGTAAGCTCGTCCCCATCCTTTTCAAGGAAGCTTCTGGACGCCCCGAAATCTATAAGCTTTACATTGCCCTGTTCGTCTATCAGCACGTTTGCCGGACTTATATCGCTGTGGATCATTCCCGCAGAATGAACCTCGCTCAAGGCAAGGGCGATCTGTATCGTGAAATTCTTTGCCTGCGTATACGGTATTTTTTTCGTCACTTCATCCGCATACGCCGTCAGGCTCTTGCCCTTTATGTATTCCATGACTATGTATGCGGTGTTGTTGCTGCGGAAAAACGCCTTGACGCATACCACGGACGGGCAGTTCTTGAGCCGGAAAAGTGTCCTCGCCTCTTCAAAAAAGTGGCGGACGCTGGTTTCATAGCCTTCGCGGTTTTTCTGCGCCACTACCTCGCCGTCCATACCTCTTTCGCATATATGGGAGGGGAAAAACTCCTTGACGGCAAGTATCTCCCCGCTCTCGATCTCCCTTGCAAGGTATGTAATGCCGAAGCCGCCCGCGCCAAGCAGTTCCCCTATTTCATATCTATTTGCCAGCCGGTAAAACAGCGGCAGCGCATTGGCCTTTTCCCGGCGCTTTTCCTCTTTTTCAAAGCTGAATCCGCACGACGGACAGCTCTGCGCCATACCTATTTCTTTGAAGCATCTCGGGCAAATCATGGTGCATTTCTCCGCTTCCGTATAAAACAAGTTTTGCGCTTTTTACGCAGAACCCGTTTTCAGTTATCAATACTCAACTGCAATATCCGTGTTTCCTATGTGTATCTTGTCGCCGCTGTTCAGGGGGCGGGGTCTGTCCAGCTTGACGCCGTTGACAAACGTTCCGTTCGTAGAGCCGTTATCCGCGGCGATAAGCCTTCCGTCAACATCCGCAAGAATAAGGTGGCTTGACGATATCGTCTTGTCCTCTATTCTCAGGTCCGACTTTGCCGAACGTCCCACAACGAACCTGCTGCCTACCGTTATCTGGTTTTTCGTGACCAGCCCGTTCGGCATCGTTATGCCGAGACGCACAGGCAGACCGTTGCTGATATCCACCCTGCCGCTCCGGCTTGCAGCAGGCACCGTTACAGGATCGTCCTCCACAGCGGCGCTTTCCGCTTCCTTACGCTTCTTCTTTTTCTTTGTCAGCACAAGAATTATTATTATGACGATGACAAGAACGACCGCGCCCGCCGCCGCGGCTATGTACAATACCGGCAGTTCTTCCTCTCCTTCGTATGTAAAGGTATACCCGCCGCCTTCCGCAATGGGATTTGCCTCATATGAAGTGTCGGTGACGCCTCTCACGCTGAGAGTGTATTCTCCGGGCAGCAGCTCTTCCCCGAATTTCACAGTTGCTGTGAAGTCGGCGCTGCTGTAAACGGCTTCCTTTACGTTCACTTTCTCTCCGCCCCCGACAGGCTCTACAAGATAATTGTCCGTCCTGTCCGCATTGAGAACCCCCTCCGAAAACATTACATATGCGGAAAGCGCTTCTTCGTCCCACCTTACGCTGACGATGGCGGGCGCCTCGGTATCCGGAATATTTCTGGCGACGAGAACCGTTTTGGCTGCACTGCATTCATAAGAGCCGTTCGACGCCGCAACGGTCAGGACGCGCTCGGAAGGCTCCGGACTGTTGCTCTGCCCCGCCGCCCTTACGACATAGCAGCTGTTCAGCCATGTTATGAGCTTTTCGGTCGCCTTGCTTCTTGTGTTTTCGGTTGCGGAGAATCCTCTCCCGCCGCACAGCTTCGCAAATTCGTCAGCCGCTTTCTGAACATTTTCGTTGTTTCTGGTGCAGATGAAATACAGCGGCAGATCGTTCATCAGAAGGTTTTTGTTGAGCTGATCAATCGCGCCGGTATTTTCCGTGAGAAAAGCGCCCTTGTCATACAGCGTCAGGATATGGCGTTTCAGCTCTCCGCCGCGGTTCTTTGCCGAAATGCGTATCGCCTCATCGAGTGCCGCGTTCACATCGGAAACGCCGGCCGTCGCGGAAATGTTCTCCACGATCTTCTGCGCCGCCGACCGGCTCTCGCTTCCGTCAAGCAGCACTTCACATTTGTCCGACGCGGTTATGAGGATAAACCTGTCCTTATTATTCAGCTTCTCGATCCACTTGTTTATGCTTTCCTTAAAGGTTCTGAGGCTTTCATAGCCGACCTCATCACTTGATGTGTTGAGCACCACGATATAGCAGCAGGCGTCATCCTTCGCACTGCCGAAAGAGCTTACCGTAAGATTCTCTCCTCCGAGAACGGCGCTGATCTGTGTATTGGCCTCAGATGCGGAGAGCATGATGTCGCCGCTTCTATTCAGAGGGTAGACATACGCGTTTACCTCCGGTGCGGCGATGTCCGCCTGTTCAAGCACGATCCCATAAAGTTCCTCTTCTGCAAAGCACACCGGTGCGCCCGCCGTGACGAGCAGCAGCATGGTCAGCATAAGCAGCAAAGCCGTTATTGTTTTTTTCATGTCCAATCCCTTCCTTCCCTGCAAAAGCTTACGAAGCACAGCTTCGAATCGCCGCAGCCGATAACATCTCCGTCCCGGAGTTCATATGTTTTGTGTATCTCCTCGCCGTTGACCTGTATTGCGCCCGATTCTCCCGGAACCGCAAAAAATTTATGGGAACGGGCGTCATATATAACGGAAAAATGTCTGCTCCGTGAGATCTTTTCGTCGTCGGCGATACAGATATCGTTTTCGACTTCGCGCCCTACGTAATTTCTCCCGCCGCATATTCTGTAATCCCGGCCTCTTTCCGGACCTTCAACACATACCAGCCAGCCGGCCGCCGGCGCAAAATTCCTTGCGGTCTTTCCCGTCTTGTAGAAAGAGCCCTCTCTGTCGGCGGCGACGGTCTGTTCGTTGTCCGTGTACTCCTTGTAGTCAAGGGTCACTCCTTCGTCGTCGGTCAAGTCGAAATTCGCCGTTGTTTGCGTCTCCGCATACGCTGCGCCGCGATCAACGTACATATCAAACAGCCCCGGATTGCAATAAGGGCAGGATGCATACGTACTTCCGTCATAGTAATGATTTTTTTCGCATCTGACAATTTTCACAAGCCTCATCCTTTCCTGCCGCTTATTTTAGCATATCCAAAATGGAGATTTTTTTAGGTTTTTTGACCGCGCCGTTCCATATGGCGACGGCGGAATAGTTATCCATGTGATGTCCTTTACCGTGGCGGAGGACAAGCTTTGACATCGCGTCTATCCATTCTTCGGCAGAAGCGGCTTTGCACAGGGTGCGCTCCATGTCGCTTTCCAATATCCACTCCCAGAAGCCGTCGCTGCACAGCAGATACGCATCTCCCTCCTGCATAGGCGTGAACTGCGCCGCCTGATATATCGGCTTCTCTCTTTCCGATCCCATGACGCGCACAAGCTTGTTCCTGTCCGGATGGCGGCGGATATCCTTTTCTTTGATCTCGCCCATGTTCACAAGGTACTGCGGGACGGAGTGATCCATGCTCCTCTCTTTTGCGCAGCCGTCAACGAAATGATATATCCTGCTGTCGCCGACATACGCCGCAGAGCATTTATCCCCGCTCAGGATAACGCAGCACACCGTCGTTTTCATGCCGTTTTTCTTATCAAGCGCCTCCTGCTGTCTGCGAAGCTCATCCTGTGCCCCGTCAATGAGTGTGCCCGCAAGCGCGTCCGTATCGCAGTCGGCGCTTGCCGCCTCAAAGCCGCGTCTTATGCTTTCACAGACGCATTTTGAGGCAAGCTCCCCGCTTTCATGGCCGCCAAGACCGTCGCAGAGCACGGCGCAAAGCCCAAGTTCGGTTTCGATAACGTCAAGACAGTCCTCGTTGTTCTCCCTCTCTCCTTTATCGGTAAAGGTCGAATAAGTAAACGCCATAATCCCGCTCCTTTGCAGATTCTTATATGATCTTATATTTTTATAGCAAGTAAATTATCCTGTCTCTGCCATGCAATTGGGACAAAAAGTCATACCTGCTTCCTCTCTTACTCAAAAAACCGTTGATGCTGCTTTCCGATAATATACACCGCTTCCTGCGGGCAAGTTTTTTAGGGTTTTATCGGTTATAGCAAAACCGCCCTGCACTGCAAAAACAGCAGAGCAGGACGGTTTCTTCTGCCGTATAGTGGCGAGAGCAACGGATGTCTTTTGCTTATTCAATACTTTATAATGCTTGCTTCCGGTTATGATCACTGGTCTTATTCAAGAGCAGTCATTGCAACTATAATCAGAATATCACATTTCCACAATTACTGCAACATATTTCTGCTTATTATATTAAAAAATTCTCAACAGTACCCATGCGAAAGTTGCGATGAGCACCGCGCCGGCAAGAGCAAAACCGTAGGCAAGAGTTGAGGTCGTTCCGCGCTCCGTATCCTCTTTGGGGTAGACGGCAAACGTCTCGTCAACGTCTCCTTCGCCCAGCCTTTCGTTGCCGCGTCTGAGCAGCATACCGGCGGCGCTCAGCGTCCAATCGAAAACGCTTGCGGCAAGGCGGGCAATGACCGCAAGCGCAAACGGCAGCAGCTTCAGCAGCAGCGGACGGTATATTCCCCTCTCTATGTCGAGGCGCGCAGGCCAGGCATCAATATATCTCCCGTCCCTGACAAGCGCTGTGCGGATAAAGCCGAAATATACCGCAAGGCCTATCGCAAGGCTTATAAGCGCCCCTTTGAGATTGACAGGAGCGAAATAATGCACCGCGTGGTGCATCTCGTGCGACGTGAAAAAGCCGGTGCAGAGCTTAGCGATTCTCTCCGTTACGGTGTGCGGGAAACAGCCGAGCACGGGCGGGACAAGCGCCGCCGCCACAAGCACGGCCGCCGCAGAGCGGGTGATATATCCGCCGTTTGCGCCGTCCGCCGCCGCGCCGCCGCTTTTATCAATAAACAGCGCCGCGAAAAGCTTCGTCATATAAGCGACCGTAAAGCCGCCGGAAACAAGGAAAAGCACCTCGACCGCCTTGAAAAAGCCGTATGGCTTTCCCGCCTCGCGCAGTATGGCGATATATTCGACAATGGACTCATGCAGCAGGGTCTTGCTTACATATCCGCCGAACAGCGGCATACAGGCGATGCCGAGCGCACCGGACAGAAACACGGCGAAAAACAGCGGCTTCCCCCTGCCGAAGCCCTTGAGATCGTTCAGATCGCGTGAATGGCGGCAATGCACAAGCACGCCCGCGCACAGAAACAGGCACAGCTTCAGCGTGGAATGGTTCACGATATGCAGCGCCGTACCGTAGACGGCGATCGCGCCCTCATCGCCCATAAGTCTTTGCATGGCAATGCCGACAAGGATGAAGCCTATCTGGCTCATACTCGAGCAGGCAAGCGTTTTCTTGATGTCAATGCAGAAAATTGCAAGGAAAGCGCCGGTGAACATGGTAACGGCAGCAAAGCACAAAAGCGCTCTACCCCAGCCCTGATCGGCGGCAAACAGCGTGACGCACACGGCGCACATGCCAAACACGCCCGCCTTCGTGATAATGCCCGAAAGCAGCGCGGAGGCCGTCGCGGGCGCGGCGGGGTGCGCGGCGGGAAGCCATGTATGCAGCGGCCACATGCCGCACTTGGCGGCAAAGCCAAATGCCGTAAGCGCCCCGGCGGTATAAAGCCTTGCGTCATGCGAAAGTTCCGGCGCCGCCGCGGCAAGGGCGGAGAAGCCGAGCGTTCCGGCAAGGTCGTGCAGCATAAAAAGCCCCATCATCGTGCAAAGGCCGCCTATTATCGCAAAGCCGAGATAGCTTGCCGCCGCATCTGCCGCGGCAGGGGTCTGCTCATGGATGACCAGAACCCAGCTTGCAACGGACATTATCTCAAAAAAGATGAGCAGCGTCACGAAATCGGCTGCAAGAAAAGCGCCGATAATCGCGCCCCACGTGATAAACGAAAAGAGCTGATAGCGGTCAAGCCCGCCGTGGCCGTGAAAATAGTACGGGCAGAACGCGGTGGTCATAAGCCACAGGAAGCAGGCAAGCGACGTCAGAACGAGCTGGAACCCTGTCGCCTGAAAGCTGAGTCCAAAGGTGAAAAGCAGCGGGAAAGCTGCGCTCTCGCCGGTGTGGAGCCAGAGACAGCCGCACAAAAAGCACTCCGCCGCCGCAAGCGGCACGGCAAGGATATTGACAGCCCTTTCGCCTTTCAGCTTTCCCGCGCCCCACAGGCCAAGCCCCGACGCAAAAGGCAGGAGCAGCATGGATATTATTATGGTTTTCAGATTGATCGCTTTCCCCTCCTTTTTCAGACAAGTCCGGCTATGCCGGCAAAGTATGCGTATATTTCATCGGCAAATGCGCTGACCGCTATGAGCAGCAGCGTGAGTACGGCAAGGCATAGATTTATGCGCCAGCCGTTTTTCTGCACGCCGCCCCCGTCGGGCATGGCATTGTTTATCGGGAACACGGCGCGCACGAGTACATCCATGAGGTAAAGCCCCGTAAGAAGCGCGCTCACGCACAGGCAAGCAACGCCCGCTGTCGCCATAGGCGTTCCCAAGCGCGCAGCGGCAGAGGCAATGAGCCATTTGCTTGTAAAGCCCGCAAGCGGCGGGACGCCGATAAGGGCAAGCGACGCTATTGCAAACACCGTGAACAGCAGCGGGAACTTTTTGCCGAAGCCCTCGTAATCCTCCACGCAGCGGGCGCGGTGATGCGTCGCGCAAAGGAGCGCGCCCGCGCAGAAAAAGAGGATTATCTTGATAACGCTGTGCATGGTCATATGCATCAGCGCCGCGGCAAGTCCCTCAGGAGACATAAGCGTCGCGCCGAGGAGAATATAGCTGAGATTGCTGACGGTGGAATAGGCAAGGCGGCGCTTGAGATTCCGCTGGCGCAGCGCCATCGCACTGCCGTATACGATAGTGACGCAGGCAAAGCCCATTGCGATGCACTGAGCCGCCGTACCGGCAAGCCTTTCTGCGCCGACGGTATAGTAAATGAGCCTGAGTATCGCAAAAATGCCGGAGTTGACGACCGCGACGGCGTGTAGAAGTGCGCTGACCGGAGTGGGCGCTACGCCCGCCGTCGGCAGCCACGAGTGGAGCGGCACGACCGCTGACTTTACGCCGAAGCCGAAAAAGCCGAACAGGAACACCGTCTGCGCAAGCCTTCCGTCGGCCGCGCCGCCGCCGTATATATACTCTACCGATCCCCTGCTCGACAGCAGGATCATTGCGATAAACGACATCGCCGCGCCGGACATGGAGTATATGATATACCGCTTTCCGGCAAAGCGGGCTTTGCCGTCCATAGCGTGCATTACAAGCGGCAGTGTTGCAAGCGTCAGCAGCTCATAGAAAAGATAGAGCGTAAAATAATTCTCCGCCGACGCGATGCCGGAAACCACGCCGTAGGTTATGATATAGAAGGCAAAAAAGCGGTTTTCGTTCTCTTCATGGCTCATATATTCAAACGAGTAGAGCACCGCCGCCGGCCACATCACCGCGATGATAACGGCAAAAACACGCGACAGCGCGTCCATGTGAAGCGCCACGCTCAGCGTATCGTCGAGCCGCAGAAGAGTAACGCTCCCATTGTCTCCCGCCATGGCAAGATATGCTATGGAAAGGCTTGTAAGCACGGTCACGGCAAAAACAAATGCGTTTCGCCGTCGGCGCGCTGCAAAAGGCCGGGCAAGCATATAAAGTCCGCTGAAAATCGGCAGGAAAACGGGGATAAGCAGAAGCATATTCATCCTTCCCTCCTTACAGCAGGCTTCCCGCAAGGCGCAGGAGCATATCGGCATAGCCGAACGAACAGACCCCGAGTACGGCAAGCAGGACGGCAAGGAGCATAACCGGCACGGTCATGCGCCATGACGCTTCCTTTGCCGCCGCAGGCGGCTGCCCCTCGGCGGGGAAAAACGCGCCCGCGGTTATCGGCAGAAGATAGCCCGCCGTCAGAAGCGCACTCACCAGCAGCACCGCCGCGCCTGCCCAGCCGGAGAAGCCGAGCGCCTGAAAGCTCCCCTCGGCAAGATACCATTTGCTGACAAACCCGCCGAACGGGGGAAGCCCCACGAGGGAGAGGGATGCGAGAGTATAGGCGAGCATGGTAAACGGCATTGCCCTGCCCAGACCGCAGTATTGAAATTCACCGTTTGGTGAATAGACGCGCTCTCCCCCGCTGCCGTGAATGACAGCGCCTGCGCAGAGGAAGATGCACACCTTTGTAACGGCGTGGAACAGCACCTGGAGCATCGCACCGACAAAGCCCGCCTCACTGAGCAGAAACAGCCCGAAAAGGGCATAGCTGACCTGAGAAACGGTTGAATAGGCAAGCCGCTTTTTGAGAACCTTTTCCTTATAGGCGAGCATACTGCCGCAGAAGACCGTTGCAAGCGCCGCGGCGATGAGCGCATACTGCACCCACGTGCCGCGCAGGGCGGCGCTTCCGAAGAGGAAGAAGACGATCCTCATTATGCCGAGAACGCCCGCTTTCGTAACGCAGCCGGAGAGGATCGCCGAGGCGGGCGCGGGAGCCTGCGGATGCGCCGCGGGCAGCCATTCGTGCAGCGGCATAATGCCCGCTTTGCAGCCAAAGCCCATAACGCTTATGAACACGACGGCAAGCGCTAAGCTTCTGCTCTCTCCGTCAACGCCGTACCCGCCGCCGGTAAAGTGCAGCGTTCCGAGAAGCTTTGCGGAAAACACAAGCCCGAACAGCGCAAGCGCCGCGCCGATAAAAGAGTAGCAGAGAAACTTTACCGCCGCCGCACGGGATTTTTCCGTGCGGTCATGCAGCACGAGCGGGAAGCTTGCAAAGGTGAGAAATTCAAAGAACATATAATACGTCTGAAGCTCCCCCGCCATGCTCAGTCCGAGCAGAGCGCCGAGAGTGAGCAGATACGCGGCGCAGAACTTTCCCGCCGCAGGGTCGTGCTCCAGATATTCTGCGGAATAAACCGCCGCGGCAAAAAACAGCGCGGAGAAAAGCACCGCGAAAATGCAGCCAAGCGTATCGGGGGCAAGCGTAAAATCAAGTCCGGCGAGGGTGAACAGCGTAAGCGCGGTTTTTTCGCCGAACGCCGTCAGCAAGGAGAGGATAAGCTCCGCCCCCGAAACGGCGCACGTGACGGCACGCCACCGCTTTCCGCCCTTTTCGCTTATCAGCGCCGCAGCGGCCGGAACGGGCAGCAGGAGGGAAACGGCATATACGAATTTCATAGCTCTCCTCCCTCTTACAGCAGCCCGACGCCGCGTCGGATAAGCGCGGCGACAGGTTCATAAAATACACCCAGCCCCACGACAGCGGCCGAGAGCAGTGAAATGGCGGCGGTCATGCTCAATTCGGGTTTTCCGGCTTTGTCTTCGCCGGATCTCTCCGCCGTCCACAGTCTTATTATCGCGGGCAGATAGTAAAGCGCGTTGAGTACGCTGCTCACCGCGATCACGACAAGCACGGCTATCATGCGCCAGCTTTGTCCGATAGCCCCGCCGGCAATGAGAAGCTTCATGGAAAACGAGCCAAGCAGCGGCATACCCACCATCGCAAGGCCGCCCACCGTGAAGCCTATACCGGCTGTGGGACAGCGGCGTGCCGCCCCGGCAAGATCGCCCAGCTGTTTGCTGTGGCCGGAAGCATCGATAAGTCCGGCGGCGCTGATGATTATCAGGGATTTTGTGACCGCGTGGGCAATTATCTGGAAAAACGCCGCCGTAACGCCGTCCTCCGTTCCCATGCCGAAGGCTATGAAGATATATCCCGCCTGCGCAACGCTTGAATACGCGATCATGCGCTTGAAGTGCGTCTCCTTCATCGCTTTCAGCGAACCCATTACCATTGCCGCCGCGCCGAAAGCAAAGAGTATCTCGGTCACGCCGAGCCTGTTTGCAAGCTCAAGCGACAGACAGCGGACAAAGATCTTTATCATGAAGATTATGTATCCCTTTATGACGACCCCGGACAGCATCACGGAGGACGTCGCGGTAGACGAGCCGTGCGCATCGGGCAGCCATGTTGAAAAGGGATAGAGCGCGCTTTTTATCGCAAGGCCGCAGACCATCATGCAGGTCAGCGCCGCCAGCGGCAGGAGATATTTCCCGCTCTCCGCTATCTCCGCAACGGCGGGAGCAAGGCTCTCCATAAGAAGATGTCCCGTTATGCCGTAGAGCAGGACAAGGCTCATCAGAAACAGCGCCGAGCCAGCAAGGCTCATCAGCAGATACCGCACTGCGGCGGCGATCGACGCGCCGTCCTCCTTTGCCATGACGAGAGCGCATGCCGCAACGGTGTTTATCTCGATGAAAACATAGCCGGTAAAAAGATCGTTCGTATAGATGAGCGCAAGCAGACTTGCCGTCAGCAGGTCGATCATTATGTAGTAGAAGCCCTGCTTTTCAGCGGCTATGTCATGCGCCGCATCGCTCCTGCCGCCGATAACGGACATGAGCGTAACAAAGGAGAACACCGCCGCCATAAGCGCCTCCGCGGGGCCTGCGCGCAGCTCGTTTCCCCACGGTGCGCCCCATTCGCCCATTGAGTAGGTGAAATATTTCCCGCCGTAAAGATAGACACTGAGACCGGTGCTTGCCATAAACAGCAGGAGCAGTGACGCCGCCGTCATGCGGCAGACGGTCTTTCCGTTTTTCGGCACAATGCTTATAATTGCGGTAAGCAGCATGAAAAGGATGCTTGCCGCGGGGATATTTTCGGCTATGGGTCGCATCAGTTATCCCCTTTCTTTGCCGCGGCAAGAATCTTGTCCAGGTCCAGCGTTCCGTAGATTTTGTACAGCCGCACCGTCAGCGCCAGCAGTATCGCCGTAACGCTGACAGAAACGAGGATTCCCGTGAGGACAAGCCCGGTCGGGACAGGGTTCCCGTAAAAAAACGAAGATACCGGCGCGGCCGCATCCTCAACAACGGAGCCTGCCCTGCCGTAAACATATCCCGTGCCGGTGAGCATGAGATATATGGCCGAATCCATTATTCCCAGCCCGACTATCTTTTTGATAAGGTTATTGTGCAGCAGCAGCGTGAGAAAGCCGATGACGAAAATAAGCGCGGCTCCGGTATGAAAAAGGTTGTTGAAATATACTCCTATTGCCGTCATTCCAGCTCACCCCTGTAAAAATAAGTAAAGAAAGCGTAAACCGCACAGGCGACAACGAATCCGACGGCAAGGACGATGGGCATGATAAGCCCGCCGGAAAAAAGGCTTCCCGGGCGTCCTGCGCCGATATGGTCGTCAAGTCCGTTCGCGCCGCACACAGACATCCACGTGACCGCAAGGCAGTAGAAGCACAGCGCCGCGGCGCATATGCCGTTGAAAACGCGGCGGTCAAAGAAGCGGCGCACCGTTTCCCTGCCGAGAGAAACGTCAAGCAGGATCAGCCCGACGCCGAGTACGCTCCCCCCGTAAAAACCGCCGCTTGGGGAGAGATGTCCGGTCATGAGAATATATACGCCGAAAACGAACACAAACGGGAACAGGCCGCGCACAACGGTTTTAAGCGCAGTATCTTCCCGTTCCGGCGCGGCGCACTCCGGCTTATCCGCAGTGCCGGACAGCAGCATGATAACGCACACCACTGCGGAAAACAGGAGTACGGCCTCGCCGAGCGTGTCAAAGCCGCGGTAAATAAGCGTCATGTTGAGGACAAGATTATGTGCGCCGACCTCGTATACACCCTGCTCTACATACCTTTCGGCAAGCTCATTATACGTGACCTCTCCGCTGCCGAACGGGGGCATTGCATAGATGACCGAGAGCAGCACCGCAAGCAGCACAACGGCTGTGGCTATCGAGACGAGCCTGATACCCGTCTCTTTTTCCCGCGCCGTTTTTTTCTTTCGCGGCGCACGGGGCGCAGCGGGAGCCGGGTCAAAATCAAACGCTTCCTTTTCGCCCTCGACCCACTGCCTGAAATCATTCCACGTCATCGCTCTTCTCCTTCCCTTTCAAGGCGTTGAGCCGCCTGAGCGTCAGAAAAAACAGCACCGCGTTGACCCCGACGCCCACTGCCGCCTCCATAATGCTCAGATCGGGAGCGTGCAGCACGAGCCATATAACGCTCATAACGACCCCGAAGCCCATATATATGAGTACCGTGTTGAAAAGGCTTCTGCTCAGCGAAGCGCAGAGCGCACAGACGATGAGAAAGCACACAAGCACAAGGGAAACTATCTGCATCACTCTTCCTCCTTCACGTGTTTTCTGCATCCGCCGGACGCGGCAAGCTCCGCTGCGGCGATACGGTTTTTGCAGACAGCTCCCGTTATCCACATGGCGGCGACTACCAGCGCAAGCTTTGCCGACGCCAAGGAAAAGCCGCGCAGTACGAAAAGCCCGAGACAGACGCACAGCGTGCCGAGCGTGTCCGCAAGAGTACAGGCATGCAGGCGGTCGAGAATATATCCGAACCTGAACACGCCGATGAGCGACAGGACAAAAACCGTCGCGCCGAGAATTATAAGCGCGGCGCCGATATAAGTACGTATCATTCCTCTTTCCCGCCTCCGTTCCGTTCCGTAAGCAGCTTTGTCAGCACAACGGTTGCCGTAAAGCTCAGAAGCGCGTATATCATGGCGATGTCGAGCACATAGTCCTGCCGGAAATACACCGCGAGCATACACACCGCGTTGAGAGACAGCGTGATTATGAGATTGACCGCCGCAAGCTTGTCGGCAAAACGTTTTGACGCGACGCAGTAGACAAGCGCGGCGATGCATCCCGTGCCGATAAGCGCCAGCACCGCGAGAAACACCGTTTTCAAAAATTCGCTTTCCTGAACGTTCATCATGCCCGCGCTTCCTCCTTCTCCTCTATTTTTCTTATTTTTTCCGCAAGAACGGCGGCGGCGTCAAGAAAGCCGTCTCCCGCCGCACACACGGTCAGTTTTCCGTCGTCTATGCCGAGCGTATATATTCCCGGCAGAAGGCTTATGCCGTTTGACAGAACGGTCAGCGCAAAATCGGACTTCAGTCCGCTGTCAAATGAAGTCTGCACGCTTTTCATTTCACGCGCACCGGGGCTGAGGATAATTCCGATAAGGCGGACGCCCGATTTTATCATCTCTTTCATCAGAAGGCATATATACAAGAGTGCAGACGGGGCAAGGCGCAGCGCTTTTTTCGATTTCTCCCGATTCCACCCCAGCACCTTGCAGGCAATAACATCCGCAAGCGCGCACACGAGCGCACCGGCAAGTGCAAGTTCCCACGTGAAAGTGCCGTTGATGATAATAAAAAACAGCAGCAGATCCGTAAAAAGCATTGATTTTTCTCCTTTTTGTGATGAATCCCGTTTCGGGAATATATGTGCGTCCTGTCGATAGTCACTTTTCCACAAATACAATAATAAATCATTTTTATGGAGTTATCAATTATTTTTTACCGCTCTGCCGAATAAACGGCACTTTTACTTGCAAAACCGCAAATTTGTGATATATAATAGTAAAATGCTACAAAAATATATTGGAGATGTATGCTATGCCGACTACATGGAACCGTTCCGCAGAGGACTTTCACAAGATATATGTCGCAAATACCGACGCTTTTTACCGCGTCAGCTCCCCCGCGATGGCAGCGGAGCTGGACAAATTCGTGACCAACTGTGCGCTCCAGCTGTGGAGCCGTGCGGGAAGCGTCACGCAGAAGCACGCCGATATTGCCAACCAGATATATTCCCGCGGCCGGCAGCCGCAGAAGTGGATGCTGTGGAGCCTTACAAGCGCGGTATGCGACAGCGAGGTTTTCATGCCGCCGGTGTTTTACTGGAATCTTGCGGAGAACGACGCGAAGAACGGGACGCAAAGCTCCCGTACCTTTGTGCGGATGCTCACGAATATTCTGCTCTACATAGCCGCGGTTGACGACGATGTTACCTTTGCGGAGGCTGGGTATATCACCGAGTGCGCCGACAAGCTCAACGCCGTGTGCGACACGAACGGCGTGGGCAAATCCCGCGAGGCGCTCAACCCGATGGACTATGTCACCAGCGGAGAGCCGAGCTTTGTCGAGAAAAACAAGAGCCGCCTCCAGCCCCGAGCCGGCGGCGCACCTGCGGAAGCGGACGCGAAGCAGGAGGAAAAGGACGAGGAGAAAAAGCCCGATTTTGACGAGCTTATGGCGCAGCTTGACGGACTTGTCGGTCTTGAGAACGTGAAGAAGGACGTCAAGAACCTCATAAACCTTGTAAAGGTGCGCAAGCTCCGGCAGGAAAACAACCTGCCCGTCGCGCCGATGAGCCTGCACATGGTATTCATGGGCAACCCCGGCACGGGAAAGACCACCGTCGCAAGGCTCATAAGCGGGCTGTATGCCGCGATAGGCGTTCTGAGCAAGGGTCAGCTTGTTGAGGTTGACCGTTCGGGTCTCGTGGCGGGCTACGTCGGACAGACCGCGCTCAAAACGCAGGAGGCCATCAAGTCCGCGCTGGGCGGCGTGCTGTTCATCGACGAGGCGTATTCTCTCTCCTCCGGCGGTGAGAACGACTTCGGCCGCGAGGCGATAGAGACTATCCTCAAGGCAATGGAGGATCACCGGGACGACCTTATCGTTATCGTAGCGGGCTATACCGAACCGATGAACGGCTTTCTCGATTCCAACCCCGGCCTTGCCTCGCGCTTCAATAAGTATTTCAGCTTTGAGGATTACAACGGCGAACAGCTTCTTGCCATATTCAAGGGGCAGTGCAGAAAGAACAGCTATGTTCTCACCGAGGAGGCGGAAAAAGCCGCCGGAGAGATGTTCACGGCGCTGTATGAAAACCGCGGGGACAACTTCGGCAACGGACGCGACGTGCGCAACTGCTTTGAAAAGGCCATTGTCCGTCAGGCGAACCGCCTTGCCGCAATGGAAGCGCCCACCAAGGACGATCTGATGTCCATTACGCCCGAGGATCTTAAGGACGCGGAGGATATTGAACTCTCCGACGCCCGTCCGGAAGAGAAAGCCGAACCCACTGAAAACGCATAATTCTTTTACAGGAGCATATAAATGAGCTTTGTTCATCTGCACGTTCATACGGAATATTCGCTTCTTGACGGAGCATGCCGCATAGACAGGATCGCCGAAAAGGCAAAGGCTATGGGGCAGACCGCCCTTGCCGTCACCGATCACGGGGTCATGTACGGCGCGGTCGCGTTCTATAAGGCGTGCAGGAGCGCGGGGATAAAGCCCATTATCGGATGCGAGGTGTATGTCGCGCCGCGCAGAATGTCCGACAAGGAGCACGGCAGGGACAACGAATATTCTCACCTTATCCTGCTGTGCAAAAACGCCGCCGGCTATAAAAATCTCTGCTATCTCGTCTCGACGGCGTTCACCGAGGGCTTCTATATAAAGCCGCGCATCGACTGGCCGCTCCTGCATGAGCACGCAGAGGGGCTTGTATGCCTGTCGGGCTGTCTTGCGGGCGAGATACCGCAGAAGCTCGTCCGCGGCGACTACGACGGGGCGAAGGCAAAGGCGCTGGAGCTCAAGGAGCTTTTCGGAGAGGATTTCTATCTTGAAATTCAGGATCATGGAATACGCGAGGAAAAGCTTGCCGCAAACGGTCTGATAAAGCTGAGCCGTGAGACGGGCATTCCCCTTGCCCTTACCAATGACGCACACTATATTGAGAAGAGCGACGCATATTATCAGGATGTGCTGATGTGCATACAGATGGGCAAAACGGTGGATGATACCAACCGTATGCGCTTTGAAACGAACGAGCTGTATCTCAAGAGCGAAGATGAAATGCGCGCCCTTTTCCCGGAGCATCAGGAGGCCGCCGACAACACGGTCAGGATCGCCGAAAAGTGCAATTACGACTTTGAATTCGGCCACTACTATCTGCCCCGCTTCAAGCTCCCCGAGGGGGAGAGCGACAGCTGGGAATATCTGCAAAAGCTATGCAACGAGGGCTTTGAAAAGCGTTATCCCGACCGTCCGGAGCTTCACAGGCAGCTTGAATATGAGCTTGACATGATCCACCGCATGGGCTTTGTGGACTATTTTCTTATCGTTTCCGACTTTATAGGCTTCGCAAAGCGCAGCGGGATACCCGTAGGTCCAGGCAGAGGGAGCGCGGCAGGCAGCATGGTTTCCTACTGTCTCAACATCACCGACGTTGACCCGATAAAATACAGTCTCTTCTTTGAACGCTTTCTCAATCCCGAGCGCGTTTCGATGCCCGATATCGACGTTGATTTCTGCGTCAACCGGCGCGGCGAGGTCATAGACTATGTGAACCGTCTTTACGGCAGCGCCCATGTGGCGCAGATCGTCACGTTCGGCACGATGGCGGCGCGCCTTGCGGTGCGCGACGTCGGGCGGGCGCTGTCGGTAAGCTACGCGGAGACGGACGCCGTTGCAAAGCAGATACCGAGCGGGCCGGGCGCGCTTAACATGACGATAAAAGAGGCTCTCGGGCTTTCAAAGCCCTTGAGGGAGATGTACGAATCCCAGGAAAACCCGAAGTACAAGCAGCTTATCGACGTGGCGCAGGCGCTTGAGGGTATGCCTCGCCACGCCTCCACCCACGCGGCAGGCGTGGTCATAACCGAAAAGCCGGTTTATGAATACGTCCCGCTGGCGAAAAACGACGAATCCGTCGTCTGTCAATACCAGATGACCACGCTTGAAGAGCTGGGTCTGCTGAAAATGGACTTTCTCGGGCTGAGAAACCTGACGGTTCTTGAGGACGCCATTCAGCTCGTGCGCAAAAAAGCGCCCGATTTCAGGATAGAGGACGTGCCGGACGACGATATGGGCGTGTTTGAGATGATCTCTGCCGGACATACAAGCGGCGTGTTTCAGCTTGAAAGCACCGGCATGACAAGCGTCTGCACCCGCCTGCGCCCGAAAAGCATTGAGGACATAACCGCTATCATCTCCCTCTACCGCCCCGGACCCATGGACAGCATCCCTCGCTTTATCGAGTGCTCCGCCCATCCCGAGCGCATACGCTATAAGCATGAGCTTCTGCGCCCCATTCTTGAAGTCACCTACGGCTGCATTGTGTATCAGGAGCAGGTCATTGAGATTTTCCGCCGTCTGGCCGGCTTTTCTCTGGGGCAGGCGGACATGATACGCCGTGCGATGTCCAAGAAGAAGCATAAGGTCATAGACGCGGAACGCGTCGCGTTTGTCCGCGGGGACGAGACGCGCTCTATCCCCGGCGCCGTAAAGAACGGCGTTCCGGAGGACGTCGCAAACAGCATCTACGACGAGATAATCGACTTTGCAAGCTACGCGTTCAACAAGGCGCACGCCGTCTGCTATGCGATCGTGGCATACCGCACGGCGTACATGAAGCACCACTATCCGCAGGAATACATGGCGGCTCTGATAACCTCCGTGCTTGAGAACACGGGCAAGGTTGCGGAGTATATCGCGGAATGCCGCGATATGGGCATAAAGCTCCTCCCACCGGATGTGAACGAATCCGACGCGAACTTCACCGTTTCCGGAAACGATCTGCGTTTCGGGCTTGCGGCTATCAAGGGCATCGGCTGGAGCGCCGTCGGCGGCATGGTCGCGGAGAGGAACGAAAACGGTCCGTTTACGAGCTTTGAGGATTTCTGCAAGCGTATGAGCGGCAAGGAGCTAAACCGGCGCGCCGTTGAAAACCTTGTGAAAGCCGGCGCGTTCGATTCTCTCGGCTATAAGCGCAAGCCGCTGTCCACCATCGTGGCGGCGGTGCTTGAGAGCATCGCAAGAGCAAGCAAGGACAATGTTTCCGGTCAGCTTGACCTGTTCGGAGATTTTTCAGAGCTTGCCGAGGTGCGCCGTGAAAGCATCCCCCTGCCGAATATAGACGAGTACACGCCGCGTGAGATGATGTCTCTTGAAAAGGAGATAACCGGTATGTACCTCACGGGGCATCCCATGGACGAATACCGCGAGGCGGTGCGCCGTGCGGGCGTAACGCCCATAGGCGCCGTCATGGGGGATTTTGCCTCGGACGACGGCCCCACGCGCTTTGAGGACGGGCAGTATATCACCGTCGCCGGCATTGTCGGCACGACCAAAACGCGCACGACGCGCAACAATTCCCTCATGTCCTACGTCACTCTGGAGGACGACACCGGCGTTATCGAGATGATCGCGTTCCAGAAGGTTCTTGACACAAGCTCCATGTATCTGCGCGAAAACAGCGCGATTATTGTTAAGGGGCGCATCTCCGTGCGCGACGAGAAAGAGCCGCAGCTTATGATAGAGACCGTCCGGCCTATTGAAGACATCGGAAGCGCCTCGCCCGCCGTGCATACGCGGGACGTGCCGGAGAACTCAACGCTCTGGGTAAAGCTCAGAACCCGCGATTGTCCGGAGATGAAGCGCATAGAGCTTATAATGACGATGTTCCCCGGCAGTCAGAAAATGGTCATTTATATTGCCGACGAAAAGAAAAAAATCGGCACGCAATGCATTATCCACCCCGCGCTCATTGACGAGCTTAAAGAAATGCTGGGTGAGGAAAACGTCGTTGTAAAATAGCAAAAAGCATCGGGAAAGCCTTCCTTTCAGGCTTTCCCGATGCTTTATTTCTTTATCTGTCTCCGGTGTTGGTGCGGGAGCTTTTTTACCCCTCGCAGGCTTCGCAGTTGTGGACGGGACGGAATATTGACGGATCGTACTCTATGCCGTTTTTGTCGTAATAGTCCTTGACCGCCGCCTGCACGGCCTCCTCCGCCAGAACGGAGCAGTGTATCTTATGCGCGGGCAGACCGTCCAGCGCCTCTACGACCGCCTGATTTGAAAGCTTCAGCGCTTCCTCGACCGGCTTGCCCTTGATAAGCTCAGTCGCCATGGAGCTTGTCGCTATCGCGCTGCCGCAGCCGAAGGTATTGAATTTACAGTCGGTGATTATACCGTTCTCGACCTTTATATACATACGCATGATATCGCCGCACTTGGCGTTGCCGACCTCGCCGACGCCGCTTGCGTCGTCAAGCTTTCCCACGTTGCGGGGATTCTGAAAATGATCCATAACCTTATCGCTGTAAAGTGCCATTATAATGACCTCCTTTTATTTCAATCAAACACAAATCAGATAAGATGCTTTCTCTTGCCGGTTTCCAGCTCGTCCCATACGGGGGACATATTGCGCAGATAATCGACCACCTTGGGAACGGTCTCGATGATGTGGTCTATCTCTTCCATGGTGTTGTATTCGCCTATCGACAGTCTCAGCGAACCGTGGGCTACCTCGTGCGGAAGTCCGAGGCTCAGAAGCACATGGCTCGGGTCAAGAGAGCCGGAGGTGCATGCCGAACCGGAGGAAGCGCATATACCGTTTGCGTCCAGCATCAGAAGCAGAGACTCGCCCTCTATGCCCTCAAAGCACATATTGACCGTACCGGGAACATGGTGCTCAAGACTGCCGTTTATCTTGCTGTGCGGTATTTTGGAAAGCTCGGCAAAAAGCTTGTCGCGCATGGGGACGATCTTCGCGGTGTTCTCCTCCATATGCTCGCAGGACTCCTTGAGAGCCGCCGCCATTGCAATTATGCCTGCGACGTTCTCCGTTCCGGCGCGCTTGCCTCTTTCCTGCGCGCCGCCCTCGATGAGGCTGAAAAGCGGGATATTCTTCTTTACGTACAGGACGCCGATGCCCTTTGGCGCGTGGAACTTGTGGCCGGACATGGAAAGCATATCAATATGCATCGTTTCAACGTCTATCGGCATATGTCCCGCGGCCTGAACCGCGTCCGTATGGAACGTCACGCCCTTTTCGCGGCACAGCGCGCCTATCTCCGCAATGGGCTGCACGGTGCCTATCTCGTTGTTGGCGAACATTACCGTAACAAGGCAGGTATCGTCCCTAAGGGCGTTCCTTACATCGTCAACCGTCACCACGCCGTCCGGGTGTACGTCCAGCAGCGTTACCTCATAGCCCTCTTTTTCAAGCTTTTTCAGCGTATGCAGAACGGCATGATGCTCAAACTTCGTTGAAATGATGTGCTTTTTGCCTTTTTTTGCGCCAGTTCTGGCAGCGGAAATGATCGCCTGATTATCCGCCTCGCTTCCGCCGGAGGTGAAATATATTTCCTTAGGGCTTGCGTTTATACACTTTGCGATAGTCTCACGCGCCTCGGCGACGGCGGCTGTGACCTCCTGCGCAAAAGCATAGAGACTCGACGGATTACCGTAATATTTTGTGAGATAAGGAAGCATTGCGTCAAGCGCGGTCTTGCTGACGCTTGTGGTTGCGGCATTGTCGGCGTAAACAAACATGATATCTTTTCCCTTTCTTATTTTTTCCATCTTTCTCCGGTCATAAGATCGCGGAGAGTAACGCTGTCAAGATAGTCGTTTATAACTTCGTCCATTTCCTTCCACATCGGAAGCGTAAGGCAGATGCCCGCTCTCTCGCAGGAGACGCTGCCCGGCTTTACGCAGGCGACCGGTGCAAGGTTGTCCTCAACGCAGCGGAGGATGCTGCCGACGGTCATTTTATCCGGACTTTCCGTCAGGCGGTAGCCGCCCTCCTTGCCGCGTGCGCTTTCAAGCAGCCCGTTCTTTTTCATCTCCCCGACTATACCCTCAAGATACTTCATGGAGATGCCCTGCCTGTCGGCCACGGTTTTGAGGGAAACGGGCTTGTCCTGAGCATTCTCAGCCAGATCGGCCATCACTCTGAGCGCATAGCGCCCCTTGGTTGTTATGTTCATGATTATCAGCTCCTATTTCCTACGAATTTAATATACCATAAGTTTAGTAGGAAATCAAGAGAAACTTTTCTCCTTTATATAAAAAATCCGTTTCCGGCGCGGCGATCCGCTTCGGCGCGGCAAGAAGCCGCCATGCTCCTCACCGTACCTAAACTATGGGCTTTATCACTTCTTATGCTTGAGCATGAGGAAGAGCTTCGGGGCGAGACGGCCTGCGGCGTAGACCACGCGGAACATCAGCATATTGAGCCATACTATCCCGCTGCGCATTACCGCGCACATCAGCTTTTCGACCGTTCCTCCGTAGACGCCGCGGCTGCGTGAGCGCACCTGCTCATTGCCGATAATGCCGCGCACATATTCGCGCTTCCGGCAGTGCGTGAGCGGGCAGCTCGGCGCATAGAGGTTGGTCATGCAGGAAAAAATGCTCTTGACAAACATATAGCGGCATCCGGAATCGTCCTTCGTTCCGAAGCGGCGGCACAGAGCGCGCATACGGTCGTCCGCCTCATAGCACACCTGCGGCTTGTCCTCATAAAAGCGGCTTATAAGGCTTTCGCCCGGCTGCATTATATAATAGTATTTGCGCTCCGGCAGCACAGCGCACAGCTTTGCCTTTTCCAGCACGTCAAAATTGAAAAGTCTGTCCTCGCCCCAGCGGTAGTCCGGGAAGCGCAGATCGTTTTCGCGGATCAGACGGGCGCTGTAAAGCTTTGCCCAGACCTGATTGAGCATATTCGCCATGTAAAGATGCGGCAGCGCCTCGCCGAGATTTGCGCCGTCCAGATACTGCTCCGGCTCGAAATAATCCCGCTCCGTCGCGTCCGGATTCTTGATGGTAAAGCCCATCATCACAAACTCCGCGCCCTTTCCCGCCGCCGTCATGGCGTATTCCAGCGCGTCCTTTTCCATAAGATCGTCCGAGTCAATGAACGTGATATACTCCGTATCCTCGGATATATGCGCTATGCCGAAGTTTCTCGCATTGGCAGGACCGGAGTTTTCTATATTGAACACCCTGACGCGCTCATCCCGCCGTGCGATCGCGTCGGCAGCGGCGGCGGTATCGTCGGTGGAGCCGTCGTTGACTATGATAAGCTCAAGCTCCCTCCATGTCTGCGCAAGCACGCTCTCGGCTGAGCTTTCTATGAATCGCGCCGCGTTATAGGCGGGCATAATAACAGAAATCATTCTATTCTCTCCATCAGCTTTCCTCAAAATAGAATCTGAGGCAAAATTCATACAGCGGTATCAGCTTTTCAAATTCGCCGGCAAGAACCTCCGGAAAATCCGGCGACAGGATCGCGCCGCCGAAGTCCTCCCTGTGCTCTACGCCCAGACGCTTGCAGTTATACCACCGGTCGATTTTCTCGTTATGCGTTCCCTTGGGACGGCTGTACCGTTCACCGTCAAACACAAATTCCGGATACCGCTCTATCTCATCAATAAGGCTTTCAAACGCCGCGGGATTTGCGTCCACAATCTCACGGAAGCGCTGCATATTGGCGGCGGTGGCGCTGTAAAAGCCCATGCCGTAGGAAAAATCCGCCGCGCCGACCTCAAACCAGAACATAGGCCCTTCCAGCAGCGCCTTGCTGTTTTTTATCGAAAACCACAGATGATCCTTATACGGTCCTCTGCCGAAGAGGCGGCGGGCGTCCCTGTATATTCTTGAAACGTGCAGCGAACACTCCATCTCCGGATGCCGTGCGGACATAAGCGCGTTTGTCTCGGCGGCAAGCGCCTTGAACGGCGTGTTCACCGTCCTTTCGAACTCGTCCTTATGCTCAAGAAACCATGTGCGCTCGTTATTGAAGGCAAGCTCCCAGAAAAAATCCGACGCCGCTTTTGTAAACCCGTTAAACATTGAAACACTTCCAGCATTTTTTATCTATTTTACCACACGCTGTGCCGGAGTTTCAAGCTGTACAAACCGGATGTGTTGTGTTAAAATGTATTTTCAACAAGTCTGAATCTCAGACTGTCAAAAAACCATGTATTAAAGTCAGATAACAGAGCAGCGGGGGAGCTTGAGGGGGGCAAGACCCGTCTCAAAATGGATAAACCGCCGCCGAAAGCACACTCAAAAAAGTCCTTACAGGACTTTTTTGACAAGCTGATCTGTGTTTGTGCGCTGATTCAACGCGCACGGAGGATGAATATGAAAGTAATTATTGCCGGTGCAGGAAAAAGCGGCTATTCCGTTGCAAAAACACTCGCGGCGGAAGGGCACGACGTTACGATCATCGACAAGGAGATCAGAGTTATCGACGGCATATCCAACGCGCTCGACGTTATATGCGTTGAGGGCAGCATCACCAATCCCGAAACGCTCATTGAAGCGGGTGCGGAAAACGCCGACCTTATCGTGGCCGCCGCAAGGAGCGACGAGGTCAACATGGTCTGCGGCATAGCGTCCCGCAAGCTCGGCACAAAGCACGTGATAGCCCGTATAAGGGATTCGGAATACCTCTCGCAGACGGAGTTTCTGCGCGAAACGCTCGGTCTGTCCGTGATAGTCAATCCGGAATATGAGTGCGCAAAGGAAATCTCACGTATTCTCCGCTTCCCCGGCGCCGTGCGCGTGGACGCTTTCTCAAAGGGCAGCGTCGAGATAATGGAGCACCGTGTCGTTCCCGGCGGCAAGCTTGACGGGGTGATGCTCAAGGATCTCAGCTCCCTGTTCGGCGCAACGGTGCTTGTCAGCGTTGTGGAGCGCGGCGGCGAGGCGATAATCCCCAACGGCTTTTTTACGCTGAAGGCCGGAGACAGGCTCAGCATCACCGGCGCGTCCAAACAGCTGCGCAGATTTTTCACCGCCCTCGGGCTGTACAAAAAGCCCGTCAGGAATGTCATGATAATGGGCGGCGGACGCATTTCGGAAAGCCTCGCAAAGCTGCTTATTGAAAGCGGCATAGCGGTGACGATAATGGAGGTGGACAAAGCGCGCTGCGACGAGCTGTGCGACCTTGTTCCCAACGCCAGAATTATCCGCGGCGACGCCACAAGCAGCGACGTACTGCTTGAGGAGGGGCTTGTGGGCTACGATGCGTTTGTTGCGCTCACCGGCGACGACGGCGACAACATCATAACCTCGATGTACGCGAAAAGCTGCGGTGTGAACAAGGTCGTCGTGAAGGTGAACCGCGAATATTACGGCGAAATCATGACCAACGCAGGTCTTGACAGCATCGTTACCCCGAAAGCGCTCATCGCCCAGCAGATCGCCCGCTATGTCCGCGCAATGGATAATTCCGCGGGAAGCTCCATGGAAACGCTGTACCGGCTTGCCGAGGGCAAGGCGGAGGCGCTTGAGTTTATCGTCGGAAGAAACGAAAAGTGCATAGGCGTTCCGCTTAAAATGCTGCACCTTAAAGAGAATGTCCTGCTGAGCGCTCTTGTGCACGGCAGCAAAACCATTATCCCCGACGGCGATTCCGTGCTTGAACCCGGCGATCATGCGGTCGTCGTTTCCAAGACAGGCATGATAAAGCAGCTGGGCGATATGATAGAGGTGGACAAATGAACCGAAAAATGATCTTTCGCGTTCTCGGGCTTATCATGTTCTGCCTGTGCGCCCTGCTGGCCGTCCCTGCGGCAGTTGCGCTGATATACGGCGAAAGCGCCCGTCCCTTCCTGATCACGATTGCGGTATCCGCCGCCGTCGGCGGCGTTTTCATGCTCTTCAAGCCGGAAAATGATGTTATCTATGCCAAAGAGGGGTTTGTGATAGTCGCTCTCGGGTGGATACTCATGTCGCTTTTCGGTGCGCTGCCGTTTGTCATAAGCAGGGAAATACCAAGCTATATCGACGCCGTGTTTGAAACGGCTTCCGGTCTTACCACGACGGGCGCGTCTATCATGCAGAACGTGGAAACGCTCTCCCGCGGCTGCATGTTCTGGCGGCTGTTCACGCATTGGATAGGCGGTATGGGCGTGCTGGTGTTCATTATGGCGGTAATGCCGATGAGCGGCAACTATTCCATGCACATAATGCGCGCCGAGGTCCCTGGACCGACGGTCGGCAAGCTCGTCCCCAGAGTGCGCCAGACAGCGAAGATCCTCTATATCATTTATATTGCGCTGACCTTTATCGAAATGATTTTCCTGCTTTTCGGCGGTATGGATCTTTATGACGCCATGCTTCACGCAATGGCGACCGCCGGTACGGGCGGATTTTCGACAAAGGCCTCCTGCATAGCCTATTGGGACAGCGCATATATTGATACGGTCATTGCCGTTTTCATGATGATTTTTGCCGCAAATTTCAATCTCTATTACCTTATACTTATCGGCCGCGCCAGGGACGCGCTCAAGAGCGAGGAGCTGCACTGGTACCTTCTCATTATTGTCTGTTCTACGCTTGCCATAACCGCCGGTATAGCGGACTCCTACGGCGGGGTCTTGCAGGGGCTGCGATATGCGTTCTTCAACGTCAACTCCCTTATGAGCTCCACCGGCTTCGGCAACACCGATTATACGAAGTGGCCGGAATACTGCAAGTGGATACTTGTGCTGATAATGTTCTGCGGGGCAAGCGCAGGCAGCACCGGCGGCGGGCTTAAAGTCTCCCGCGTGGTCATGCTTGTAAAGAGCGCAGTCGTTGATGTGAAGCGGAGCATACGCCCGAGAAGCGTCTACCGTGTGCAGATGGACGGGAAAAGCGTTGATAAAGACGTTTTGTCCGCCACGCTGAGTTTTTCCCTCGTATTTTTCGGGCTTCTGCTGCTGTTCACGTTTGTCGTTTCCTTCGACGGGCATGATATCGCCACAAACTTCACCGCAATACTCTCATGCCTTTCCAACATGGGTCCCGGCATGGGGCTTGTCGGTCCCGCCGGTAACTACTCGATATTTTCCGACCTGTCCAAGATCACAATGACCCTTGCCATGCTTCTCGGCAGGCTTGAAATATTTCCCATGCTTGTTCTGTTTTCCCCGTCCACATGGAAAAAATAGCTCCGATGAGAAGCTTGCGCTTCATATCGGCAGTCTTCACTTTGCTTATCTCAGCGGCAAAACCGCTGGAATTTGATAAACCCCCGCATGAAAAAAAAATTAAGGAGATAAAAAATGAACAAATATCTTGATATCGCACCCGAAGTCAAAGCCGCGCTTGACGCAGGAAAACCCGTTGTCGCGCTTGAGAGCACCATAATTTCCCACGGCATGCCCTACCCGAAAAACGTCGAGACTGCCCTCATGGTCGAGCAGACCATCCGTGACAACGGCGCCGTTCCCGCAACGATAGCGATAATCGGCGGCAGGCTGAAAGCAGGGCTTAGCCGCGAGGAGATAGAGCATCTCGGCAAGGCCGGACGCGCCGTGGCCAAGGCAAGCCGCCGCGATCTGCCTGCACTCTGCGCAAGAGGCGCCGACGGCGCTACCACCGTCACCACCACCATGATAATCGCGCATATGGCGGGCATCAAGATATTCGCCACCGGCGGCATAGGCGGCGTTCATCGCGGCGCGGAAACCACCATGGATATCTCCGCTGACCTTGAAGAGCTTGCCCAGACTCCCGTTATGGTCGTCTGCGCCGGAGCAAAGTCCATTCTCGATCTCGGTCTTACGCTTGAGTATCTCGAGACTCACGGCGTTCCCGTCATCGGCTACGGCACAGAGGAGCTGCCCGCTTTCTACACGCGTTCAAGCGGCTTCGGCGTTGACTACCGCGTGGATACCCCGGCAGAGCTGGCGGCAATGTTCAGGGCGCAGAGGGATCTTGAATACCGCGGCGGCATGCTCGTCACCAATCCGATCCCCGAAAAATATGCAATGGACAAGGCCGTTATCGACGCGGCGATTGAGGAAGCCCTCAGACAGTGCAGGGAGCAGGGCATACACGGCAAGGAGACTACGCCGTTCCTGCTGGCAAAGGTCGTTGAGCTGACCGGCGGCGACAGTCTTGAGAGCAATATACAGCTTGTTCTGAACAATGCGAAGGTCGCCGCCCTCACTGCGGTCGAGCTTGCAAAATAATCCGCTCCCGCTTTTGAAGTCTACATGTGATTGAAAGGAGAAAGACATGGACTCACACTCTGTCAGGAAAAAAACACGCTCAAGAAACGGCATCAAGCGCATGGTCTTCTGTATTTTGTCCCTGCTGCTGAGCATCGGTCTGTGGTTCTTTCTCTTTTATAATCTGAGATCAAATTTTACATGGGTCAGCGTTGCGACAAACGCCGTCGCGCTCTTTCTCTCGCTGTGGATATACAGTCAGGACAAAACCTCGTCCATGAAAATGCCATGGATTATTCTGATGCTGACTTTCCCGTTCTTCGGCGTTTTCTGCTATTTTCTCATCGGCTACAATGTTCAGACGAAAAAAATGAAGCAGCGCTATGCCGACACAAACGCCGCTCTGCTGCCGCTGCTGCCGCAGAACGAGGATGTGCTTGAGCGTTTCCGTGCGCTCGACGCCTCGGCGGGGAATATAGCCGCTTACATTTACAGAAACGACGGATATCCCCTTTATGACGATTCCGGCGTCGAGTACTATTCCGACGCTGCCGATGCCCTTGAGGCACAGCTTGACGCCCTTTCAAAGGCGGAAAAGTTTATCTTTATGGAATATCACGCCATAGAGGACGCCGAAAGCTGGAGCAGGATTCAGAAGGTTCTGGAGGAACGCAGCGCGGCAGGCGTTGAGGTGCGTGTTTTTTACGACGACGCCGGCTCCATCGGTTTTGTAAACACAGACTTTGCAAAATATCTCCGTACATGCGGAATACACTGCCGTGTGTTCAACCCCTTCAAGCTGGGTGTGACGCTTTTTCTCAACAACCGCGATCACCGCAAGATAACCGTCATAGACGGGAAAGTCGGCTTCACCGGCGGATATAATCTGGCAGATGAGTATTTCAATATCACAAGCCCCTACGGGCTGTGGAAGGACACGGGGATAAAGATCAGCGGTCCCGCCGCAGCAAGCCTCACGGCGGCGTTCCTTGAAATGTGGAACTCGGTGTTCAATAACGACGAAGATATCGAAAATACCGCCGACTATCTTCCCGCCGTTCCGCCCGCAGAAAACGCAGAAGGGTATATTGCGCCCTATGCCGTCAATCCGCTCAGCGGGCTGCACATCGGCGAAGATGTATACATCAGTATGCTTGACAAGGCGACGGATTACTGCTGGTTTATCACGCCGTACCTTATTCTGTCCGACGAAATGATCCATGCGATGAGCCTTGCCGCGATGCGCGGCGTTGACGTGCGCATAATCACGCCCGGCATACCCGACAAGAAGGTCGTCTACAAGGCAACGAGATCGTTCTATCCCCCGCTTGCCAAATGCGGCGTGCGGATTTTCGAATGGACGCCGGGCTTCTGCCACGCGAAAATGTGCGTTGCCGACGATAAAATGGCAGCCTGCGGTACAATAAATCTGGATTTCCGCAGTCTGTACCATCATTTTGAAAACGGCTGCTTCTTCTACGGCTGCAAGGCCGTCGCCGACGTAAAGGCGGACTTTGAAAAGACGTTCTCACAGTGCCGCGAGGTGACGGATATCTACCGCGAGGGGCGTTCTTCTATCCTGACGCTTCTCCAGCTCGTCCTCCGCCTTTTTGCAGAGCTTTTGTAAACCAGCAAAATTTTCCAAAATTAAAACCACCGAAAGTACAGAATATACTCTCGGTGGTTTTTTGATTCAGCAAAGCGCCTCGCAGAGTTTTTTGCCCGCAGGCAAAAAATAGTTTTAATCGTTTTCTACGGCGGCATGTACGTCGGAGAAAACTCTTCTCACGGAGCGAGTGTCGAATTGTTCGCCTGTGGCGAACAACCGAGGCGCAGAGCGCAGTGCAGCCTTTTTGTCAAAGAAGCTTGCTTCTTTGACAAGCCAAAACCGGCTGTCTCAAAGTTGTTTTGAGACAGCCGGTTTTTCGGCGCTTGCAGCGTCACGGCAGTATTATTATTTCATCCGCTTCGACGGCGGCAGGCTTTACTTTCAGCTCCTTAAGCGAAAACTTTCCGCTCAGGTATTCCATGTTGCAGCGGTGCTGACCGGTCATCTGCGATATCCGGCTTTTGTTCACGCCAAGCGTGACGCTGCTGCCAGGGAGGGTTCCCGCAAGCAGCTTTTCCGCCTTTTCGCGCATTATCCTGCTTTTGACAAGCTCACCTAGCGCCGGATGGTATGCCCCGCCGACGGCAGCGCCGCCGGACAGCTCATCCGTCGGGTTAAGACCGAGACGTATCACCGGAATGCCTGCCTTTTCAAACATCGGCAAAAGCCTTGCGCACACTCTCACTGCATCCTCTACCGTATGTTCGGCGTACCGCCCTGCCTGCCACAGATCGAAAAGCGCAGTGTCGCGGACAATGACCGTGGGGTATATGCGCACGCCGTCCGGCTCAAGCGCGATAATGCGCCGTGCGGTCTCCGCGCTGCTTTCGTCATCCGCGCCGGGAAGCCCCGTCATCATCTGAAGAATGAGCCGGAAGCCCGCCTCTTTTATCTGTCGGGCGGCGTTTTCAACGTCCTTTGCGGTGTGGCCGCGTCCGGCAAGAAGCAGTACGCGCTCATCCATTGACTGCGCGCCTATTTCTATCGTTTCGACACCGTAACGCCTGAGACGTGCGAGGACTGCCGCATCAATGGCGTCGGGACGGGTGGAAAGACGTATGGAATCTATCTCTCCGCCAAGCAGATGCGAATAGGCGGCGGATAAAAGAGACTCCTGCTCCGCTGTCGGGATCGCCGTAAAGCTCCCGCCGTAAAACGCCAATTGCCGCTTTGCCCCCGTGCGGGGCAAGGCGGCCGCGTTTTTTATTGCGTTTTCAACATCCACCGCAGTTGCGGGTGCGGTGCTGCCGGAGATCCTGCGCTGGTTGCAGAATACGCAGTCGTTCGGGCAGCCGAGATGCGGCACGAACACCGGAATAATGCTCTCTCTGGCGCTCATGCGTCAAGCCCCTCCAGCGCCTTCTGCGCGGCAAGCTGTTCCGCTTCCTTCTTCGTCCTGCCTGTGCCTTCACCGGCGGCAGCGCCGTTTATCTTCACGCAGAATGTAAAGCGCTTGTCATGATCGGGACCGCTTTCGCCGATAAGCTCATACTCGATATGGCTTTCACTGTCGCGCTGTACAAGCTCCTGGAGAGCTGTCTTGTAGTCGGCGGAACGGTGCTGATCGGTTATCTCCGCGTCCCTGAGGATTTTGTCCATAATGAACCTTTTCGCCTCGTCCATACCGGCGTCAAGATAGATCGCGGCGATTATCGCTTCCACCATATCGGCGAGGATGGACGCACGTTCTCTTCCGCCGGTGCGTTCCTCGCCCTTGCCGAGACGCATATATCTGCCTATCCCGATAGAGAGCGCGACCTTGTGCAGACTGACCTCGCACACAAGCTCTGCTCTGAGCCTCGTCATGCGCCCTTCGGGAAGCTTCGGCTTATGCCGATAGAGAAATTCCGCCGTCACAACGCCCAGAATGGAGTCGCCCAGAAACTCAAGACGCTCGTAGCACTCGATGGACTCATGACGCTCGTTGGTGTAGGAGCTGTGGGTCAGCGCGGTGGTGAGAAGCTCCCTGTTTTTAAAGCTGTATCCGATTTTCTCTTCAAGCTTGTCCATTTTTCCGCCTTACTCTGTTTTGAGCTTCATGTATTCGATGTTTTCGTTTATATCCGCGATAATACCCGCGTCAACAAAATTCACCGCCTGTCTTATCGCGGCGAAGATGCAGCGGTCGTTGGAGGAGCCGTGCGCCTTGATGACGGGCTTTGAAATGCCGACAAGCGCCGTGCCGCCGACCTCGTTCACGTCCATTGATTTTTTCATCTGCGCAAGGTCGCTTTTGAGAACCGCGGCGGCAAGCTTATTGACGGTGCTCTTGTAGAAAACGCCCTTGAGCGCGCCCATGATATACTTGATAACGCCCTCTGTGGTTTTCAGAAGAATGTTGCCGGTGAAGCCGTCGGTAACGACGACGTCGACCTTGCCGGAAAAGACGTCCGTCCCTTCAACGTTGCCGATGAAGTTTATGCGCCCTTCCTTTGCGGCGGCGTCGAGCAGCGCATATGCCTGATGCTGAAGCTCCCCGCCTTTTTCCACTTCCGCCCCATTATTGAGCAGTCCTATCCTCGGGTTTTCACAGCCCATGAGCTTTTTTGCATAAAAACTGCCCATAAACGCGAATTGCAGCAGATATTCGGCAGTACATTCAACATTTGCGCCGCAGTCGATGAGCATGACCCCGTGTTCGCCGGCTGGAAGAACGGGCGCCATTGCCGCGCGGCGGATGCCCTTTATACGCTTGACGGTGAGCGTTGCGCCGGTGAGCAGAGCGCCGGTGCTGCCCGCAGAGACGACCGCATCGCCCTTTCCTTCGCTGAGCATTTTCAGCGCGACCGCCATGGAAGAATCCTTCTTCCTGCGTGTGGCTGTGCTGGGATCGTCGTTCATCGTGATAATTTCCGTGGCGTTTACTATCTCGATGCCGTCGCAGTCCTCGCTTTTAAGACATTCTCTGATTTGTTCTTCTATGCCGACGAGTACAATATCCACACCCAGCTCACGCTTTGCGCGTACCGCGCCTTTGACCGTTGACTGCGGTGCGTTGTCGCCGCCCATTGCGTCCAATATTATTTTCATACCCTGAAAACCTCACCTGTCATAAGCTTATCTATTATCTCAAGAGAACGCTTTGAGATCTCCGCGTTCTTATTGCGCTTGCCCTTGACACGGCAGCCGAGCGGGGAAATTATGCCGAAGTTTATGTTCATCGGCTGGAACTCCCCGACACTGCCGCCGGAGATGTAAAGACCGAGTGCGCCGATCGCAGTTTCCTGAGGGAAATCCACCGGCGGCAGAGAGAGAAGCCGCGCCGCCGTCTCAATACCGACGAGCATACCTGATGCGGCGGACTCAACATAGCCCTCAACGCCCGTTATCTGACCGGCAAAGCTTATGCGCTCATCCAAACGGAGGCGGTAGTATCTGTCCAGAAGCTTGGGACTGTTGAGGAATGTGTTCCGGTGCATAACGCCGTAGCGCACAAATTCTGCGTTTTTAAGGGCAGGGATCATTGAAAAAACACGCTTCTGCTCACCCCACGTAAGGTGCGTCTGGAAGCCGACAATGTTGTAAAGCGTACCGTCGGCGTTGTCCTTGCGAAGCTGAACAACGGCGTAGTTTTCAACGCCTGTGCGCGGGTCGATAAGCCCGACGGGCTTCATGGGTCCGTAACGCAGCGTCTCTACGCCGCGCCGCGCCATGACCTCGACAGGCATACAGCCCTCGAACACGCCGGAATCGTCAAAGCCGTGAACCGCCGCTTCCTTCGCGGCAGTAAGCTCCTCCCAGAAGGCAAGATATTCGTCCTTGTCCATCGGGCAGTTCACATAGTCCGCAGTACCCTTGCCGTAACGGGAGGCAAAGAACGCGCTGTCCATATCAACGCTCTCAAGCGTGACGATAGGCGCGACGGCATCGTAAAAGTGCAGATCGCTGTCGGGGCAGAGCTTCATTATCACATCGGCGATAGCGTCTGAGGAGAGCGGCCCCGTCGCAACGACCACCTCGCCATCGGGGATCTCCTCCGCTTCCGCGCGGATTATTTCAACATTGGGGTGCTCTTCCAGCGCCCTTGTTATATATTCGGAGAAGCCCGTGCGGTCTACCGCCAGCGCGCCGCCAGCCGCGACGGCGTTTTTGTCGGCGCTTTCCATGATGAGCGAACCCATTTTGCGCATCTCCGCCTTGAGAAGACCTACGGCATTTGTAAGCTCGTCGCTCCTCAGGGAATTGGAGCATACAAGCTCCGCAAATTCGCCCGTCACATGCACGGGGGAGCTTTTCAACGGGCGCATCTCCACAAGCCTTACATGTATTCCTCTTTTGGCGAGCTGCCATGCACATTCGCTTCCGGCAAGTCCCGCGCCGAGAACTGTTACTGTATTCATATATCTGTCTCGTTTCCGGCCGTTCCGTTATTCCGCCGCTTTCTTTTTACTGCTCTTTTCGGCGGAGGTTTTCTTTGCCGCTGTTTTTTTCTTTGCGGCGGGCTTTGCAGCCTCTTTTTCTTCCTCGGCGGCCTTCTTCGCCGCCGCCTTTGCCGCTTTCCTTTCCTCTGCCGCCGCTTTTTCCTCAGGGGTTTTCTTCTTGTACGTGCGCTTGTCCTCGGGGACAAAGTTGGGACACTCCTCGTTTATGCAGAACGATTTGAGCGGCCCTCGACCGCTGTGCTTGAAGAGCGTTTTCCCGCAGGCAGGGCAGAAATCCTTAGTGGGTACGTCCCACGTGATAAAGCCGCAGTCGGTTCCGCGCTCACAGGCGTAGAAGACATAGCCCTTTTTCGATGTGCGCTTGAGGATCTTCCCGCCGCACTTGGGGCATTTGCCGGGCATTTCGACGACAATGGGCTTTGTAAAGGTACATTCCGGAAAGCCGGGGCAGGCAAGAAAATAGCCGAATTTGCCTTTTTTTACTACCATCTGCTTGCCGCAGACATCGCAGTACTCATCGCTGAGAACATCCGGAACCTTTATCTTCACGCCGTCAAGATCGCTCTCAGCCTTCTTCATTTCGGCGTCAAAATCCTTGTAGAAATCCTTGAGGACGCTTTTCCACTCGACTTTGCCGCCCTCTATCTCGTCGAGCCGTTCTTCCATCTGATTTGTGAACTGGACGTCAACGATATCGGGGAAATGATCCTTCATAAGCTGCGTGACGACCTCGCCGAGCGGGGTGGGACGGAGATATTTGCCCTCTTTTATAACATAATCGCGTGAAGTAATGGCCGTTATGGTAGGCGCGTATGTCGAGGGGCGGCCTATGCCTTTTTCCTCCATCGCACGGATAAGCGTCGCTTCGGTGTAGCGGGCGGGCGGCTGAGTAAACTGCTGATCGGGCAGCAGCTTTTCAAGCGTGAGCGTCTGCCCTTCCGTCAGAGAGGGAAGCGGATTTGCAAGCTCGGCGCTTTCCTCCTCCTTGGATTCCTCATATACGGCGGTAAAGCCGGGGAACCTGAGCTCAGAATAGTTGGCGCGGAATACATAGTCCGCCGAAACGCAGTCAACGGATACGTTGTCATACACCGCGTTTGCCATCTGGCAGGCGGTAAAGCGCCCCCAGATAAGGCGGTACAGCCTGTACTGCTCCTGCGTGAGATCCTTGCGCACAACGTCGGGTGAGAGAAAAACATCGGTGGGGCGTATGGCCTCGTGCGCATCCTGAGCGCCGTGCTTCGTTTTGAAGGTTCTCGGTTTTCCGGGGTAGTATTTTTCACCGTAGCGCCCGACAATATAATTTTTCGCCGCTTCGAGAGCCACGTCGGAAAGACGTAGAGAGTCCGTTCTCATGTACGTGATAAGACCAACGCTGCCGTGACCGCTTATCTCAATGCCCTCATAGAGCTGCTGCGCGATCGACATTGTGCGTCTCGGGGTCATGCCGAGGCGGCGCGACGCCTCCTGCTGCAAGGTGGAGGTTATGAACGGGGGCGCAGGGGAACGCTGCTTTTCACCGCGCTTGACTGTTTTGACGGTAAACGGGGAGACCGACACGGCGTTTATGACCGTATCAACGTCCTCACGGCTTTTAAGCTCCGTCTTCTTGTCGCCTTTGCCGTGGAAGCGGGCGGTAAAGCCGCCCTCGCCGCAGCGGAGCATTGCGTCAAGGTTCCAGTATTCCTCACTGACAAAGTTCTTTATTTCGTCCTCTTTATCGACAACCATTCTTGTCGCAACGGACTGTACGCGCCCCGCAGAAAGCCCTGTCTTGATCTTGCGCCAGAGCAGGGGAGAAAGCTCATAGCCGACAAGCCTGTCAAGAATACGCCTTGCCTGCTGCGCATCTACAAGGTTCTGGTCAATGTCGCGGGGATTCTGTATACTCTCTGTGACGACCTTTTTCGTAATTTCGTTGAACGTGACGCGGCGCGCCTTTTCGTCGTCAAGCCCCAGCAGCTCCTTGAGATGCCATGAAATGGCCTCGCCTTCGCGGTCAGGGTCCGTTGCGAGATAGACGGTGGGCGCTTTTTTCGATTCCTTTTTCAACTCTGCGATAAGCTCTTT
The DNA here is from genome assembly GCA_900549485.1 of uncultured Eubacteriales bacterium. Taxonomy (GTDB): domain Bacteria; phylum Bacillota; class Clostridia; order Oscillospirales; family Oscillospiraceae; genus Limivicinus. The sequence goes on from UROG01000015.1 coordinate 36,975, forward strand.
TTTATCTCTGACCGGGATATACTGCGGCTCAAAATCATGCTCTATGTCCACGCCCATTTTGCTCTTGGGCAGATCTCTCAGGTGTCCCATAGACGCGGTGACTTTGTATCCGCTTCCCAGATATTTTTCAATCGTTTTTGCTTTTGCAGGGGACTCAACGATCACAAGGTCCTTTGCTTTTGCCATTGGGTGATCCTCACTTCTTCGTGATATTAAGAACTATCCGTCTTCCGGCCTCCCTGCGCACATATCCCTTTATCTCCAGAACCGTGAGTTGGGACAGGACGCACGCAGCGCTCAGACCGGTGCTTTCTATTATATCGTCAATATGACTTGCCGACTTCTCGATAGCCGCTATTATTTTAAGCTGGTTCTCGCTGAGATCACTCAGCTGTTCTTGCAAGTCAATATATCCTGTGTTTTGTGGCTTGTCAACTTCTTTTTTTGTCGGTTTGTGTTTTTCATGCGCTGAATAGTGCTTTGCGGGAACGGCGCATCTGGCATATTCAACGGCTTCGGCGCTGTCGGAGGAGAGCGCCTTTCTGATTTTTCCGGGGTACATGCCCTCAAATTCCTCAAGTATCTCCCAGGCGCAGGTGACGGTGTGCGCACCGTCCTTTATCATGCTGTTCGTCTCAACGGAATTTGCCGCGTCCGCGTTTCCGGGTACGGCGAAAATCTCCCGCCCCTGTTCGGCGGCTTCCTGCACGAAAAGGCGCGTGTTGCTGCCCTCGGGCGCTTCGACCGCCACAACGCCGACCGATATGCCGGAGGTTATGCGGTTGCGCTCACGAAAGTGGAGCCTTCTCGTCTCCGTATAGGGCGCGTACTCGCTTATAAGCGCGCCTCTGCCTGCGACCTCTGCGGCAAGCGCGCTCTCGTCCTTAGCGTGGCACGTGCCGAGTACGCCTATCACAACGCCGCCGCCGTACAGCGCCCCCTCCGCCGCGGCCGCGTCTATGCCGCGGGTAAGTCCGGACGCGACCATACCGCCGCAGCGGGCAATGCCGCAGGCAATAGTGCGGCTCATCTTTATGCCGTAGGGGCTTGCTTCTCTCGTGCCAACGACGGCTATGACCGCGTTTTCGTCGATTGCGGGAAGCCTGCCCTTTACGTACAGCGCCACGGGCGGGGAGTATATACTGCGCAGACGCCGCGGATAACGTGCATCCTGATATGTTACGATATCTATACCCTGCATATCGCACTTTTCGAGTATGCGGTCAACCATAGTCATATCGCGTTTTTCCAGAAGCTCCCTGTCGCGCTTTGAAAGACGCCCGACTGCGGAAAAATCACCCGTCGGCGAAAGAAAGGCGCGATCTGCACCGCCGTAATGCATGAGTACGGCGGCCTTTGCGTCCGCGCTTATTTCGGCGGAGGACAACCATATCCAATATTTGAGAGAGGACATTTCCGCAGCTTCCTTTCATCCCGGCAAAAACCGAGTTTCTTCTATTATAATTATCTTGTCATTTCCCACATTATGACCGACGCGGCGACGGCGGCATTGAGCGATTCACTGTCGGGCTGCATAGGTATGAACAGAGTCTTATCGCAGAGCGAAAGCAGGCGCTCGCTCAGACCCTTCCCCTCGCTGCCTACTGCGACGGCGGCGTTTTTAACGTCGATCGCCGTCAGGAGGGCGGAGTCGCGGTGCAGCGCTGCACCGTAGAGCGGGAGGGAATTTCTCTCAAGCAGTCGCTCAAGCCCTTCCGCGTCAACAGTAAGCACCCGCTGGCGGAATATCGCGCCCATGGTGGAGCGGACGGTCTTGGGGTTATACAGGTCGGCGCACTCACCGGTGAGAATGACCGCACCGAGCCCGAAGGCGTTGGCGGTTCGTATGACGGTGCCGACGTTGCCGGGGTCCTGTACTGTTTCGAGGACGACGGCGTTCTTTATCGGCGCACCGGCGTCCTGCGCGGGAATTTTCACGGTAAAGAGCGGGCCGGGACTGTTCTTCATGGGCGAGGCGTAATCAAAAAGCTCGCTGCCGGCAAGATACTGCGCCGTGCTTTCAAGTCCGGCGAGGACTTCCGCACCGTTCTTCCACAGCACGCTCGTCACTGCGGCGCCGAAGCACAGCGCTTCCTTGAGCAGCTTCAGCCCGTCGCAGACAAATTCACCCTGCTCATTGCGGTACTCCCTGTCGGACGCAAGTGCGCGGAGACGGCGGATATATTCGTTTTTTCTCGAAGTCAGTTTTTCCATAATAAAATCATTCTAACATATAATAATGTTTTTTCAAGCGATATGCAAAATTTTATTTCAGCTTATTTAATTGTTGCGTGAAAAGAGCGCGTTTGTTAATATAAAAAGGAACATGGATATTTTTCCCCGCGTCGTATTATATATATTGAACGGAGGTAAATCAAATGAAAAAAATTATTTCGCTCATGTTGATTTTGGCGCTTGCCGTGTGTGCGGCGGGCTTTGCCGCGGCGGAGCCGGCGAAGGAGATAAAGCGGCTTTCCGACGAAGCGCTTTCAGAGTACAGTGCGCAATTTGAAGCCATAAAGGACGGCGGGATAAATCCGCTGTGCTGTTTTCTCCTGTCCGATTACGAAAAGATAGGGGATATGGACTTTTCGCTCTTCCTGCACAATTTCCCCGGCGGGGAGGACGTGAAGGACGAAAAAGAGTTCGAGGCGCTCAAAAAGCTTGAGGGCTGGCCGTTCGGCGATGTGACGCTTGAGGAAATGCCCGTTCCCGTGCATAAATACAGCCGCGCCGCCGTGGATAAGATTCTTGAAAAGCACGGCAATATAAGCTCCGATAAATTGACGGAGGGCAAGGACAACGTGCTGTATCTTGAGGAGTACGACGCTTTTTATAATTATACGAGCGACTTTGCGCTGGAAAGCTTTACCTGCGTCTCCGGCGAGAGCGGCGGCGGGACGATAACGCTGCGTTCTGAAAAGGGTATTCTGAAGCTCACGGAATCGGAGGACGGGGATATCGTGATCCTCTCGCATATGACGGATAAAGCGGCGGAGGAAGCATGAAAAATACATCCCTCTGCTATATTGAACGCGGTGACAGCTATCTGATGCTGCACCGCGTCAAAAAGGTCAACGATGAAAACCACGATAAATGGATAGGCATAGGCGGCAAGTTCGAGGAGGGTGAAGCCCCGGAGGAATGTATGCGCCGCGAAATGCTTGAGGAAACGGGACTGACCGCCGAAAGCTGGCAGTTCCGCGGAATAGTTACATTTGTGTCGGACGAATGGGGAACAGAGTATATGCACCTGTTCAAATGCTCCGATTTTTCCGGCGACGTGAAGGAATGTGACGAGGGCGTTCTTGAATGGATAAAAAAGGAAAAGCTGCTGTCGCTCCCGATATGGGAGGGGGACAAAATTTTCCTGCGCCTGCTTGATACGGACTGCCCGTTTTTCTCGCTCAAGCTCTGCTATTCCGGCGATACGCTCACAAAAGCCGTACTCAACGGCAGACCGGTATAAGGCGGCGTCCTGACGCGTGGGAGCCGGCGTTATTGGAGAACAAGCTTTTTCAGAACCGGTATTTTTTTCAGTATATACGACAGCACAAAGGAAAGCGCGGCCGTGACGATGAAAATGAACGGATAGCGGAGATACTGCATACTTTCGGTGAACAGCGCCGGAAGTGCGCCGATGTATTCAAGGCGGTATATCTCGTCGATGACAAAGGGGTGGATGAGGTATATGCCGAGACTGAGACCGGAAAGCTGCATGATAAACCCGTTCGGCTTTGCCGATTTGCCCGCAATGTATCTGCACAGCACGAAAACGAACGAGGAGCATACAAAGAGCATTATCGACGGAGGCAGCATTGTCCCGCTTGTGAGATTGGGTATGACGCCGTCATAGCGCTTTATAAGCCATACGCAGAGCGGCAGGACAAGCAGCGTGAGCGCGCCGAGAGCCGCGGTAAGCTTACCGGTGATCTCGCGCTTTGAAAGGTAGTAGCCGTAGGGCATGTACACCAGAATAGGCACAACATTCGCCGAGAACATGGTAAGCGGTCCGCGCCATATGTCCGGAACAAAGATTTCGGCATTGTATTTGACGATAGCAAGGGCGATAAAAAGAATGATTATATATCTGAGACTTACCTTTGCTCCGTGGATCGCGCCGTGAAGCAGCGGCAGAAAGAAATACGCCGAGGCAAGCGCGGTGAGGAACCAGAGATGGTAATGTCCGGTGAAAAGCGCCGAATAGAACTCGTTGAACGTGTGGTAGGTTTGGAAAAGGAACTGCGACCTTGCAATATAAAGCGCCGACCAGACAAGAAAGAGCAGCAGGAGCCTGAAAGCCTTTTTCACGGTTTTTCCGACATCCGCCGTTTCCTTACCGAGATAAAGGCTGCCGGTCACCATGTAAAAAATCGGAATGACGGCGCGGCAGAAGTAAATGAAGCATGAGCGCAGATCGGCCGTGAGCGGCGAAAGCGCCTCGGCGGAGCAAATATCCGGTATGTGTGTGGCGATCGCCATAAGGCAGGCAAAAGCTCGGCACAGGTCAATATCGTATCTGCGTTTTGAAGCGGGCATATAATCTCTCCCCCAGAATCATACTTAAAAAGGAGGGCAGAACCCTCCTTTATGTTTGCAGTAAATACTCCGTTTTGCGTCCGGCGTTTACTCCTCCGCTATGTTCTCGCCGATCTTGTAGACGTCGCCTGCACCCACGGTGAGGATTATATCGCCGGGGCGGGCAATGGCTCGAAGCACGTTTTCGATGCCGTCAAAGCTTGGAATAAAGCTTGCCCTGCCTATCTCCTTGGCAAGATCGCCCGAGGAAATGCCGATAGTGTTCGTCTCTCTTGCGGCAAATATTTCCGCCAGCAGCAGGACGTCGGGACGCTTTAGCTGCTCCACAAAATCGTTGAACAGCGCGGCGGTGCGGCTGAAGGTATGCGGCTGGAACACGACGATGCTGCGTTTGTAGTTGAGCATTTCCACCGCGTCCAGCAGCGCTTTCAGCTCACCCGGGTGGTGGGCGTAATCGTCGTATATATCCGCGCCGTTGAATTTGCCCTTGAACTCAAAGCGTCTGCCCGCGCCGTTGAAGCCAGCCAGACCATATTTGACAGAGCTGGGACGTATGCCGACGCTTATGCAGGCGGCGGTGGCGGCAAGCGCGTTCTTGACGTTGTGCATACCGGGGACATGCAGGATAACGTCGGTAAAAAGCTGCCCGTTATACATTATGTCGAACTTTGAATTTGCACCCTTGAATTTGATGTTTTCCGCGTAGACGTCAGCCTCCGGCGTAAGACCGAATGTGATCACATTGCGGTCGATGCCGCGGATGGTATCCATCGTGTTCTTATCGTCATAGTTTGCAACGACCGTACCGCTTTCGGGAGTGCGCTCGGCAAAAGCGCGGAACGATTTTTCAACATCCTCCAGATCCTTGAAGAAGTCGAGGTGATCGGCCTCAATATTGAGGATGACGGCTACTGTGGGGTGGAAGGAAAGGAAGGAATTATAATATTCGCACGCTTCCATAATTATCGTGTTGCCGTGACCTACCCTGTGACCGGCCTTCAGCAGCGGCAGAGTGCCGCCTATCATAACGGTGGGGTCCTTTTCCGCCGCCATAAGGATGTGCGTACACATGGAGGTGGTTGTCGTTTTGCCGTGCGTGCCGGATATGCACAGCGCGTTGGTGTAGTCCTTGGAGATAGCGCCCCAAGCCTGCGTGCGCTCAAAAACGGGAATACCTGCCTCGTGCGCACGGATTATTTCCGGATTGTCGTCGTGAACAGCGGCGGTTCTCACGATGAAATCAACATCTTCACCTATATTCTCAGGTCTGTGACCGATAAAAACGGGGATGTTCTTTTTCCTGAGAGATATGACGTTTGGGTTGTTTTCGTTCATATCGGAGCCGGTAATGCTTATGCCCATTCCGCACAGCACCTCTGCCAGCGAGGACATGGATACGCCGCCGATACCTATAAGATGTCCCTTTCTTCCGGGGGACATATAATTTTCAAAATCCAGCATATTGTTCTCCAAATCGAATTTTGCTTCCGACCGCTCCTGCGGCGGTCAAAGTTGTTGATATTACGAAAGCAAAATGATAAAATATTGTCCGTAAAGCGATCACGCCTTGACTTTAACTGCTATATTATACTACCTGAACGCTTCCAATGCAACAATTATATGTATATGCGAATCAGTATGAAAAAATATCGGAGGAATACACTTTGAGCGAAAATTGGGACAGCCTTAAAAATGAATGTGACGGCTGCCGCCGTTGCAGGCTGTGCGAGACGCGCCATAACGTCGTTTTCGGCGCAGGCAATGAACGTGTGGAGGTGATGCTTATCGGCGAAGGCCCCGGCGAACAGGAGGATCTGCAGGGAATACCGTTTGTCGGTCCGGCGGGGAAGCTGCTTGACAGTATGCTTGAGATGATCGACCTTGACAGAAGCAAGGTGTATATCGCCAATATCGTCAAGTGCCGCCCGCCGCGCAACCGCGACCCGAAGCCGGACGAGCAGGAAGCCTGCCGCGAATGGCTTGAAAAGCAGATAAACCTTGTGAACCCGAAAATTATCGTGTGTCTGGGCAGGATAGCCGCCTGCGCCGTCATAAGCGAAAGCTTCCGCATAACGCGGGAGCATGGGCAGTGGTTCGACAGATACGGGCGGCGCATTATGGCGACGTACCATCCGTCGGCGCTGCTGAGAGATGTTTCCAAAAGGCCGGAAGCGTTTTCCGACCTTCGTATACTCAGAAAGGAGATAAAGGCCGTTTGCGTCAACACCTACGGCTGCTGATAAATGCTTGAATTCAAAGAACTTACCCTTGAGGACAGACCGTGGGCGGATAGAATACTGAAAAGTGAAAACAGCCGCAGCGCGGATTTCAATTTCGGCAATATGTATATGTGGCTGAAAAAATACCCGCAGCGCGTGGCGAGGTTTGACGAGAGACTGCTTATCCACAACTGCGGCGCAGTACCGTGCTTTTCTTTTCCAGTCGGTTTGGGACCTTTGCGTCCGGCGCTGGACGCGATCATAGAATACGCCGCAGATTTCGGCGAGGAGTTCTGTATGCTCGGTCTCACCGAGGAGCAGCGCGCCGCCGTTGAGGCGGAGTTTCCCGGGAAATTCGTATTCCGTGAGAACAGGTTCTTTGCGGATTATATTTATTCCGCCGAAAAGCTTGCCACATATTCCGGACACGCGCTTCACGGCAAGCGAAATCACTGCAACCGCTTTGAAGCGGAGCATGAGTGGAAGTTTGTTCCGCTTACGAGGGCGCTCATACCCGACTGTGCGGATATGCTGAAAAAATGGAACGATGAGAACGCGGACAGGCTTGATGCCGGCATAGCATATGAATACGACGCCATTGCAAGGGGCTTTGCCGCTTATGAGCAGCTTGGGCTTGAGGGCGGCGTACTGATCGCCGACGGCGAGATCATGGGCTTCTCCGCGGGCGAAATGACCTGCGGCGATACGCTTGACGTGCATTTTGAAAAGGCCTTCGCCGATTTTGACGGGGCATATTCGATGGTGTGCCGGGAGATGGCGCGCATGATGCTGGCAAAGCATCCTGAGCTTAAATATCTGAACCGCGAAGAGGATATGGACAACGAGTCGCTGCGTTTTTCAAAAATGAGCTACAAACCCGAATTTCTGCTTACGAAGTACGACGCGAGGTGCAAAAATGAACGATGCGGCAATACGTGAGTACCGCACGGCGGATGTGCCGGGACTTATACGGCTGTGGACGGCGGTTTTTGACGATACCGAAAGCGCGGCAGAAAGCTTTTTTACAGCCCTGCCGGATATCGGTGCCGGCACTGCGGCGTTTGTTGACGGCGAGATAGCGGGCGCGGCATATCTCATCGACGGGCAGGAGCTTGCCGACGGGGGTAAGCGTCTGCGCATAGGCTATATCTACGGCGTCGGGGTTTATGAAAAATACCGGCGGCGCGGAATAGGGGAGCGGCTTGTGAAGGCGGTGTATGAGCTTTCAAAGCGGCGCGGCGCGGATATCGTGACGTGTCTTCCGGAAGAAAAAAGTCTTTACGCGTGGTACGAACGGCTTGTGGATTTCAGATATACCCTTAAATGCGAAAAGCTTACGGTAAAGACCGAAGCGGCGGGGAAAGCCGTGCGCATTTCAGCGGCGGAGTATGCGCACCGGCGCGAAGAAGCGATCGGAAGGCGGTCGCATGTCATTCTTTCGGCTCCCGCGCTTGAATTTGAAAAACGGCTTTTTGAGGAATACGGCGGCGGTTTTTTCATGACGCAAAGCGGGGTATGCGCGGCGTACATTGACGGCGGAAAGGCTCTTGTGCGTGAGGTCATATCGGCGGACAGAGCCGCGGCTATGCGCACGGCAGAAGCCGTCGGCGCGGCTCTCGGCGCGGCAGAGTGTGAGATACGCTTCCCGTCGGCGGACGGCAATGAGTATGTATGCTCGGACAGACCGCTGCCGGACGGCTGCATCTGGAATCTCACATTTGATTGATAAGCTTGAAATATATATAAAATAAAGGTATAATAGCCGCACAAAGAATAGAAAACGGTGAACGGATATGAAATACGATGCAATTTTATACGATATGGACGGTACCGTCCTTGACACCCTCGGCGATCTCTGCGACAGTGTGAATTACGCGCTTTCGCATTTTTCGTTTCCTGCCGTGACGCAGCAGGCAGTCGCGCAGTATCTTGGAAACGGCGCGAAGCGGCTTATTACGCTCTCCTGTCCGCTTGGAACGGACGAGGCAACGGTGGAAAAGGTGCTTGCATTCTATGTGCCGTGGTATAACGAGCATTGCCGCATAAAGACCGCGCCGTATGACGGCATATCGGAAATGATGCGCAAGCTCAAAACGATGGGTGCAAAGCAGGCGGTCATCTCCAACAAGCCGGACAGTGCGGTGCAGCCTCTGGCGGAGGCGTTTTTCTCCGGCCTTCTTGAGCTTGCCGTGGGCGAGAGCAAGGACGTCCGCAGAAAGCCCGCGCCGGACAGCGTTCTTGCCGCGGCGAAGAAAATGAACGTGCCGCTTGACAGGTGTGTTTACATAGGCGACACCGAGGTCGATATAGAGACCGCGAAAAACGCCGGGATGGACTGCATAAGCGTTACGTGGGGCTTCCGCAGCGCACAGCAGCTTGCCCAGTCAGGCGCGACTGTTATGGTAAACAGCGCCGAGGAGCTTTTTGACAGGCTTACCCGCGAATGATTTTGCGCACTGAGCGTATATGGTAAGATCTTTTGTTATTCTTTTCCCGTAACGGTACGGAATTTTATTTGGAAGGTGATCGTTTGAGCGCATCCGCTGTTAAACTGAAAAAAATTACGGATAACTCCCTGCTTCTTTATGCAGTCGCCGCAGTGCTTGCCGTTGGGTTCGGGATATTCGTCATACTCACGGCAGAAAAGGTGAATGTGTACTACCCCATGTTCACGGCAGTCTTTTACGGCGGGCTGTTTTTCGCTTCCGAGGCTATACTTATCGCGCAGAAGCGCTTTGACGCGCTGACGCTCCTTGTCGGATGCGCATGCGCGGCCTGCGTGATGTTTGCACGGGTAAGCCTTCTGTACTATGTTTCCGACGACTATGACGCGTTCCTGAAGGAGTGGGTCAAATCCCTCGGCGGTATGAGCGTCAGGGAGGCGCTGTGCGCCTCAATAGGGGACTATAATCTTCCGTACATATATATCCTTCTCATATTTTCCCGCATCAACTTCAACTCCATGATGCTGATAAAGGGGCTGAGCTGTCTTTTTGACGTACTGCTGGCATATTATGTGATGAAGATAGTGATGTTCGGCGTTGAGGACAGGAGACTGCAAATGGCGTCCTTTGTGCTGACGCTTGCCGCGCCCACCGTTATGATAAACAGTGCGCAGTGGTCGCAGTGCGACGCGATCTTTGTCACGTTCTGCCTCATGTCCATGCTGAAGGCTCTCGAGGGCAAGGGCAGACCCTGCGCCATATTCTGGACGGCGGCGTTCTGCTTCAAGATGCAGGCGGTGTTCATTCTCCCCGCCCTCGGCATAGCCCTCTTTATGGGCAAGGTGCAGTGGAAGCATCTTATCTGGATACCCGCCGTGTATCTCATCTCGCTTATACCGGCGCTTCTTGCGGGCAGGAGTCTTGCAAGCTGCATCGGCATATATGCCCATCAGACGCAGGAATATGCTTTTCTCTTTCACAACGCGCCGACGATCTGGCGCTTCTTCGAGGGAGCGGATTTTGAAAGCTTCAGCGTTGTCTCCGTGTTCTCCGCAGGAGCCGCCGCGATACTTTTTGTCTACTTCTGCGCAACTTTCGTGAAAGAAATGGATGATAAGGATCTCATAAAGCTGTTTTTTATATCCGCCATGCTTATTCCGTATCTTCTGCCCAGAATGCATGAGAGATATTTCTACCTGGCGGACATACTCGCGCTCATATACTTTATCTATGACAGGCGTAAGTGGTATATTCCCGTTGCGCTTATCCTTTCCTCGGTCATAGGGTATATGTTCTATTTCACCGAGATAGTCATAATCGACCAGAAATACATCGCAATAGTGTTCCTTGTGATCCTTGCAACCGAAACGAGGGAGTTTTTCAAAAAGTTCTGGCACAAAACCCCGGACGGTATAGTTTTATAACTTGATCAGGAAGGTTTGACCTATGAAATACAGAATACTTGGCGACACTCTGCCCGTTGTCGAGGTAGAGCTTGAAGCGCGTGAACAGATAAAGTGTGAAGCCGGCGCAATGAGCTGGATGACGCCCAATATTGCTATGGAAACGGCGGGCGGCGGGCTTGGAAAGGTATTTTCAAGAATGGTTTCGGGCGAATGCCTTTTCCAGAACACCTACACCTGTACAGGCGGCACAGGGACTATTGCGTTTGCGTCGAGCTTTCCGGGCAATATTGTGGCTGTCGAGATAACGCCGGACAAAGAAGTGATCTGCCAGAAATCGGCATATCTTGCCTCCACCGCAGGTGTCGAACTGTCGATATTCTTCCAGCGCAAGCTTGGCTCCGGTCTTGTGGGCGGCGAAGGCTTTATTATGCAGCGTCTCTCCGGTCACGGCCTCGCGTTTCTGGAAATCGACGGCAGCGCGGTCGAAAAAACGCTTGGAAGCGGCGAACAGCTCATTATCGACACCGGCTATCTTGCCATGATGGACGGTACATGCTCCATGGATGTGCAGACGATAAGCGGCGTAAGAAATGTACTGCTGGGCGGAGAGGGACTATTCAATACGGTCGTCACAGGACCGGGAAAGGTCGTTTTGCAGACTATGCCGATATATCAGACCGCCATGTCCCTGCTTCCGTATATTCCGCGAAACAGCAACTGACATAAAAAAGATTCCCGGATTGTATGTCCGGTGCACTTGTCAAGTAAAAGTAGACACTAAAAAGCGAATAACTACAGGAAGCCCAG
>UROG01000016.1 GCA_900549485.1 uncultured Eubacteriales bacterium
TCACTCCTGTTTTTTAGGTCTTCTTTTGCTCTACCCCAACTATTGACATAGAGCCAAAAAAACTCAGCGTATGCGGTTTCAACAATCGCATACGCTGTTCAGCGGTCAATCAATTCTCTGGCGCTCGACAAGCTCGGCAAAATAGCCGTTGTCGTCGATAAGCTCGTCATAGGTGCCGTCCTCGATTATCTTGCCCTTGTCAAGGACAAGTATCCTGTCGCACTGGCGTATTGTCGACAGCCTGTGCGCAATGACTATCCTTGTGCATTTAAGCCCGTCAAGAGCATCCGACACCTTTTTCTGCGTGATATTGTCAAGCGCAGAGGTCGCCTCGTCGAAAATGAGTATCTTCGGCTTGGGGGCGATGGCGCGGGCTATCATCAGCCGCTGCTTCTGCCCGCCCGAAAAGCCGCCCTGTCCCTCGGAAACGATAGTATGCATCCCCATGGGCATTGCGCGGATATCGCCCGCTATTCCTGCGGTCTCCGCCGCCGCCCACGCGTCGTCAAGCGTGAGCCACGGCGCGGATATGGTGATGTTCGAGAAAATGTCGCCGTAGAAGAGCTTGCCGTTCTGCATGACAACGCCTATCCTGCTGCGCAGGGATTTGAGGTCAAGGCGCTCGATATCCTGCCGGTCAAAGTATATTGAGCCTTTCTGCGGCTTTTCAAAGCCAAGAATAAGCCTTACAAGGGTGGACTTGCCGCATCCCGTCGCGCCCACGATCGCAACATACTGTCCCGATTTTATTTGCAGCGAGAGATTGTCAATGACATTCGGCATATTATCGGCATATCTGAATGACACGTTTGAAAGCTCGATATTGCCGCTGACCTTCGTGACGATGCGTCTGCCCTCGCTTATCTCGGGCTGGGCGTCCATTATGGGCTTCACCTCTTCTATGACCGGCTTTATGCCCGCGATGGTCGTCGCAACGCCCGCAAGGGAAAGGAACGCGCCGGAGATCATGGCATAGGAAGCGTTGAAGGCGTTGAACTCCGCCATGCTCACGCCGCTTTCAACGGCGAAGAAATACAGCGCTATCGTTCCGGCAAGCGTGATCGCGGTGTTTATCACCCCGTTGAGGCGCAGGAACACGGGTCTGCCGTAATTGAGGCGCGTCTCCTGCGCGTACAGGTCGAGCCAGCGGGAAAACATACGCTTTTCCGCACCGGCAAGCTTTATTTTCTGCACACCGGTTATCATGGCATAGGTCATGCCGCTTTCCTTGCCTATAACGTCCATCTCACGCCGCGTATATTTCATCTGCGCAAGCGTTGTTATCACGGAAAAAACAAGCGTCACAAGTATGATGACGAGTGCCGGAACAACAAGCGCCGGAGCATACCTGAAAATCTGCGTTATGTACACAAGCGACAGAAGCGAGGTCAGCGACGTGGAGAAAACGGAATTGAACAGCATGGAGCTGAGCGAATTCATATACTCCATTTTGCATGAAAGCTGCCCTGAGCTGTAATTTTTAAAAAACGACGCCGGAAGCGACATTACACGCGACATCGTGGCCGCCTCGGTTTTAAGATCCAGCAGTGTCGAGACCTTTGAGCTGAGCATGGATTCTATCGCGGAAAACATGACCTTGCTGACCGTCAGGCACACCGAAAAGACGGTAATGCTCAGCAGAAGCTGCAAGCTGTTTCCCGTCACGACCTTGTCCATAACGATAAAGCTTATCCGCGGCGTCAGCATCCCTACAAGCATGACCGCGACCGACGCGGCAAGCACGGCGGCCGCCGCGGAAACGGGCACGGACTCTATTATAAACCTGAAAAGATCGGACAGCTCCATGGGGCGAAGCGGAAACGGCTTATAAAAGCACACCGCTTCAAGCGCGATGTTTTTCGCCGTCTTTTTGTTGATTTTCACGCGCTTTCCGCTTGCGGCATCAGTATAATAATACCCTCCGAATCTGCCGGGAATAAGGGCGGCGGCGCTCCCGTCGGCGGTATTTACGCCAAGAAGAGGTCCCGCACAGTCCTTGTACCACCCTTCCGTCAGCTCGACGCGGCGCGTCATTATCCCATGCGGCCGCAGAAGATACTCAAGCTGCTCTTCTTTTTTTGTGACATTATCCGGTATCTCCCCGGCAGTCAGGTGGAAGTATTTTAAAATATCCTCAACGGCGTCCTGAACGATCTCTCTCTCGTCAGACGCGCCCGCTCTTTTGCCCAGAACGGCGGACACGACATTTGCAAAGGCGTTTTCAAGAGCCTCGTCGTCCTTTATTTTTCTGTCCTGTATCTGATCGTTAAACCAGCCCATTCAAACGCCTCCTTTCATTCGCTTGTCACAAGCTGTGCGTACATGCCGTTGAGCGACATAAGCTCAGAATGTGTCCCCCGCTCGGCGACCTTGCCGTGATCGAGAACGATTATCTCGTCGCAGTCGCGGATCGTCGAAAGTCTGTGGGCGATCACGATGCAGGTGATGCCCCTGTCCTTTATGGCGTTGACCACCTCGTACTCGGTGCGCGCATCAAGCGCCGATGTCGCTTCATCCATAATTATAATGGTGGGGTCCTGCGCAAGTACGCGGGCGATCTCCATACGCTGGCGCTGACCGCCGGAGAAATCCTTGCCGCCTTCGGTGATCACATACTGATAACCGCCGTCGCGCATCATGATATCCTCATGCAGCTTTGCGTCCCGCGCCGCCATTATCATCTCAAAGTCCTCTATGGTCTTGTCCCACATCTTTATGTTGTTTGCAATGGTATCCTCAAAAAGGATTATGTCCTGATCGACGACCGCGAGAGAGCCGGTAAAGACGTTTCTGTCTATTTCCTCACGGCGCTTGCCGCCGTAAAGTATTTCCCCGCTCCACGGCCGGTACAGACCGGAAATGAGCTTTGACAGCGTGGATTTGCCGCAGCCCGATGCACCGACAAAAGCGACGCGGCTTCCCGGCGCAAGCTTCATGCTGAAATTTTCAATAAGCGGGGGCGCAAGCTTTGAATAGCCGAATGTCACGTTTTTAAGCTCTATCCCGCCGTTGAGCTTGCTGTATTCCACGTCTTCGCTGCTCCCCCGCTCCTCACAGCCGACGTCTGTGGGATACTTCATAACATCCTCGACACGCTCCATTTTTGTACGCATCTCCTGGATGGTCTGTCCGGCGGAGATAAGGGAGCTTGCGGGCGCAATGAACGAGGCCAGATAAAGCTGAAACGCGGTTATCTTGCCGACGGTGAAGCTGCCGCACATGACAAACCACACGCCCAGCATCAGAACCGCCGTCTGCGTCAGGGCGTTCACTATCGTCGGGATCATGCCGAGCATATTGTTCAGCTTTGAAAACTTGGTGTTCTGGGTGTTCACGCTTGCCTGGAAGCCCGACCAGCGCTCAAAATATCCGTTTTCGGTGCCGCTTGACTTTATCGTTTCTATCATTTCAATGCCGGCTACGGTGGCGCTTGAAAGCTTGCCCATGTCGCGCATCTGCACCCTTGTGATGTTGATGCGCTTTTTTGAGATCAGGCGCGACACAAAGGAATCAACAACGATTGAGACAACGCCCACAAGCGTCAGCTGCCAGCTGTACCGCATCATGACCGCAAGGTAAAACACCATCATTGCCGCCTGCAAAACCAGCGGCGCAAGCGTCCCTATAAGGGTATTGGCTATGCTTGCGTTGTCGTTCTGCCGCTGCTGGATATCCCCCGCCATACGCTGAGAGAAAAATTCCATAGGCATATGCAGCACCCGCCAGAGAAACGACGTGCTGCCGATGACCGCCATTTTACCCTTTATTTTAAGCTGAGTAAGCGCATCGGCCGTCGCAGTGACTATCTGCAAAACGGCGACGGCGCTCATGCCGATGATAAACGGCATGAACCATTCCGGATTTCTGCCCGTCAGCAGCCGGTCATAGAAAACGCGGGTAAACGCAGGGTTTATAACGCCAATAAGCGATGAAATAAGCGTTGTGAGTACAACAAACGCGATCGCCGGAGCGGCGCCCTTAAGGCGCTCCTTTGCAAAGGCAAGCATACTCTTCGGCTTTCCGCCCGGTTCAAAGCTCTCCGTCGGCTCAAACATAAGGCACACGCCGGTAAAGGAGCGGTCAAACTCCTCCATCGACAGGCTGAGCGTACCCTTTGCAGGGTCATTGATGACAACCTTATTCCCCCTGAAGCCGCAGCAGACGACAAAGTGGTTAAAATCCCAATGCACTATACAAGGGAACTGTCCTCCATCCCTTAGCTCCTCCGGCTCAAGCCGGTAGCCCTGCGCTTTCAGTCCGTAGCTCCGTGCGGCGACAAGGATGTTTTTCGCGTTCGACCCGTCACGCGACACGCCGCAATCGGAACGCACCTGCTCAAGCGGTATCCATTTATCGTAATACGCAAGCACCATCGTCAGCGACGCCGCGCCGCACTCCAGCGCTTCCATCTGCATGACCACCGGCACCCTTGCCCAGCCTTTTTTTACCGGGGTCTTTACTTTTCTTTCTGCCATTGCACCCCTCCTCAGTCAAAAACAAAGGACATGGGGTTCACCTGTTCCGTAATGATCCTGGCGGTGTATACGCCCTCGGGAAGCTCCGCGCCGACCTTGGCACTGTACACCCACTCGCCTTCTATAAGCCCGCCTATATGCATGGCGTACTCCGGAAGTTCCTCATCCGCCTTTTCGGGAACGGACGACAGCGTGCCGAGGGTATAGCGCTCCCCGTCTATCTCAACGGGCATACCAGCCCCGCAGGCTTCCCTGTCGGCTTCGCGGATGTAGCACAGCGTCTCTCCGCCGCTGCTCACGGCGCACACGGTTATGCCGCTTTCTATCGTACCGAACGCCGCCCACACGCAAGCGCCCGCAAGCAGGATCACGATGGCCGCCAGAAGCAGCCATATTCCGGGATTCGATACGCGTATATAATCGTTGAGCTGTTCCGGCGACGAGATCCTTTCTATGCTTTTCTTTCTGAAAACGCCGTTGTCCATGGTAATTCCTCCAAATCCGTCCTGCATCCGTATTCGTGCAATATTTCCTGCGGCTGCACACAATTAATTAGATATTAACACACAATTATGTAAAATGGAACCGGCAATTGTGCGCCGAAGACGCAAAAAAAACGGTCAACGCGGAAACATTCCCCGCGTTGACCGGACTCCGAAATTTTTTATTTGCCGTTTCGCACGGTAACTATCCTGCTCACGGTCGCTCTCTTGCCGAGGTAAGTTGCGGAATAGACTATCTCCGTATCCCCGACGACATTGCTGTCAACCACACATGAAATGCCCACCGGCAGCGCATTTCCGTTCGGGTCCTTTGCAACGGCGCCTTTTTCCTCATACTTCTCGCCCAGTTCAAGATAAACATGGTCGCTCCCGTTAAGCTCGATCGTCGGCGATGAACACACCACCGCCGCGGCAAAAAACACTATAATGCAGATGCCTGCGAATATGATGAACCAAAACTGTCTTTTTGTAAGTTTTTGCGGTTTCAGCATAAAAACAAATCTCCAAAAACATTTCTATGGCCGCGCCGCATAACGCGGCAAGATCAATCGGTGAAAAACCACTTTCCGGCAACGGCGCTTTTCCCTGCTATACCCTGAGTATTTCACGAAAAGCGGCTGAACCGCAGCCTGAATTCTTTTTGTATTACACCGCTAATGCCCTGTATGCAGCCAAATATATATTATATATCATTCTATAAAAGGCTGCAACACTTTTTTGTTGTTTTTTCGCCTTTTCCCCGCAAAAAAATCTTTCATCACCGCCGCACATTCCTCGGCGCAAACACCCGCAAACACTGCCGGTGAGTGGCCGTATTTCTCCGAAAACAGGTCTATAACGCTTCCGACAGAGCCGGTGAGCGCTTCACGCGCGCCGAAAACGAGTGTCGGAACACGGCTCATTATTATCGCGCCCGCACACATCGGACACGGCTCAAGCGTGACATACATGGTGCAGCCGTCAAGCCGCCAATCGCCGAGCGCGGCGGAAGCTTCGCGTATCGCCTCCATTTCCGCGTGTGCGGTGGCGTCGTTTTTTTCTATCCGTCTGTTTCTGCCCCTGCCTATGACCTTTCCTCCGGCGTCGGCGATCACGCAGCCTACCGGAACCTCTCCGTTGTCAGCCGCCTCTTCAGCCAGTGCAAGCGCAAGGGACATATAGTACTCTCTCCCGTTTTTGATCGGATCCATAATTCACTCTCCGGACAGCAGAAAAAAGGAGAGCGGAAGCAACCCGCTCTCCTTTTTTGATTATTTCAATTACTTGAGTGCGGCGGTGATGATCGCCATCTGGTAGACTTCCTCCGCGTTGCAGCCGCGGCTGAGGTCGTTGATAGGTGCGTTGAGTCCCTGAAGAATGGGGCCGTATGCGGCAAAGCCGCCGAGACGCTGCGCGATCTTATAGCCGATGTTGCCGGACTGTATTTCGGGGAAAATGAATGTGTTCGCATAGCCCGCAACGCTGCTGCCGGGGAACTTGAGCTGACCGACAACGGGAGAAACGGCGCAGTCAAACTGCATCTCGCCGTCGATGGCCACATCGGGAGCCATTTCCTTTGCGATTGCCGTCGCATTGCGCACAAGGTCAACCGCCGGGCCCTTGCCGGAACCCTTGGAGGAGTAGGACAGCATTGCGACCTTCGGGTCAATGCCGAAGACCTTTGCGGTCTTTGCCGTCTCAACGGCAACCTCGGCAAGCTGCTGCGCGGCGGTCAGGACGACGTTGCCTTCCTTGTCCTTCTTGTCCTCATAGGAGATGTTGATAGCGCAGTCGCCCATAGCCAGCATCTCATCGCCGCGAACCATGATGAAGCAGGAGCTTACAAGATTTGCGCCCTTTTTCGTCTTGACGAGCTGGAGCGCGGGGCGGACGGTATCGGCGGTGGAATAAGTCGCGCCGCCAAGCAGTGCGTCGGCATAGCCCATCTTGACGAGCATGGTGCCGAAATAGTTGCTCTTCATGAGGCTTGCGCGGCATTCGTCGGCAGTCATCTTGCCCTTGCGCAGCTCAACCATTTTTTCAACCATAGCGTCCATCAGGTCGCTGGTGACTGGGTCGATTATATCAAGCCCGTCTATATCAAAGCCGCCCTTTGCGGCAGCCGCCTTGACCTCATCGACATTGCCGACGAGAACGGGCGTAAGGAAGCCGTCCTTTTTGAGTCTCGCAGACGCCTCAAGGATACGTGCGTCCGAGCCTTCGGTGAAAACTATCTTGCGGGGATTTGCTTTGAGTATCTCAATAAGATTTTCAAACATTTTTATTTCTCCTCCGTTATGTTTTTTACAAAAGGGCAAAATTTCAAAAACTCTAACGTTATTACTTTACCACTATGCTTTCCATTTTTCAAGGTTTGTGTGCGAATTATTATTTACAAAGAAGCGGATCGCGGATATAATATTTATTATATTGATAATCTTACGGAGACGCAAATGACAGACCAGAAGTATATAAGAAATTTTTCGATAATCGCGCATATAGACCACGGCAAATCCACTCTGTCCGACCGCCTTATAGAAAAATGCAACGCTGTTGAGCAGCGCATCATGGAGGATCAGATCCTTGACAATATGGATCTTGAAAGGGAGCGCGGCATTACGATAAAGGCGCGTGCCGTCGGGCTTAAATACAGCGCATCCGACGGACACGAATACACGCTCAACCTTATCGACACGCCGGGTCATGTTGACTTCAACTATGAAGTCAGCCGTTCCCTCGCCGCGTGCGACGGCGCTGTGCTGGTGGTGGATGCGTCGCAGGGCGTTGAGGCGCAGACGCTTTCCAACACCTATCTTGCGCTGGACAACGATCTTGAGATCATACCCGTTGTCAACAAGATAGACCTTCCCGCCGCCGACCCGAAGCGCGTCAAGGACGAGATTGAGGAAATAATCGGCATCCCCGCGCAGGACGCGCCGGAGATAAGCGCAAAGGCCGGCATAAATATCGACGCGGTTCTGGACGATATCGTCAAAAACATTCCCGCGCCCACGGGCGATCCCAACGCGCCGCTGAAAGCGCTTATATTCGACAGTCAGTACGACAATTACCGCGGCGTTATCGTTTTCATGCGCATAATGGACGGGTGCATCCGCAAGGACAGCGAGGTGCTGCTGATGTCCACCGGCGCAAGATGCAAGGTCGTCGAGGTCGGGCATATGCGTCCCATCGGGCTTGAAGCCTGCGACGAGCTGTGGGCGGGAGACGTCGGCTACTTCACCGCAAGCATCAAGAACGTTGAGGATACCCGCGTCGGCGATACCGTTACCGATGCGCTGAACCCCACTGCCGAGGCTCTGCCCGGCTACCGCCCCGCAAGGGCTATGGTATACTGCGGCATCTACACGGAGGACGGCTCCAAATATCCCGATCTGCGCGATGCGCTCGATAAGCTCAAGCTCAACGACGCTTCCCTTTCATATGAGCCGGAAAGCTCTGTCGCTCTCGGCTTCGGCTTCCGCTGCGGCTTCCTTGGTATGCTGCACATGGAGGTAATACAGGAGCGGCTTGAGCGCGAGTTTGACCTTGAGCTGGTCACAACCCTGCCCTCGGTCATTTATAAAATAATCCTCACCGACGGCAGCACCGTCATGGTGGACAATCCCCACAACTACCCCGACGTGCCGTCCATCGCCGAGGCGTATGAGCCGTATGTAAAGGTCTCGATAATAACGCCGAATGATTTTGTCGGCAATATAATGCCGCTTTGTCAGGACAGGCGCGGCGAATATAAGAACATGACCTATCTTGATTCACGCCTTGTGGAGATGCATTACGAAATGCCGCTCAACGAGATCGTATACGACTTTTTTGACACGCTCAAGGCGCGCACAAAGGGCTATGCCTCCCTTGACTATGAGCTGAGCGAATACAAGCAGAGCGATCTTGTCAAGGTGGATATGCTTCTGAACGGCGATCAGGTGGACGCGCTCAGCTTCATCGCGCACCGCGAAAAGGCATACGGCAGAGCCAGAAAGCTCTGTGAAAAGCTCAAGGACAATATCCCGCGCCAGCTCTTCGAGGTGCCGATCCAGGCGGCTATCGGCGGGAAGATAATCGCCCGCGAGACAGTGCGCGCAATGCGCAAGGACGTGCTTGCAAAGTGCTACGGCGGCGACATCACAAGGAAAAAGAAGCTTCTTGAGAAGCAGAAGGAAGGCAAGAAAAAAATGCGCCAGCTCGGCTCGGTGCAGATACCGACGGAAGCATTCCTTGCCGTGCTCAAGCTGGACGAATGATATAAGCCTGCCGGATGATCTCTTTGAGTTCCCGTTGAAAAAGGCTGCACTGCGCTTTGTGCCGGGCATTTTGAAAGTGTTCAAAATGCCCGGCACAAAGAATTTTTCCTGTATACAGGCAGCTGCCGCTTTACGCTTCGGTATCGGGCGGTGCGCTTCCGGAGATGAGTTTCATTTTCTGCGGCCGTGTCATGCGCTTTATGTGCCATTCACGGCTCATGGCCTCTTCCTTCGTCCCGTACCGCTCGTAATACACAAGCTCCACCGGGAGACGGGAGCGGGTATATTTTGCCCCGCCGCCGTTATGCGCAAGAAGCCGTTTTTCAAGATCGTTTGTCCAGCCGGTATACAATGTGCCGTCGGCACAGCGGAGGATATATGTATAGTTCACCGCTTTACCTGCTTCACGTTCTTTTCAAAATTTGAGCGCGGTCCCATTACCTCGTGGCCGCAGCCAAGGCATTTCAGTCTGAAGTCCGCCCCGATGCGCAGCACCTGCCACTCTCTGCTGCCGCATGGGTGGGCTTTTTTCATTGTGAGGATGTCGCCGACCTGTATATCCATTATTTTTTGACCTCATCCCAATATTTTTTGAACGCCTGCTCGGTCTTGTTGTCGCCGTATTCGTAGTATTTCGCGTCTTTAAGATCGTCGGGCAGATACTGCTGCTTCACCCAATGGTTCTTGTAATTATGCGGATATTTATAGCCCTGCTCCCGCTCAAAGCCCGTGCCGTCGGCATGAACGTTCTGAAGCTCACGCGGGAACGAACCGACATGACCGCGCCTCACATCCGCCGCCGCCGCGTCAATGGCGCAGACAACGCTGTTGGATTTGGGCGCGTTGGCAAGAAGTATCACCGCCTCGGCAAGCGGGAGACGCCCCTCGGGGATGCCAAGCTGCATGGCCGAATCCACGCACGCTTTTACTATCGGCACCGCCTGCGGATAGGCAAGACCGACATCCTCGCTGGCGGAACACAGAATACGCCTGCACGCGCCGATGAGATCGCCCGCTTCCAGGAGCCTTGCAAGGTAATGCAGCGCCGCGTCCGCGTCAGAGCCGCGCAGGGATTTCATCAGCGCGGAGAGAGAATCGAAATGCTCATCCCCCTCGCGGTCATAGCGCATGGAAGAGCGCTGTGAAATGGCTTCTGCGTCGGCGAGAGTAACCGTACCGCCCTCCTCCGCCGCAGAAAACAGCAGCTCAACGGAATTGAGCGCCTTTCTCACATCGCCGCCGCAGGACAGAGCTATCCTTCTCACAACGCCGTCCTCAACGGTGAGCGGCTTTTCAAGCCGTGCGTTCATTATTCTTATCGCCCGCTCGACCGCACTCTCGGCCTCCGCCGCCGTTATCGGCTTGAACTCAAACACCGTGGAACGGCTCAGAATAGCGTTGAACACGCAGAAATACGGATTCTCCGTCGTGGAGGCGATCAGCGTTATGCGCCCGTCCTCGATAAACTCAAGGAGCGATTGCTGCTGCTTCTTATTAAAATATTGTATCTCATCTAGATACAGCAGCACGCCGTCCGGAGTAAGGAATGTGTCCAGCTCATCAATGATCTTCTTGATGTCGGATATACCGGCGGTCGTCGCGTTGAGCTTGCGCAGGGTACGGTTCGTGCGCTGCGCTATAATGCGCGCAACGGTGGTTTTTCCAGTGCCGGACGGACCGTAGAAAATCATATTCGGGATATGCCCGCTGTTCACGATGCGCCGGAGCATACCGTTCGCGCCGAGAATATGCTTCTGCCCGACAACGTCGTCAAGAGAATCGGGGCGTATCTCGTCCGCAAGGGGTTTATAGCCGTTCATTTTTCATCTCCTACGCTTTCGATAAGCTTTGTCACAACATGCTGGCACAGAAGCAATCCCGCGCTTGCCGGAACCCAGACAAGGGAGCCGGGGACGCTGCGCCTGCCGGGGGGCGGCGCTTCAAGCTGCATCGGCTGCATAGGCTCCTCCGGTGAGAAAACGACGTCATGATGCTCAATGCCGGCGCTTCTCAGTTCCCTGCGCACTACGCGTGCAAGAGCGCAGCCGTAGGTTTTGGATATGTCGCTTATCCGGAGGAGCGACGCGTCCTTTTTGTTGCCCGTGCCGAGTGCCGAGACGATAGGTATGCCGCGCTCCCGGCAGTTTTGTATAAGATCCACCTTATGCTTTACAAGGTCTATCGCGTCAACCACGTAATCGTAAGCGTCAAAGAAGCGCTCCCGTTCTTCGGCGCAGTAGCAGCCGGCGATGGGTCTCACGCACACCGACGGGTTTATGTCGGCAATGCGCGCAGCCATTACCTCCGCCTTGCCTTTACCGACGGTGGAGTCAAGCGCGCAGAGCTGACGGTTGATATTGCTTTCGCCCACGGTATCCTGATCGACGAGCGTCAACGTGCCGACGCCGCTTCTCGCAAGCGCTTCCGCGCACCATGAGCCGACGCCGCCAAGCCCGAACACCGCCACATGGCTTTTTTCAAGCGTCGCCATCGCCGCGCCGCCCAGAAGCATATATTCCCTTATTATGCGCTGTTCCATAGTCTACCTCATGTTAATAAAAATGTCTCCCCCGGAAGGAGGAGACACGCGGGTTTCAGATAATTCAGGCGTCACATGCCTTCTGAACAAGCCTTTTTCGCCAAAGAAACCCGTTTCTTTGGCAGGCTCAGCCGATGTATCTCGCCCAGAAGGTCTGCTCGGCGGTATATTTGTCGGTAAGCTCCTGCATCCACTCGTCCATTGCATTGTTGACAAGGTCGGTCTTTGCGATATACTCGCTGCAAAGCTCGCCCTCGCCGACGTAATACATTATATGGTATCCGGCATAGCTTCCGGATTCGCCGTAGACAATGGCGGTATCGCCGCTCTTGTGTCCGCCGAAGCAGAACGCGTCAAACTCCTCGACCATCTGCCCCTTCTGCACCGCGTCGTACAGACCGCCGTTGGTGTTGGAGCCGGTATCCTCTGAATACTGCTCGGCAAGTGCGGCAAAGCTATCCTCGGTGGCGTCGCCGGACTTCCATTCGTCATATATGCGCTCTGCCTCAGCCTTTGCGGCCGCCTTTGCCTCGTCGGTGTAATTGCCGTCCGCGTCGGCTTCGGCCTTTATAAGAATATGGCGAACCTTGGCAAGCTTATAGTTGTTGTCATCGTGGCCTATGAAAGCGGCAACATAGAACCCGTCGCCGTTCGCGTTCTCCGCAACGGTCGCGTCTCCCTCGGACGCGCTCAGCGCCCAGTCCTTATATGCGGAGATGGAGCTTCCGAGAGCGCGCTGGGAATGGCTGCACTCAGCCTCAACGCCCGCACGGGCCATCGCCTCGTTGAGCCTTGTCTCAACGTCGGTCTCCTCTGCAAGCTCTTCGCTGTTATAGGCTGCAAGAATATCCTCCGCCGTCTTCTTCGCGGCGGCTATCGTCTCTTCGGTCGCGGCGGAATTGCCTTCTTCATCCTCAACAAGCTCTGCCGACACATAGTATGAGCAGACGTCAAAGTAATCCTTGTCGCCGTTATAGCCCGCATACTGCTCGGCAAGCTCTGCCGGTGTATACTGAAGGCTGTCCTGGTAGGTCTGCGCAGCCTTGCTTGCAAGGGCAAGAACATACGCCTGCTCCTTGGCGATCTTCTCGGTCACGCCGCTGCCGTAGTATGCAGCGATGAATTTTTCGGTGCTGGAGAAGCCGTTCTGCTCGGCGGCGGCGTCAAGAGAGGCATACTGCTCGTCTATCTCCGCCTTTTCCTCATCGGAGAGGGCAATGCCGTTTTCGGCGGCATAGTCGTTAAGCGCCTTGTACTGCGTCATGGCGGTGATGGCGTCGCCGATGAAATAATCTCTCCATGTGCCGCCGTCGGTCATGCTGCACTCCTGACTTCTCAGACCGCTGACGCCGTACTGCGTATCAAGACCGAACATGGAAGCGTACTGCCCGTACTGGTTGGCAAAATTATAATACTGATTTGCGTAGTTGTAATTTACCTCGGCCGCGGTATAGCCCTCGTCACCTATGACGACGGCGGCGCTGTATCTGGGGCATACAAAATTAAGCACGAGGATAGCCGCAATGACGACGACGGTAGCAACGCCGATGATCGTCCACTTTCTTTTTGTCTTGGCTTTCTTCGCCGCTTCTTCCTTCATCGCAAGGGTCTTCTTGTCGGTTCCCGCTTCACGGGAAGCAACGCGGTTTTTCTTTTCGGTAGATGCGCTCATTTTCTGACTTCCTTTATAGTTAATAAAATTTTTTCGGAATGGAGATATTATACTTTATTCCCGCCGTCAATTCAAGTAACACAGTCATACTTTTCATAATTTGTGCATATATTGAAAGTATGCTGTAAACGACAGGAGGAAAAGCAATGGATATAGACGACTACATTTTCGGCAGCGCCGAAAGCGTGCCAAGCGACAAGTAAGGCTTTCTGCCGGTCAAAAAGCCGGCGCGGATTTTTTGACCGGTCTGCTCTCTCCTTTATCGGGGGAGAGCCTTTTCTAATTCATTAATCCGCCGCTTTCATGGAAAGGAAGGCATTGATAAACCCGTCGATATCGCCGTCCATCACATTGTCGATATTGCCGTTTTCATATTCTGTGCGGTGATCCTTTACAAGCTGGTAGGGCATGAAAACGTAGGAGCGTATCTGACTGCCCCATTCTATCTTCTGCTGAACGCCCTTGATATCGCTTATTTTTTCAAGATGCTCGCGCTCTTTGATCTCGGCAAGCCTTGCGCGCAGCTGACTGCGGCAGTTTTCAAGGTTCTGGAAATGGCTTCGCTCGACCTGGGAGGCAACAACAATGCCCGTGGGTATATGCGTGAGGCGAACCGCAGAAGAGGTCTTGTTGACCTTCTGACCGCCCGCGCCGGAGGAACGGTAAACGTCCATCTTTATATCCTCGTCGCGCAGCTCTATCTCCTTGTCGTCCGCTATCTCCGGCATGACCTCGACTGCTGCAAAGGATGTATGGCGGCGGCCGGCGGAGTCAAACGGAGAAATGCGCACAAGGCGGTGTATGCCGTGCTCACTCTTCAAAAAACCGTAGGCATTTTCGCCCTCTATCATAATGGTTGCGCTTTTAAGACCGTAATCCTCGGCATCAAGATAGTCAAGCACCTTGACCTTATAGCCGTGGCGCTCCGCCCAGCGGTTATACATACGGTAAAGCATGGACGTCCAATCCTGCGCCTCGGTACCGCCCGCGCCGGAGTGCAGCGTGAGAATGGCGTTGTTGGCGTCATACTCACCCGTAAGCAGTGTGCTGAGACGCGTGGATTCAAGCTCCTCTGTGAAGCGGGCATACTCACGCTCCAGCTCCTCCAGCATGGACGCGTCGTTTTCCTCTATCGCCATTTCGCACATCGTGTACATATCGTCCCAAGTGCTGCACAGCTTTGCGTAGTTTTCGCACTTGCTTTTGAGTACCTTCAGGCGCTTCTGGACCTTCTGTGATTTCTCGACATCGTTCCAGAAGCCGTCTCTTTCGCTTGCCGCTTCAAGCTCCTCTATCTCCTTCGCTGCCGCTTCAAGCTTCAGCGCGTCCCTGAGCACGTCAAGCGTGGGCTTTACGGCGTTGAGCTTTACTTTATATTCTTCAAATTCCAGCATGATATTGACCTCAATCCAATTCGATTCATAAAAAATCCCGTAAACGAAACTATTATATACAAAAAACCGCCGCTTGTAAACGTATTTTTTTATTTGTTTTTGCGTATCCCAAACAACATAATTGACTTCCCAAGTAAAAAAATATATGTTATAATCCAAGCGTAAGAAACGCGTACTCCTATGACAAATCAATAACGACTTCACACGACTTTACGGAGGAAAAAGAGAAATGATTTCACACGGTAAGGAAATAGCGGTATTCGCCGGCAACTCCAACACTGCTCTGGCTGAAGATATCTGCGCGCAGCTTTACAAGCATCTCGGCAGTGCTACCGTTGCTCAGTTTGCAGACGGGGAATGTTCTGTTTCCGTGTTTGAGCCGGTGCGCGGCAAGGACGTGTTCATTGTCCAGTCCACCTGCAATCACGTTAACGACAACCTCATGGAGCTGCTTGTAATGATCGACGCTATGCGCCGCGCATCGGCAGGCCGCATCACCGCCGTAATTCCTTATTTCGGCTACGCCCGTCAGGACCGCAAGGCAAAGAGCCGCGATCCCATCTCCGCAAAGCTCGTCGCAAACCTTATCACCGCCGCCGGCGCGGACAGAGTTCTCACTATGGATCTCCACGCCTCTCAGATTCAGGGCTTCTTCGATATCCCCGTCGATCATCTTGCCGGCTCCCACCTTTTTGTCCGCCACTTCACCAAGATGTTCGGCAAGGGCAATGAGGACGTTATCGTCGTTTCCCCCGATGTCGGCAGCACCGCACGCGCACGTCAGTTTGCAATGAAGCTCGGCGTCAATCTCGCCATTGTTGACAAGCGCCGTGAAAAGGCAAATCAGTCTGAAGTCATGAATATCATCGGCAATGTCAGGGACAAGACCTGCATCATGCTTGACGACATGGTCGATACCGCCGGTTCACTGTGCGGCGCGGCAAAGGCGCTTATAGACGTGGGCGGTGCAAAGGAAGTTTACGCCTGCGCAACGCACGGCGTTCTCTCCGGTTCCGCGCTTGAGCGTATCGAGGCAAGCCCCATCAAGGAGCTGCTGTTCCTCGACACGATCCCGTTCCCCAAGGACAAGGTCATGCCCGAAAAGATACAGTACCTTTCCACCGCTCCCGTTTTCGCGGAAGCCATCAGGAGAATTTACGAAGAAGTCTCCATATCCAGCATTTTTGAATAATTGATTTTTATAAGGGGTGATTTTCTATTCGCCCCTTATTTGTACAATGAGGCGCAGATATGTTTTTCAAATCTTCAGGCTCCCCGACATGGCTCGTGGTTTTTCTGGGGAACCCCGGTCCAAAATATGAAGGCACCCGCCACAACGCCGGATTCATGGCGGGCGACGCGCTGGCAAAGGAGCTGGGCGTCAGGATAAACAAGGCAAAGTTCAGTGCGCTGACGGCAGTCTGTACGATCGCCGGTGAAACGGTCATGCTCATGAAGCCGCAGACATATATGAACCTTTCCGGCGAGGCCGTCGGCAAAGCGGCAAGGTTTTACAGGATCGCGCCGGAGCATATTATTGTTGTCTCCGACGAAATGGCGCTGCCCATAGGGAAGCTGCGTGTGCGCATGAAAGGCAGTGCGGGCGGACACAACGGGCTTAAAAATATAATCCAGCACCTCGGAACGGAGAATTTCCCGCGTATCCGTCTCGGTGTGGGCGCTCCTCCTCACCCTGATTATGACGTAAAGGATTGGGTACTCGGCACGTTCAGAAATCAGGACGCCGCTGACATTGCGGACGCCGCCATGCGCGCCGCAAAAGCCGCCGTATGCTACATAGAAGAGGGCGGAGAGCGGTGTATGAATAAGTTTAATGTGAAATAATTTCAGCTTGCGGTTTTTCTCTCAGCTCTTGAATAAATTTGTCCTGAAGTCCTCTGCGGAGGCTCAAAATATAACTCAACAAGAAAGGAGTTGATACAATGAAGAAAAGCTGTATCGCAATGCTTCTGGCGGGCGGTCAGGGGTCAAGGCTCTACGCGCTGACGCAGAACGTTGCCAAACCAAGCGTTCCCTTCGGCGGCAAATACAGAATAATTGATTTTCCGCTTTCCAACTGCGCAAACTCTGGCATTGACACCGTCGGCGTCCTCACACAGTACCGCCCGCTGCAGCTCAACAGCTACATAGGCAGCGGTCAGCCGTGGGATCTTGACGTGACTGACGGCGGTGTGTACATTCTGCCGCCATACCAGAGTGCAGGCGAAAAAGGCTCATGGTTCTCCGGCACGGCAAACGCCATTTATCAGAACATGGCTTTCATCGAAAGCTACGATCCCGACAACGTGCTTATCCTCTCAGGCGACCATATCTATAAAATGGATTATTCCGATATGCTGCATGAACATATGGAAACGGACGCCGCATGCACCATCGCCGTACAGCAGGTCTCCATGCAGGAGGCTACGCGTATGGGCATCATGAATGTCGGCGGCGACGGGTATGTATGCGAATTTGAGGAAAAGCCCGCCCACCCCAAGAGCGATCTTGCCTCGATGGGCATCTACATCTTCAATTGGAAAAAGCTGCGCGAGTATCTTATTGCGGACGAAAACGACCCCAGTTCCAGCAAGGACTTCGGAAAGAACATTATCCCCAACATGCTAAACGCCGGTGAAAAGCTCTGGCCGTACCGCTTTGACGGATACTGGAGAGACGTCGGAACCATTACAAGTCTCTGGGATGCCAACATGGATATGCTCTCTATCGGCAACATCGACCTCTATGACCCGAGCTGGCCGATAAGCTACCGTTCTCCGGCCTGTCCGCCGCACTATGTCGGCGATTCGGCAAAAGTCATCTATTCCATCGTGACGGAGGGCTGCACGGTATACGGCCATGTGGAAAATTCGGTTCTTTCGCCGTCAGTTGAAGTCGGCGAGGGGGCGCAGGTGCTGTATAGCGTGCTGATGCCCGGCACGGTAGTCGAAGCGGGCGCGGTCGTGCGCTATGCAATGCTGGGCGAAAACGTTGTCGTCAAAGCGGGCGCAGCGATAGGCACCGAGCCGGACGGTTCCGATAACTGGGGCGTGGCAACGGTAGGTCCGAATGTCACGGTCAGAAGCGAGGCGGCAGTTCCCGCCGGTGCAATGATCTATTCAAGTGAGGAGGTCTGAACGATGAAAGGTTTTCACGGAATAATCTTCGCTTACAGCGCCTCTCCCGCTCTCAATGTGCTTGTCAACGAACGCACCGCCGCTTCCCTGCCTTTCTGCGGGAGATACCGGCTTATTGACTTTGCCCTTTCTTCGCTGAAAAATGCCGGTGTTCTTGACGTCGGCGTTATCATGCAGCGCGATTACCAGTCGCTGCTTGACCATATCGGCAGCGGCAAAACATGGGATATGAGCCGCAAGGACGGCGGTCTGCGTATGCTGCCCCCGTTCGGTCTGCCCGAATATCACCGCGGCAACTATACCGGCACGATAGAAGCGCTCAATGCCGTTTCTACCTATATCCGCGACATAAAAGAGCCTAACGTCATTTTGCTTCTGGGCAGTGTATGCGCAAATATCGACCTTGCGGACGCCGCGCGGCAGCATACCGAAAAGAACGCCGAGATCACCGCGATCTGCGCCGACCATGAGCTGGCAGGCATACACCACCGCTATGTTATCGGCAAGGACGGCTTTGCCGAAAAGCTGCTGTTCGACCGCGCAGGCGGGGACGGACTGCCGTCACTCGAGGGCTATATCATCCGCCGCGACACGCTTCTGGACATGATGGACAGATGCAAGGGCGAAAATAAGTTCCGCTTCCACCGGGACGGCCTGCAGGCATATCTTGAGGACGGCGGGCGCATCAACACATACGTTCACAAAGGGTATGCGAGCATTATCCGCACGGTGGACGATTATTACACCTCCAGCATGGATATGCTTGAAAGAGACAACATTTCCCAGATATTCCCCGCCGACAGACCCGTGCGCACAAAGCTTTCCGAGGGTGTGAGCACCTACTACGGCGAAAACGCCCATGCAAAAAACAGCCTTGTCGCGGACAACTGCATCATCGACGGCGATATTGAAAACTGCATCATCTCCTCCGGCGCACGCATCGCAGACGGCGCAAGGCTTAGAAACTGCATCGTCATGCGCGGCTGCACGGTTCAGCCCGGGTGTGATCTCAGCTATGTCATCGCCGACAAGTACGTCTCATTCTCCGACGGCACAAAGCTCATGGGCAGCCCGAACCTGCCTGTTGTCGTGCCGAAGAAGAGCCGCATATAAGCATTGCCTGAGCGTCCGGCGCAGCAGGTTTACCGGCGCTGTGCTAATTTATCGTTTTTTTCAACAAATCGTAGAATCCGCCCTACATCTCTCTTGACGGAGAGAAACCGTAAATATATAATAATACTGTGAGATTGCAGAGATGAGATGTCTTCTCATCTCTGCAATTTTTTAATCAACGGCGCATACTCAAATGCGTACTGCCCGCACCCGCTCCCGCCGGACGGCGGGGCTTTTCGCGCAGCGGCGTGTTTGATATGCGGTTTCGTCTCAAATCCTTGTTTTTTGGAGGTAAATATATGCTTGGTCAGATTTCCCGTGATGAGGTTCGCAGTGCGATAGAGGATAAGCTGTGCGCACAGTTTTCCGTTACCGGCGAAGCGGCGACCGATGAACAGATATTTCAGGCGACTGCCATAGTTATACGCGAGATAATGAGCCGCCTGCTTGCCGCAGAGATCCCCACCCATGCGGCAAAGGAAGTCCATTATATGTCTATGGAGTTTCTCATGGGGCGCAGTCTCATGAAGAACGCGTACAATCTCGGTATTCTCAGTGCCGTTCAGGGCGCGCTTGAGGACATGGGGCACAGCGCCGCCGATATTTTTGAGGAGGAGCCTGACGCCGGACTCGGCAACGGCGGTCTCGGCAGGCTTGCCGCCTGCTATATGGACAGCATGGCCACCCTCGGCATGGAGGCAACCGGCTACTCCATTTGCTATGAGCTTGGTATTTTTAAACAAAAATTTGTTGACGGCAAGCAGACGGAGGTCGCCGACAACTGGCGCAGCGCCGCAGAGAGCTGGCTCATTCCCCGTCACGAGGACGAGGTTGAGGTTCGCTTCGGCGGGCAGATATCCCCGCATTGGGATAACTTCGGTCACTACACGGCTGAGCATACCGGATACACATCCGTTATCGCCCTGCCCAGAGATATGCTTATCTGCGGCTACGGCGGCAGCGAGGTGAATACGCTCCGTCTCTGGGACGCAAAAAGCCCCAACTCTCTCGATATGTTCCTCTTCTCCGAGGGCGCATATGTAAAAAGCATGGAGCAGCGCACGATGGCGGAGGTCATAACAAAGGTGCTCTATCCGCCCGATGAACATGTCGAGGGCAAGATCCTGCGTCTCAAGCAGCAGTATTTCTTCGTTTCCGCCTCAGCACAGGATATTGTCCGCAAGCACATCAAGAAATGGGGCGATGTCCGCAATTTCGCAGAGCATCATGTGATCCAGATAAACGACACCCACCCCACGCTCATTATACCGGAGCTTATGCGTCTGTTCATGGATGAGTACGGTCTCGGCTGGGATGAGGCATGGGATATCGTCCGCAGAAGCGTCGCGTATACCAACCATACCGTTATGAGCGAAGCCCTTGAGCGCTGGCCGCAGTCCCTCGTGCAGCAGCTGGTGCCGCGTATATGGGAGATAATGTGCGAGATAAACCGCCGCTGGTGCGACTATCTTGTGGCGCGGTTCGGTCAGGGCGAAAAGAGCGGGCGCAACCTCATCATACGCGACGATCAGGTGCATATGGCAAACCTGTGCCTTGCCGCCTGCTACCGCATAAACGGCGTTTCAAAGCTCCACGGCGATATCCTGAAGAAAGACATTTTCAAGGATATCTGCGAGATTCGCGGCGACAGGTTCACTTACGTCACGAACGGCATTGACCACCGCCGCTGGCTCGCCCAGATAAACCCCGGTCTGCACAGTCTCGTCTGTGAGCTTTTAGGGGACGACAGCTATCTTCTCCATCCGGAGAAAATGGGCGGTATGGCCCGCTTCGCGGACGACAAATACGTGAGAGAGCGTATGCTGTCCGTCAAGCGCGATAACAAGCTGCG
The DNA here is from genome assembly GCA_900549485.1 of uncultured Eubacteriales bacterium. Classification (GTDB taxonomy): domain Bacteria; phylum Bacillota; class Clostridia; order Oscillospirales; family Oscillospiraceae; genus Limivicinus. The sequence goes on from UROG01000016.1 coordinate 20,924, forward strand.
TTTTGCCGAGTTTGCAAAGCGCAACGACAGCTTTACCCTCAACACCGACGCCGTTATGGATGTGCAGATAAAGCGTCTGCACGAGTATAAGCGTCAGCTCCTCTGCGCAATGAGCATCGCAAGTCTCCAGATGCAGCTTCACGACAACCCCAATATGGATTTCGTGCCGCGCACGTTTGTGTTCGGCGCAAAGGCCGCCGCGGGCTACAAAACCGCAAAGCGCATAATCGAGCTTATTCTCAGCCTTGCCGACGACGTAAACAACGACCCGCTGTGCATGGGTAAGCTCCAGGTCTATTTTGTGGAGAACTACCGTGTCTCCGCCGCGGAGGCAATAGTTCCCGCCGCACAGATATCCGAACAGATATCCACCGCGGGCAAGGAAGCATCCGGCACGGGCTGCATGAAGCTCATGATGAACGGTGCGGTCACGATAGGCACGCTTGACGGCGCGAACGTTGAGATGTATGAACGTCTCGGCGACGATAACATGTTCCTGTTCGGCCTGCACACCGACGAGATCGCCGCGCTGCGCGCAAAGGGCTACGATCCCGCTGCCATGGCGAACAGCGATCCGGAGATCAAGCGCATATTCGACAGATTTTCTCAGGGCTTCAGAGACGGAAAAGGCTATTTTGACCTTGTTTCCGGTCTTCTCTGGGGCGGGGATCAGTATATGCTTGTCGCCGATTACCGCGCTTACGCCGACTGCCAGCGCAGAATGTACGAGCGCATCCGCGACAACGGCGAGCTTGGCCGCCTTGCCGTGATGAATACCGCACAGAGCGGCGTGTTTGCCGCCGACAGAGCCATCAGGGAATACGCCGATAAAATATGGAACCTCTGACAACAAAAAATCACGCCGTCGCGGTTGTCGGCGGCGTGAACATGGATATATGCGGCCGCCCCGATAAGCGCACCGTGAAGCGCGATTCGAACCCCGGCGTCATATCCGCCTGCCCGGGCGGCGTTGGGCGGAATATCGCCCACGATCTGCGCCTTCTCGGCGCGGACGTCAGTCTTATTGCGCCTGTCGGCGGGGATTTTTACGGTGCGGAGCTTCTGGAAAGCTGCCGCAGTCTCGGGATAGACATGAGCATGAGTCCCGTTTTCACCGGGGCGCGCAGCTCAACATACCTCTATATCACGGACGAACACGGCGATATGCAGCTTGCCGTTGCGGATATGGACATCACAAAACGAATAACGCCGCAGTTTCTTGCGCAGTATATTGACAGGATCAATTCCTATTCCGGCGTGGTATTCGACGTCAACATCGAAGCGGACGCGCTGGAATACGCCGCAGAGAGGATAACGGCGCCGATATATGCCGACACCGTTTCCACCGCCAAGGCGCCGCGCATAAAAAACATCCTGCCGTTTCTCACCGCCGTGAAGCCGAACCTTATCGAAGCGCAGACCCTTACCGGAAAGATCTGGCCGGAGGACTGTGCGGAAGGCCTTCTGGCAATGGGCGTGAAGAAGGTGTTCATAAGCCTCGGCAGCGACGGTATGCTTGCCGCCGACCGCAGCGAAACGCTGAAAATTCCGTGCGGCCGCTGCCGTATAGTCAACACCACCGGTGCGGGCGACGCCGCAATGGCGGCGATAGTGCTGGCGGATCTGAACGGTCTTTCCCTCGGCGACACGGCAAGGCTCGGCGTGCGCGCCGGTACGCTGACCTGCATGGACGAAAGCGCCAACAGCGCTAATCTTTCTTTGCTCACGGAAAACGGAGGATCTGATGGAAAATAAAAAGCGGAGAAACGGCTTGTCCGGCTTGTTCGCCTCTCTCATTTTTGCCGCCGAGGTTTTTTTCATCGGCGACATGGCGCTTGCACGCAGTTCATCCAACATGCCTCCCGTTATCGGGATAATAACCTTTGCCGCCGCTTTTTTTGTGATATTCGTTCTGAGCCGTGCAAATCCCAGAGCGGCGGGATACGCCGCGCTGACTCTGTCTGCGCTTATCGTACTCACCGTGATCGTCTGCGGTATGCTGTGGTACGGGATATATGAGCATGGCGTTTATGCCGATGAGGACACGGGAAAGGGCGGTCTTTACCGCGGCAGGCGCGTTATGGTGCTCGTGCCGCATGAGGACGACGAGATAAACCTTATGGGTGGTGTGCTTGAGCAGTATGTGAAGTACGGCAGTACGGTATATATAGTATATCTGACAAACGGAGATATGGCCGTTCCGGCTGAGCGCAGGCTTGCCGAAGCGATCGACGGTATGTCCAGGTTCGGTATTCCTGAAAGCAATCTTATCTTCCTCGGCTATGGCGACAGTCTTTTTGAAGACGGCACGGAGATATACTTTCTTGACGACGACCGTGTTGTCACCTCCCACGCCGGCAGGACGCAGACCTACGGCACGGCATCGCACCCCGCGTACCGCGAGGGCAGGGATTACACCCTTGCCAATATGTATGAGGATGTACGGGACGTGATAAACGAGTACCGTCCCGACGTGATTTTTTGCAGCGATTATGACGAGCACGCCGACCACCGGCTGCTTTCCCTGCTCTTTGACCGGGCGATGGGCGAGCTTCTCAGAAGCTACCGCAATTACCGTCCGGACATTTTCAAGGGCTTTACCTATTCCACGGCCTACTATGCCCCGCAGGATTTCTATTCCGTCAACCTCCCATCGACCGTAAACCCCGGCACGGCGGATTATATGCAGGAGAGCAACGTATATCTCTGGAATGACAGGGTACGTTTTCCGGTATGCGCGGGCAGCCTGTCGCGTTCGATGTTTTCAAGCAGGATATATCAGGCTCTTTCATGCTACACCTCTACCGAAACGCGGAAGATGGCCGACGGTATCATAAAGGGCGACAAGGTCTTCTGGCAGCGCGACACAAGCTCCCTGTGCTACTACACCGACGTTGACGCCACCTCGGGCGATCCAAGCGCCGTGAACGACTTCATGCTGGTTGACCGCAAGAACCCCGACATAAGCTTTGAGCCGTCCCAGAACGTCTGGATACCCGACAAAAACGACCCGGAAAAGACCGTCACCCTGCATTTCACTGAACCCATTGCCGTTTCGCGTATAAAGCTCTACGATAATCCTTCGCTTGAGGACAATATTCTGGATGCGATAATCACGCTTGACAGAGGCACGGAGATACACACCGGTCCTCTGCCGAAAAACGGTTCCGCAGGCGAGTTTGAATTTGGCGAGCGCACCCTCACAAGCATTTCCGTCACGATCGTAGAAAGCGAGGGCGACAGAGCCGGTCTTTCCGAAATTGAGGCGTTCAACAAGCCGTTTTCGAGGGATTACAGATTTCTGAAGCTCATGACCGGGAGCGGCGATTTCATTTACGATTACTATATCAACGACAGCGGGCACGAGTATTTCCGCCTCTATATACGCGGTGCAAGCGCCGAGCAGCTTGATCTGCGTGTTTCCTGCTACGGCGGAAGCGCCTGCCGCGCAAAGCTTGAAAACGGACTGCTTGAGGTCGTCTGTCCCGACGGAGAGGAATGTGTTGTAACCGTTGCAAGCGCCGACGGCACGGCAATAGACAGCGTGCGCATAAGGAACGGGAACACGGATGCGATAAGCGCCGGTCAGGTCATTGAAAAATATGTCCGCAAGGAGCTGCGCGAGGGCATTATCCGCAGCAACACATGGATAATACTCCGCACCGCAAAGGATTTCATCAGCGGTCTTGCGGCATGAAAATGCCTTTACAATAAGCCGAAGATACCGGCTCTATAACGCTTCATCTCTGATTTGATCTTTTCTTTCTAACAAAATTTACAGCGTATGCCTCCGGTAAGGAAGCATACGCTGTTTATTTTCATGCCGTTGATCGGAAAATTTGGGTAAAGAAATACTGTCAGACGCTCTTTTTCTCCAGAAGATACTTTTCGGCTTCCACGTTCCACAGACCGTTGTTTGCCTTGCACAGTTCATCAAGCTTTGCAAAGAAAGGATCGTCCCTGCCGAGCTTTTCAAAGTCGGCGATGGCGGTGAGGGGCATATTTATCCCCGTATATATCAGCTTTTTGCCGCCGCGTATCTCGGGAAGGTGCATCGTTGCCTCGGGGACGGCGTCAAGACCGCCGACGTGGGAAACAAGGATCGACGGATTGAGCCGCCCTTCCTTCATCATCAGCGCCGCTTCCTTCATATCGGATGTGTTGCCGCCGGAGGTGCCGACAATATGTGTAGACGCGTAGTGTACGTTATAGAAATTGAACTGCGCCTTGAAATCCTTATCGCTCGGGCCGGAGAAGAAATTGAGACAGCCGTCGTTGGCAAGCAGAGCATCGCCCAGCTCGACCATTTCGGCAACGGGAGTAAAGACCAGAACATCGTCATAGCCCTTGCCGCCGGTAAGCTCCATAAGTCCGCCCTTGGCGTCGCCGCAGGACGTATTGAAGTACACAAGCTTCACGCCGTTTTTCGCCGCGTCCTCGACGGTGAGGAGCTTTGCAAGTCTGTCAAGCTGCTCCTGTCTGCGTCCGGTCACGACAAGCAGACCGGGGCGGCGGTCGCAGTGGATAATATAATCAATCGCAGCCTGCCCCATAGGGCCGTTGCCTGCAAGCATGAGCATGTTTCCGCCCTCTCTGATGCCCATTTCATGCACATAAGAGCCGTATGTGGTATGGTACATGGCATGGAACGTGCCGATAACGCAGGAATAAGGCTCCGTCATTGAGCCTGCGAAAAAGCTCTCGCCGTGGAACGGGATGAGACATTTCATCTCCATGACCTCGTGTGGCATGATAACGTAGGTCGCATCGCCGCCGACATAATGATATGAGTAGCCGGGAGCGTCAAGACTGCCCTTGTAGGCAAGCGCGGGCTGGATAATGAACCTGTCGCCCACATGGAACTCATCGGCCCACTTGCCGCCGATCTTTACAAGCTCGCCGCAGAACTCGTGGCCGACAATGACCGGGTTTTCCGCGACGTCGTTCGGAACGCGCTTGTGCTTTGCCCCCTGATGCGCCGCCTTATACGTGGATTGGCAAAGGCTGTCTGAAATTACCCTCGCAAGTATTTCGTCGTCCTTGATCTCGGGAAGCTCGAACTCCTCAAGACGGAGATCGTTTTCGCCATATAAACGCACTGCTCTTGTTTTCATGGGTTTAACCCTCCTTTTCTCTGTTTACAAGCTCCCATGCGGCATCCACAAGGTGAGCAAATTCAGGCTCGGCAAGCTGCTTGCAGATAAAGCTCTGCGACGGGGAATTTATATCCTCGCCGGATATTTGCTTGAGACTGTACCTTTCGCACAGCGCCATAAGCTTATCAAGCTGTTCGGGGGTATTGCGCGACGGCATATACGTGATCGCGGGAATCTTTTTCTTTGCTGCGAACTCCACAAGCTCGTCAATATAGTCGTCCTCAAACTTTGCCGCCGCCTTGTCGCCGGTGACGGAGTTCGTCACGTCACCAAGGTAGGGATAGCAGAGGATTGCATCAATGCTTCCGGCAAAATCTATCGCAGTGTCAAGCGGGACAAGCTCATCCGTGGGGTTGACATACACCTCGCGTATAAGGCCGGATTTGTATTTCCCAAGCAGCTTATACTGCTCGTCCTCGCTGCCGTCCGGAAGTACCTTTTTCGCAAGCGCGAAAAGAAGGTGGCGTTCGGTAACGCTGCCGCCGTTGGCATACTGCGAAAGCGGAAGCACATCGTTTTCAAAATCAATGCTTATACCGGTGACTTCCTTAATATTCGCAAGCATTTTTATATTGCGCTGATTTCTGAATTCCCTGTACGGCGCAATAAACTCACGCATCTGTTCAAAATAGCGCTCGCGTACCGAATGGAATGTCATATAGCTGACGCCGGCCTGATCGGGGTTGTTGGTTTTCTTGTCGGCAAAGGGCGTATCGTGCCAATCTATCCTCATCTCAACGCCGCAGGTCGCGCCGATGCCCGCAAGAGCCGCCGCACGCCGAAATTCCTTCGCGCCGCTTATGCTGTCGTGATCCATTATTCCGGCTGTCTGAAGCCCTGCACGGCGCGCCGCCCACACGGCGGCCGTCGGCGAATACGGAGAGAACGAAAAGGTGGTATGTATATGGTTGTTTGCGTACTGAGGCAGAACGGCGGGCTTTTCCTTTTCCTCTGCAAGCAGGGTTTTCAGGTTTTCAAGGCGCTGCTCCGCAGTAGGCGCGTTCAGAAATTCAATTTCTCTGTCCATACGTTTTTCCTCTTTTATCTATTCGCTTAATATGCCGCATATCAATTCAGCATTGTCTGTCCGCCCGTCACGGGAATGGCCTGCCCTGTCTCGAACTCCTGCTCGACGCAGTAGAATATTGCCTTGGAGACGTCCTTCGGGGTGCAGCCGCGATGAATCGGGGATTTTGCAAGATAATACGCCCTGACATCCTCCACCGTTTTTGCGCCCGGAACCTTGCCTGCGACAAGATACTGCACAAAAAGACCCTTTTCCGGATCGCTCCACAGCGGGCCGTCATAGTAATTGCCGGGGCAGACGGAATTGACCTTGATGTTCCAGTCAACAAGCTCAAGCGCAAAGCTCTGCGTAAGTCCGATGCCGCCGAACTTAGCGCCGGCATAGGCGAAATTCGCCTTTGAGCCGACAAGCCCGGACTTGGAATTTATCTGGATTATGTCATAGAATCTGCTCTTATCGGCTTCATACTCCGCTTTCATTATTTCGCTTACATATTTTGTGCAGAAGAAATAGCCGTTATAGTCGATGTTCGTGACCGCCTGAAAGTCTTCGGGCGTCATGTTCGGGAGCGCACCCGCCTTGAGAACACCGGCGTTTGAGATGAATATGTCAATGCCGCCGAAAATCTCGACCGCTTTGATCATAAGGTTTCTGCACGATTCCGGAACGGAAACGTCGCACTGCGCGAACGCACTGTGATCGCCGAGCTTTTCAACCGCCGCAAGACCGGCCTTTTCGCCTCTGTTGGCAATAACGACCTGCGCACCCTCGCTGATAAGCTCCTGCGCTATACCGAATCCAAAGCCCTGCGCACCGCCTGTGACAATGGCGATCTTGCCGGAAAGTCTGCCGGGATAATTGGGGCGTATGCCTACGTGCGCCGCGGCATATGCTTTAGCTTCTTCAAAAGTCATGATACTTTCCTCTTATTATTTCAATTTGTTTATGAGGTGGGGCTATGCGAACCCTTTGCGCCGCTCAGAGCGGCAAAGCCGCTGCTGTAAGCGCGGATCGCCCGACCGAAAACGATGTTTTCAATCAAATATCAGTACATCTGATCTTCTATCGCTTTTTCTATTTTGAGGTTTTCCTCATTTCCCGTGCGGAAGGACATATAGGAATAAAGCGCGTCGATTATCGTAAGCTCCGCAATTCTTGATGAAATGGCGACAATACGGTATCTCGTTTCGTTGGCCGAGGTGAAAAGCGAAATATCCGCAAGCTCCGTCAACGGAGATTTGCCCATGCTGCTGAGACTTATCACCGTCGCGCCGTTGCTTTTCGCTATCTGCGCGTTATCCACCACCGCCTTAGACGAGCCGGAATGGCTTATCGCAAAAACAACGTCCTCTTTCTTTGCGTATGCCGACACTATCGCCTGCAAATTCAGATCCGAATATGCTGCCGCGTCAAGCCCGAGACGTGAGAACTTGTGCTCCACATCGGAAGCGACAGCGGCCGACCCGCCGACACCGAAGATCAGGATGCGCCGCGCTTTCAGCAGCGCCTCGGCGGCTCTTTCCATATCCGCGGCATTGAGATTGTCGCGTGTGAGGTTGACGGCGTCTACCGCGGCGGCAAAAACCTTCTGGATCGCGTTCGGCATACCGTCGCTTGCCGTGACCTCCTCTCCCGCGCACTGAATAGGCGCGTTGAGACTTTGTATCAGGGCGATCTTCAGCGCCTGATATCCGGAAAAACCGATATTCCTGCATGCCCGTATGACCGTCGGTTCCGAGACGCCGCAGCAGTCCGCAAGCGCGCTTACCGAAAGCTTGATGACCTCGTCCGGATTGCAGGAGATATACTCCGCTACCATGGCTTCGGATTTGCTCAGTTCCGGTATCAGACTGCGTATTTTAAATATGAGTGCGGAATCCTCTTTTGCCATTATACGCCGGCTTTCTCGCGCTTGATCTGCTCGACCGGGGTGAAGTTGTGCACGGGCGTGGCTACTCCAAGCGGCATGATCTTCTGATCTATCGCGTCAATGATCCACTGAGCCTGCGGGAAGAACTCCTTCTCAAGCTCGGCACAGGGGGTTATCCAGTTTTCGGAGCCGATGAGTACGGGAGGCGCGTCGAGATAGTTGAAGCACAGCTCCGTTATATTGCGGGCAACGTCGTTCAGATGACTGCCGCGTGCGCAGGCGTCGGAAGCAAGGACTATCCTGCCGGTCTTTTTAACCGACTCAACTACCTTTTCATAGTTGAACGGGACGAGAGAACGTGCATCGATGATCTCTGCGGAAACGCCGTACTTCTCCTGCAATTCCTTTGCGGCGGTCATCGCCGCATAGAGCGTTGCGCCCACAGTGAGAATGGTAACGTCTGAGCCGACGCGCTTTATATCCGGTTCGCCGATCTCTATCTCATAGGGTGCGGCGGGTACTTCATGGAACAGCTCGCCCTTGCCGTAAAGTCTCTGGCTTTCAAAGAACAGTACGGGGTCGGTGCCGTTGAGTGCGGCGGTCATAAGTCCCTTCGCGTCATAAGGCGTAGCCGGGAACACGACCTTGAGGCCGGGGATATGCGCGGCAAGACTCGTCCAGTCCTGCGAATGCTGCGCCCCGTACAGAGCGCCCACGGAGATGCGCAGGACGACGGGCATCTTTATCTGACCGGCGGTCATTGCCTGCCATTTTGCAAGCTGGTTGAATATCTCATCGCCGGCGCGTCCCATAAAGTCGGCATACATAAGCTCCACACAGGCGCGTCCGCCCAGCATTGCATAGCCGACGGCGGCGGAAACTATCGTCGCCTCGGAAATGGGGGAGTTGAAAAGTCTGTGGAAAGGAACGGATTTATACATATCGGTGTAAACGCCGAACGCACTGCCCCATTCGCGCATATCCTCGCCCCACGTCGCAAGGGTGGGGTCCTCGTAGAACTTATCGAGTATCGCTTCAAAGAGCGCGTCTCTGTATGCATAGACCGTTGCCGCACTCACCGGAGAGCCGTCCGGCTTGAGGCCGAAATGAGCCTTTTTCTGAATCTTCTGCCAGCGCGGGTTATCCTCCTTGGCGCCGATCACGTCAGGCTCGCGCTCATCCATTTTTGCTATCTTCCGGTTTGAGAACATATACCTTGCTATCGCGTCAGGCTCCTTCTCAAAGTCCATTCTCGGAGAGATTTTTTCGTCAATGGCAAGCTTGAAGGTTTCAAAAATATTGTCGGCGACTTCCTTTTCAAGGAGAGCAAACTCATCCTCGGAGGCTATGCCCGCTTCTATCAGCTTACGTCTGAACACAACGGTGGAGTCAAATTCGCGCCACGCATCGATCTCCTCTCTGGAGCGGTACGCGTTCTGGTCGGAGGGAGAATGTCCGGTGTAGCGGTATGTGAGCACATCAAGCAGCACGGGGCCTTCGCCGTTTTTCACAAGAGGCAGCTTGCGGCGGTATGCGTCTATGACGGCAAGCGGGTCAAGTCCGTTCACGCGCTCTGCGTGCATATTATCGACATTCACGCCCGCGCCGAGACGCGCAACATTGTGGTATGCCATAGTCTCGCCGTTGGTGCGCCCGCCCATGCCGTAGCCGTTATCCATGATGTTGAAGATGAGCGGCAGACCGCCCTTGAAGCCGTCCTCCCACAGCGTCCTGAACTGATCCATGGAAGCAAAGTTCATCGCTTCATATACGGGGCCGCAGCCGATGGAGCCGTCGCCGATGTTGCATACGACGACGCCGTTCTGCTTGTTTATCTTCTTATAGAGCGCGCCGCCCGCGGAAATGGGAGCGGAGCCGCCGACTATCGCGTTGTTGGGGTACACGCCGAACGGCAGGACGAACAGGTGCATGGAGTTGCCAAGTCCCTTCGCAAAGCCCGTCTCGCGCCCGAACAGCTCTGCGGTAAGACCGTAGAACAGGAACTTGACCGCCAGCTTCTTGACGTCCTTTTCGTCAAAATGCGCCTTCACTACCTCAAGTATCTTGCCGTCAAGCATGGACGCCATGCGCTTCATAAGCTCATCCTCGTGGAGCTTTTCAATGGCAGAAAGGCTCTTTGCAATGACCTCGCCGTGGCTTCTGTGCGAGCCGAAAACAAAATCGTCCGGCTGGAGCATGAACGCCTCGCCGACAGGTGCGGCTTCCTCGCCGATATAGAGGTGGGCGGGGCCGGTGTACATATACTCAATTCCGTTGAAAACCTTTTTGGTGCGGACCTCGAGAAGCATATTCTCGAAGGAGCGGATATACCACATATCGCGCCAGATCGTAAGCAGCTCATCCTTGGTGAAGCTGCCTGCGTCAAATTCTTCCTTTACGGTCTTTTTATATGCAAAAACGGGGATATCTTCAAAATGTATGTCGCTCTCATGAAGCAGCACGTTAGGATCATAAAACTGTTCTTTAGACATTTTCTTTCTCCTTGTTATGAGTAATTAACCGTTCCTATCGTTTTTACCGCGGCTTTGCCGAAGCAAAACCGCTCCCGATCGAATTAAAGCTTTGCGGCAAATATTGCTTCTTTTATTATTTCGGAATAGGTGGGATGCGGATAGACATAGGATTTCATCCTCTCGACGGGCATTTCGTTGCCTATCATCATCGAGCAGACCGTAATAAGCTCGGACGCGGGGCCGCCGACTATCGTCGCGCCGATAAGCGTCTTTTTCTTCTTGTCAAAAACCGCCTTGATTATCCCCTTGCCATTGTCGTTTTCGGCAAGGTACAGCCCTGAATAGTTCATGCTGAGCTTTACTCCGACCGCGTCGATCCCCTTAGCCCCGGCGCTCTCAACCGTTTCGCCGACAAAAGCGGCTTCCGGCTCGGTGTGTACAAGAGAGGGGACGACATTCCAGCACATGGGGTCTTTCCTGCCGGTGATATGCTTTACAGCGACCTCGCCCTGCCGGTACGCAACGTGCGCCAGCATACCCGTTCCGTTGCAGTCGCCTATCGCGTACACGTTGGGTACGCCGGTCATACAGTATTCGTCAACGCTTATTCTGCCCTTTTCGGTGGGGACATGGAGCGTTTCAAGCCCGAAACCGTCGATATTTGCCGCCCTGCCGATGCAGAGAAGCACCTTATCGCACTTTATTTCGTCTCTCTGTCCGCCTGCTTCAACGATAACCGTACCCTTGCCGAAAGAAACGGCTCTCGTATTGAGGCGGAAGCTCATACCAAGCTCCTCGCAGGCTTTTTTAACGATCTCCGTCGCTTCCGCGTCAAGCTCGCCCGCGACCTTTGTAGCGGCTTCCACTATCTCCACCTTCGTGCCGACCATTGCATAATATGTAGCCATTTCAAGACCTATCACGCCGCCGCCGACGACGCACAGCCTTTCGGGTATCTCCTCAAGCTCAAGCAGCTCCGTGCTGGTGAGGACAAAGCCGTCCGCAAGCGCCTCTTTAAGTCCGTCAATACCGGGGATAATGGGATGCGAACCGGTTGCAAGGATGAGATTTTTCGTATGATATGCCGTTCCGGCGGCTTCGACGATTATCCCGTCTGCGTCCCTGCCGAGGATGCGCCCCTCCGCCTCAACGGTCTTGACCTTGGCGGCTTTAAGTCCCGCCTTGACGCCCGCCACAAGATTTGCGGTAACGGCTCTCTTACGCGCAACGACCGCTTTCTGGTCAATGGAAACGCCTTCGCAGTTCACGCAGTAGGTTCCGGCGCTCTTGCAGGCGTGGAAAAGCTTCGCGCTGCGCAGGATCGTCTTTGTGGGGATGCAGCCCTCATTGAGACAGGTACCGCCGATATGCCGTTTTTCGATAAGCAGCGTCTTCAGACCCGCCTGTCCTGCACGCTCTGCGGCAAGATAGCCGCCGGGACCTGCGCCGAATATTGTTACATCAAAATCAGCCATGGTATTACCTCTCTGTTCTTATTGTCTTTTCTTATTGTCTTTCCGATGATCATTCTGCCAGGAGCAGGGTAAAGCTTTCAAGCCTGCGGCAGAAGTCGTTCAGGAACTTGGCGGCGGGCGCACCGTCAACCGCACGGTGGTCTATGGTAAGGCAGATAGCCATTGCCCGGTACATTTCTATCTCGCCGTCCTTGCCGGGGCGCACACGCCATTCGGGAGAGCCGACGCCGACAATGCAGGTCTGCGGCGGATTGATCACGGGCGTGAAGCCGGAAATATTGTTGTTGCCGAGGTTGGTGACGGTTATCGTGCCGCCTGTGAGCTGTGCAGGGGTTATTGTATTGTCGCGGCAGGCGGCGGACAGCGCCTTTGCCTCGCGTGAGATCATATTAAGGCTCTTGAGATCGGCATTGGGAAGCGTAGGCACCATAAGGCCGCGCTCGGTATCGGTCGCAACGCCGAGATGCACTCGGTGGAATATTTTGGTTTCCTTATCGGAATAATGCGCGTTGAAGATCGGGTAATCCAGAACGGTGCGCGAAAGCGCAAAAAGTATCATATCGTTTATCGACACGTTGGGATAGCCAAGCTTTTCGCGGTTTTGCTTTATCATCTCGCGGTATTTGAAGATAGCGGTCGCGTCAAAGTATGCCGTCAGGGTAAGCTGCGCCATGGAGCTGAGCGATTCATGCATATTCTTGGCAATAGCCTTGCGTATGCCGGTATTCTTGACCGTCTCGAACTCTTCCTCGTCGGCGGTATCGGCCGCTTTCGCCGCTATGACCTTCTTTCCGCCTGCCGCAAGCGCCGCTATATCTCTCTCGATAACTCTGCCCTCGGGGCCGGTGGGTGCTGCATCGTGCCAATCAACTCCGGCGCGTTCTGCCGCCGCCTTGGCCCTCGGCGAAGCAAAGCCCTGGTTATCTGCGGCAGGCGCGGAAGTCTCGGCGGGTACTGCGTCCGCCGCTGCCGGAGCGGCTTCGGGCGCGGCAGTCGGAGCGGCTTCGGGCGCGGCAGTCGGGGCGCTCTCGGGACGCTCAAAGCTCTCGCCCGGTTCGCCGATCGCGCAGACTGCCGCCTTGATGGGAACATCGTCGCCTTCCCCGGCAAAGATGCCGAGAACGGTTCCGGCAGTCTCGGATTCTATTTCAAAAGTGGTTTTGCCGGTTTCTATTGAAAAAAGAGGAGTGCCGACACTGACGGCATCGCCTTCCTTGACCAGCCACTCCGCAATAACCGCGGACTCCTCCGTCAGCCCCTGCTGAGGCATAGTAATGATAGTCGCCATATTGATCTCCTTTTTTATAATTTATAAAACCTCGTTCTGCGGTCAGCAATATCTGACGGATACAGTGTAGCACTCTTGTAATAAAATTACAATATTTCTCTGACAAAAAGTAGTGAAACTACATGACAAATTTTTGCCGCGGATTTTGTGCATTTTCACCGAATACAGCGCCTGCGTTTTTACGGTGCCCGCTATCATATATATCTTCGCGTTTCTCATATACTCTGACAAGAGATATTGGGAGTGGTGACATGTATAATGATATTGAAGAAAGAGCCTGTGACGTGGCAAGGTACATTGTGGAAAACAAGTCTACGGTTCGTGCGGCGGCAAAGGAATTCGGAATAAGCAAGTCCACCGTTCACAAGGACATAACCCAACGGCTTGAAAAAGTCAATCCTTCTCTTTTTGATCAGGTTCGTGTGCTGCTTGACACAAACAAAGCGGAGAGACATATTCGCGGCGGTCTGGCAACCCGCCGGAAATACAAAGGAGAATAAGCCGGCCTGTCGAAGATGCAGCAAATCGTTTTTCAGACAGATGAAAGAGTCCGAAACCGCTTCCCGTGTTCCCTAAGTCCGGGGCATGGGAGGCGGCTTTGTTTGTGCATTGTTTTAAATGCATTTTATTCGCAATCTTGCAAAATTGCATTTATTCAAATCGTTTATAAAAACTTTTTCGTCATAATGTCATTTTACAAACCGTAAAATTGTGTAATCTGTAAATTGACTGTTGACCGTTCTGATGATAAACTGATAGTTGGTATAGGAGTTATTTCAAGGACAACGAGGCAGTTTTTATGAAGAAAATGTATGTTCTGATAGGAAACTACGGCAGCGGAAAGAGTGAGCTTGCATTGAATTTCGCTTTCAAGGCCGCCGCCAGAGGCGAGCGCACGGAGCTACTTGATCTCGACATGGTGAACACCTATTTCCGCCTTACCGAGCGCGGTAAAATGACGCGCATGAAGGAAATACGTCTCGTTTCCCCCAACTATTCCTGCTCCGGCGTTGAAACGCTTTCCCTTCCCGCAGAGGTTGCTTCCGCGTTCGCAATGGATTGGGACACCGTTGTTTTCGACGTCGGCGGCGACGCCGTCGGCTCCACCGCTCTCGGCCGCTATCATCAGGATTTTATGGACATGCTTGACGAAGGCGGGGAGCTTGAGGTGCTCAACGTTGTAAACACTCGCCGCCCCCTTGCCGGTACCGTTGAGAAGATACTGCATCTCCAGGAGGATATGCAGGTGCATTCCCGTCTTAAAATCTCCGGAATGATAAACAACACAAATCTTGCGACCGCCACGACCGAGGCCGATCTGAGAGACGGTTATGAAATTATAAAGGAAGTCTCCGAGATGAGCGGCGTTCCGGTGCTCTACACCTCCGGTAAGAAGGAGTTTCTGGACAAGTTCCTCGCCGAGGGGCACGACAGCCGGTATATCGGCACTCCCATTGCAATAGACACATATATGCAGCGCGACTGGGACAGCTGGATCGAAGGTCTGTCCTGACCGAAAGCCCGCTTTCCGCGTTTTAAAAATGTATCCCCATCCGCGTGTGCGGTTTTTATATAAGGCAGAGCTTTTCAGTAATATTAGAAAAGAGGTAGTATCATGGTAAAGGTCATTATTGATGAGGTGCTTTGCAAAGGATGCGGTCTTTGTATCAAGGCCTGCCCCAAGCAGGTTCTCGCCCTTTCCAAAGCAAGGCTCAACGCAAAAGGCTACCATCCGTCAGAGGTAGTCGATCAGGCATCCTGCATAGGCTGTGCATCCTGCGCACGTACATGCCCCGATGTAGCAATCAGGATAGAGAAGGAATAAGGAGGAAATAAAAATGGCATTGACTCTTATGAAGGGCAGCGAAGCAATCGCGGAGGCCGCCATTCGCGCCGGCGCCCGTTTCTTCTTCGGCTATCCTATCACCCCGCAGACTGAGATCCCCGAATACATGTCCGCACGTATGCCCGAGATAGGCGGCTGCTTCCTTCAGGCAGAAAGCGAAGTTGCGGCTATCAACATGGTGTACGGCGCTGCATCCACCGGCGCACGCGTTATCACCTCGTCCTCCAGCCCCGGAGTTTCCCTCAAGCAGGAAGGTATATCCTACTGCGCAGGCGCTCAGGTTCCGTGCGTTATTCTCAACGTAATGCGCGGTGGCCCCGGTCTCGGCTCCATCCAGGCCTCTCAGGGCGACTATTTCCAGGCGACCAAGGGCGGCGGCAACGGCGACTATCATCTGCTGACCTACGCTCCCGCATCCATTCAGGAAGCTATAAACATCTTCTCCTTTGCCTTTGACAAAGCAGAGAAGTACAGAGTGCCCGTAATGTTCCTCGCAGACGGCATCATGGCTCAGATGATGGAGCCTGTCGAGATGCCCGAGATGGTCGATTACAAGGTAGATCCCGAGAAAAAGCCTTGGGCATGCACCGGCTTCAAGCCCGGCGACGACCCCAAGAAGAGAGGCGTTATCAACTCCCTGTATATCAATACTGAGGAGCTTACGCTTCACAACGACGACCTTCAGGCAATCTATCGTGAGATAGAGAAGAACGAGGTCATGTATGAGACATATAAGTGCGAAGACGCGGATTATGTCATTGCCGCGTTCGGCACCGTCGCAAGAATCGCAAAGTCCGCTATCAATCAGCTCCGCGACGAGGGCGTGAAGGTTGGTCTGTTCCGTCCCATCACCGTATGGCCGTTCCCGTATGCCGAGCTTCTCAGCGCAGTTGCCGGTAAGAAGGCAGTGCTTGACGTTGAGGTCAACGAGGGACAGATGCTTGAGGACGTCAGACTTGCCGTCGGCGACAAGGTTCCCGTACACTATTTCGGTCACTGCGGCAGCCAGATGCCCACTACCGATGAAATCAAGGCAGAGATCCTCAAAATTAAGGAGGGTATGTAAATGTCAGTCGTATTTGAAAAGACCCCTTATCTTACCGATAAGCCGTTTCACTACTGCCCCGGCTGCAACCACGGTATTATTCACCGTCTGGTAGCCGAATGTCTGGAAGAATCCGGTATGGGCGGCAACATCGTCGGTGTTGCACCTGTCGGATGCTCCGTTTTCGCTTATGATTATTTCAACGTCGATATGATCGAAGCCGCACACGGCCGCGCTCCTGCCGTCGCAACCGGCGTAAAGCGTGCAAGACCCGACTCTCTGGTATTCACCTATCAGGGCGACGGCGACCTTGCTTCCATCGGTACTGCCGAGATCGTTCACGCCGCACACCGCGGTGAAAAGATCTGCACCATTTTTGTCAACAACGCTATCTACGGTATGACCGGCGGTCAGATGGCTCCTACCTCTCTTGTAGGTCAGAAGACCACCACCAGCCCCTACGGCCGTGACGAGGCATGGTGCGGCGCACCTATCAAGATGAGCGAGATGCTCGCGCAGGTTCCCGGTTCGTACTATATCGAGCGCTGCGCTGTCAACAACAACGCCAACATCATCAAGACCAAGAAGGCCATCAAGAAGGCTATGCAGTATCAGATGGAAGGCAAGGGCTTCTGCATGATAGAAGTTCTGTCCACCTGCCCCACCAACTGGGGTCTCAACCCTGTTGAAGCTCTCAAGTGGCTGGAAGAGAATATGATCCCCTACTATCCTCTGGGCGTATATAAAGACAAGGAGGCCAAGTAATCATGACTAAAGAGTTCATTTTCGCAGGCTTCGGCGGTCAGGGTATGCTCCTTATAGGCAAGTTTCTTGCTATGGCATGCATGCTTGACGGCAAGCACGTTTCGTGGCTTCCCTCCTACGGTCCCGAGATGCGCGGCGGTACCGCAAACTGCTCCGTTATCATAAGCGACGACGACGTTGCGTCCCCTCTGGTAGATATGGCAGACTGCATCGTTGCCATGAACCTGCCCTCCCTTGACAAGTTTGAAGATCATGTCAAGCCCGGTGGAACACTCGTTATCAACAGCTCCATTATCGAGCGCAAGTCCACGCGCACTGACATCAACGTCGTCTACTGCGACGCGATGAAGATTGCAGAAGAGGTCGGCAACCCCAAGGGTGCAAACGTTGCTATCCTCGGCGCTCTGCTTGAGAAAGAGCCTATCGTTTCCGTTGACAAGATGATGGAAGCGATCAGGATCGAGCTTGGCGAGCGTAAGCTCAGATTCCTTGAAGGCAACAAGAAAGCTCTTATTGCCGGTATGGAAGCAGCAAAGTAATCACAAGCATTCTTTACTCAGCGCGTTCAAAAAAGTCCTTGCAGGACTTTTTTGAACGCGCTTTCCGCCGAGCATTTTGGAAGAGTTCAGAAGGCTGCTGCCGAAAGCCTTGATATATCAAGGCTTTCGACGGCGGTTTATCCAATTTGAGGCGGGCCTTGCCCCCTCAAGCCCCCTCCACTGCTCTGTTATCGGACTTTAACACATAGTTTTTTGACAGTCTCAGCTTGTCAAAGAATCTCAATGAGGTTTTTTGACAAGCTGAAATTTTCTTTTCCCGCCTAAGCCGCATAAAGCTGAAATTTTCATTGCTGTCATAAATTGCGATTGAAAAAAAGGGCTGTATGCGGTATTATTTTTTTAATATGATCCGGAGGTATAAGCCGAATGAATATAAGCTCCGTTGTCGAGGCTCAGAGAAAATATTTTGAATCGGGCGCTACGCGAAGCACGGAGTTCCGTATCGAGATGCTGAAAAAGCTGCGCCGCTCCATATCGGACAATAACAGCGCAATTTCGGACGCGCTCATGCGCGATCTTAACAAGCATCCGTATGAGACATATATGTGCGAAACGGGGCTTGTGCTGGAGGAGATCACTTATCACATAAAGCATTTCGCAAAGTGGAGCCGTGTCAGACGCGTTCCAGGCTCCATCGGGCAGCTGCCCGGAAGCGGGCGTATCTATCCAGAGCCATACGGTGTTGCGCTTATTATGGCGCCGTGGAATTATCCGGTGCAGCTTTGTCTTATGCCGCTCATCGGGGCGATCTCCGCAGGCAACTGCGCGGTGGTGAAGCCCTCCGCCTATGCCGCTGAGAGCAGCCGTGTGATACACAAGATCATTTCGGACGCTTTCCCGCCCGAGTACGTCTCGGTCATCGAGGGTGGGCGCGCCGAAAATCAGGCGCTTCTTGAAGAGAAGTTCGACTACATTTTCTTCACCGGCAGTCCTAACGTCGGTCACACGGTGATGGAGCAGGCGTCGAAAACCCTCACCCCCGTTACGCTTGAGCTGGGCGGCAAAAGCCCTGTCATAGTCGATGAAACGGCAAATATTCCTCTGGCCGCACGCCGCGTCGCTTTCGGCAAAGTACTCAACGCCGGTCAGACGTGTGTTGAGCCGGACTATCTGCTTATCAGACGCAGCGTCCGTGATCGGTTTATAGAGGAGTACCGGAAGGCGCTCAAATCGTTTTTCCCGCACGGCGATATGTCGATGATGGTGCATATAATCAACGGCAAGCATTTTGACCGTCTCGCCGGGATTCTCGCAAGCGGTACGGCGGTGATCGGCGGCGGTTCGGATAAAGTCAGCCGTTTTATAGAGCCGACGGTGCTCGTTGATGTTCCGCTTGATTCCCCCGCGATGCGGCAGGAAATTTTCGGGCCGATCCTGCCGGTGATCTGTTATGACGAACTTGACGAATGTATAGACTTTATCCGCTCAAGGCCGCGTCCGCTGGCGCTGTATATGTTCTCTGAGGACAAAGCCGCACAGCGCAGAGTGCTTGACTCCTGCTCCTTCGGCGGCGGATGCATCAACGACACCATACTGCATCTTGCCGGTTCCGGCATGGGCTTCGGCGGCGTCGGCAATTCCGGCATGGGCAGCTATCACGGACAAAAGAGCTACGAGACGTTCACGCATTTCCGAAGCGTACTCCGCCAGTCCACCGTGATTGACGTGCCTCTGCGCTATCTGCCGTACAGTGCGCTCAAGGACAAGCTTGTAAAAAAGCTGCTTAAATAATTTTCAAATCTAATGTCAACGGAATATATTGGAGGAAAAATCATGGGAAAAGTTATCGCGGTATGCACAAGCGACCGTAAAGGCATACAGAAGCACAACGTCGAAACCGCACATTTTTCTGCCGAGTGGGGTATTGACGGCGACGCACACGCCGGAAAATGGCACAGGCAGGTAAGCCTTCTGAGCGCGGAAAAAATAGACGCATTCAACAAGCGCGGCGCGAACGTCATCCCGGGCGCGTTCGGTGAAAACCTTGTTGTGGACGGTTTTGACTTCCGCGCACTCCCCGTCGGCACTCTGCTGCGCTGCGGCGATGTACTGCTGGAGATAACGCAGATAGGCAAAGAGTGTCACAGCCATTGCGAAATATACAAAAAAATGGGCGAATGTATCATGCCGCGTGAGGGTGTTTTTTCCCGCGTACTCAAGCCGGGCAGCATCTCCGTCGGCGACGAAATGAACATCGTAAAGCGTGAGGAGCTATTATAAAATAAAGCGGGCGAGCCGGGTCGCGGCTCTGGACTGCCCCCGGCAGTCCATTCACTCCCGCTCCCTTCGAGTCCCACGGGAGATATTTAAAATAAATCAGCCCGCCTTCGGCGGACTGATTTATTTTATGACCCGTACGGGACTCGAACCCATGTTACCGCCGTGAAAGGGCGGTGTCTTAACCACTTGACCAACGGGCCTGGTAGCGGCAATCTGATTCGAACAGATGACAACACGGGTATGAACCGGGTGCTCTACCAACTGAGCTATGCCGCCATTTTTTATTTTTTCGCGAAACGCATGGTGATTATATAGAATCTGTCATGATTTGTCAAGCCCTTTTCTGCGATTTTCCAAAAAAATTCCGGTTTGGAATCTGCGGAAAGCGTTCATACTTACCATACCAAGTAAAAAGGAGTGGTAACAATGCAGTCAAAGACCTATAAGCTCTGGAAGGAAGCGGTGGTGTTTTACATCGGCGGGATGTTTTACTGTCTGGTCGAGCTGCTCTGGCGCGGATGGACGCACGGCAGTATGTTCCTGCTGGGGGCGGTGTGCTTTTATGTCGTCGGCGGGATGGATCGCTGGTGGCACGCGCCGGTAGTGGTGCAGATGGCGGTCGGGGCGCTGATCGTCACGTTTTTTGAGTTCTGGACCGGCGTGCTGGTCAACATGGTGCTGCATATGAACGTCTGGACGTATGAGCACGTACCGTTCAACTTTTTGGGACAAATTTGCCTGCCGTTCACGCTTCTATGGTTCCCGTTGTGCGGCATCGGTATTCTGTTTGAAAACTTATTGCGGCACTGGCTGTTCGGAGAGCCTGTGCCGCAATATCGGTGGGTTATTTAGCCGGCTCTTCCTCCGGACCGCGCGGGAACAGGAGCTGCACGCTGCTGATGGCAATGGAAAGCAGGAGTGAGGCGTTGACGAGCAGCTCGTCCATTGCGCCGTGGGCCAGCGTGTCGGCGACGGTGATGGAGCAGAAAACGATGGCGTTCAGACACCAGAACAGGCTGATGCGCCGTTTGCCGCGGTTCAGACAGAACCCCGCAAGCTGGAAGAAGCTGAGCATGGCACAGATGGCCGCTAGGAGCTGGAAGCAGTAATCATGAATGGACGGATCGGTGTTCCATTCCTGAAAGCAGACGATCAGCCGGACGACGAGATAAACGCTGGCCAGCATATACAGCAGTGCCGAGGGCTTCTTTCCGGACAGGCGCAGCAGGGCAAAGGCGGCAATGCACACCGCCGAGAGAAGGCCCAGCGGCGCGAGCATGGCCGACAGCGCTCCGGAAACGACGGGTGACTGCGTTGCAAGCGCGGTGGTCGGCTCGCGGCCCTGAATCCACAGCAGAACATTTCCGCAGACCAGACCGACTGCTGCGACAAGCTGCAAGCCGTTGAGCAGGGGAGCGGCGGTAAAAATCGCATGGTAGCCGGTCAGCCGCCGCAGCGGCAGCAGAAGCGCAAAAAACGCCGCCAGCAGCACGAACGTCAAAACGGTCAGCACGATATGAAGATAACTGCCCGGCGCAAGACTTCCGTCGGACAAAAGCTCGTTTGCAAGCTGCGCACGCCGGACGAAAAAGCCGATCAGCGAGCCAAGCAGCGTTACGATCAGCAAAAGCAGCTGGGGCAGAGTGGATTTCTTCATAAGCAGGGGACCTCCGATCCTACCGTGCGGTATTTCGTGAGCATCATTATAGCACATCGGGCAAAAAAAAGACAGAGCGAACGAAAAAAATTTCTGTTTGCAGGGAAAAACAGATAAATAGTGAAAAAAACCCCTTGCATTTCATAGATCGCGGTGCTATAATACAGTCAATCAATAGTAGTATTTACTAAAGAGAGGGGAATTCCCCTCTCTTTTCTCTTGACTATTTTGACGAGGTGCTGACGATGAAGATAACAGAGCAGGTCTGGCAGTTTGCCGAGCCGCTGGTCGAGGCAAACGGGTGCAGCCTTTGGGATGTCGAATACGTCCGCGAGGGCGGCGAGTGGTTTCTCCGGCTGTATATTGATAAGGAGGGCGGCGTGGACATCGACGACTGCGAAGCAGTGTCGCGCGCGGTTGATCCGGTGCTGGACGAGAAGGACCCAATCCCGGAGAGCTACCGCTTTGAGGTCTGCTCGGCGGGGCTGGAGCGGGCACTCAAGCGTCCGGGAGATTTTGCCCGCTATATGAACGCTCCCGTGCAGGTCAAGCTATACCGCCCCCGCGACGGGCAGAAGGAATTCGCCGGAATACTGACCGGCTATGACGACGGCCGCGTGACCATCACCGCCGCCGGAAAAGAACTTACATTTGAGAAACCCGAAGTTGCGCTTGTGCGCCTTCGCGTAGAATTCTGAGGAGGATAACATGAACGCTGAGATTTTTGCTGCGCTGCGGCAGCTCGAAAAAGAACGCGGTGTCCCCGTGGACTACATGGTGGAGCGCATCACCCAGGCGCTCGTTGCGGCGTACAAGAAGGACAAGGATGGCTACACCGATAACGTGTATGTCGAGCTGAACGAGAACGAGATGCGGATGTACGCGCAGAAGGAGGTCGTGGACGATGTGATCACCCCTGCGACCGAGATCACGCTCGATGCTGCGCGGAAGCTGGAAAAGAATGCCGTCCTCGGTGACCTTGTCAATGTGCCCATCGAAACAAAGGCGTTCGGCCGCATCGCTGCGCAGACGGCGAAGCAGGTCATCATTCAGGGCATCCGCGAGGCCGAGCGCGGCATGGTCTTTGAGAGCTTCTCCTCGAAGGAGCATGAGATTCTGACCGGTACGGTGCACCGCATCGAAACCGGCGGCGATATCATCGTTCGTGTCGGACAGGGAACCGACCGTACCGACGCGCTGTTGGCAGTCGGCGAGCAGGTTCGCACCGAGCATTTTACCGAGGGCGATCTGATCCGCGTTTACGTCGTGGAGGTTCGCCGCAGCAACCGCGGCCCGCAGGTCATGGTGTCCCGGACGCATCCGGCGCTGGTCAAGCGTCTGTTTGAGTTGGAGGTGCCGGAGATCGAGTCCGGCGCCGTGGAGATTCGCTCCATCGCCCGTGAGCCGGGCAGCCGCACAAAGCTGGCCGTCCATGCCGCCGAGGAGAACATCGATGCCGTCGGCGCCTGCGTCGGTACGCGCGGCGCCCGCGTGAATGCGGTCGTTGAGGAGCTGCAGGGCGAGAAGATGGACATCGTTGTCTGGTCGGAGGATATCTGCGCGTTCGTCGCGTCGGCGCTGTCCCCGGCGGATGTAATTTCCGTTACGCAGCTTCCCGGCCAGAAGGCCTGCCGCGTCATTGTCCCGGACGACCAGCTTTCGCTGGCCATCGGCAAGGAGGGGCAAAACGCCCGCCTGGCCGCCCGTCTGACCGGCTGCAAGATCGATATCAAGCCCGCCTCGCAGGCAGAGGAGCCTGCGCCGGCGGAGGAATAAGCCCGCGCCGGGAGCCGGCCGGGAACCACGGAAGGAGGGAGCGCCGTGCAACAGAAGAAAATACCCCAGCGCCAGTGCCTTGGCTGCCGGGAGATGAAGCCCAAAAAGGAGCTGATTCGCGTCGTCCGCAGCCCGGAGGGGACTGTTTCGGTCGATCTGCGCGGAAAGGCATCCGGGCGAGGCGCGTATGTCTGCCCCAGCACGGAGTGCCTCAAGCGAGCGGTGAAATCCAAGGCGCTTTCCCGTGCGCTGGAAACGGAGATTCCGCCGGAGATTTACGACGAGCTGCTGCGGCAGATGGAGGTGCGGACGGATGGAGCTGGATAGAAGCCTGGGCCTGCTGGCCATTTCCCGCAAGGGCGGGAATCTGGTGCTCGGCGAGGAGCCGGTCGCTGCGGCGACGCGGGCAAAAAAGGCCCGGCTGGTGCTGTTGGCCTCGGATGCCGGCGGGCACACCGTCCGCCGCGCCAAGAGCTTCGTCGCCGGGACTGCGCAGCCGCTGTTGACGCTGCGCTATACAAAGGACGAGCTGGGCGACGCGCTCGGTACGACGAGCGTTGCCATCGCGGCGGTTTTGGACGTGCGCCTCGCGCAGGCGTTTGTCAAGACGCTGCCGCAGACGGAACAGAATGAGCAGCTGCTGCAGGAGCTGGACGTGCGGGTGCAGCGTGTAGAAAAGCGTCGCGCCGAGGAAAAGGCGCATCGCTACAACGTCCGGCATGGGAAAAAGTAACACGGAGGTGGCTTTATGAGTTTAGTGAAGTATCGGGTAAAGGAGGTCGCCGCGGATTTCGGCATGGCGCCGAAGGAGATCGCGGAGATCGTAGGATTGTATTTTGAAAAGCCGAAGAGCAATACGCAGGTGCTGACCGACGAGCAGCTCAATGCGGTATTTGACCATATTACACAGCAGCACCAGATCGGTTCGATCGCCGAGGTGTTCGCCGTCGCGCCGAAGCAGGAGCAGGCCAAGCCCGCCCAGAAGCCGGCGGAAAAGAAGAATGCCGTCAAGCAGCCGGCCGCCCCAAAGCAGGATGCCCAGAAGCCGGAGGCTCCCGCCAAGCCCAAGGAGCCGGAACGTAAGCGTGAACGCCGCGTCGTCGATACCAAGGCCGTCACCGTCAACGCCGACCGCTTTGACGACCGTGTGGACAGCCTCGTCAGCGAGCGCGTCCAGAATTATTCCGGCGGCAAGCAGAAGATCGGCAATAAAAACAAGCAGAAGGGCAAAGATAAGAAGGCCCCAATGGGTAACAAGCGCCGCAACGAGGAACAGGAAAAAATGCGCCGCTTGCAGCTTGAAATCATTAAGAAAACCCCGCTCACGGTCAAAATTCCCGACGAGATTACCGTCGGCGAGTTAGCCGCGAGGATGAAAAAGACCGCAACGGAGCTAATCAAGGTCCTCATCAAAAATGGCGTTATGGCTTCGATCAACCAGACCATCGACTTCGATACGGCGGAATTTGTCGCTACGGAGCTTGGCTGCAAGGTCGAGAAGGAGGTCGTCGTCACCATCGAGGACCGCCTGATCGACGATCATGAGGACTCCGCCGATGAGCTTCAGCCCCGCAGCCCGGTCGTCGTTGTTATGGGCCACGTTGACCACGGCAAGACGAGCTTGCTCGACGCGGTGAGAAAGACGAACGTTGTTTCCGGCGAGGCCGGCGGCATCACGCAGCACATCGGTGCGTATACCGTCGAGATCAACGGCAGCCCCATTACCTTCCTCGACACGCCGGGCCACGCTGCATTCACTTCAATGCGTGCGCGCGGTGCAATGTGTACAGACATTGCCATTCTGGTTGTCGCCGCCGATGACGGTATTATGCCGCAGACGATCGAGGCGATTAACCATGCCAAGGCGGCGAACATTCCCATCATCGTCGCCGTTAACAAAATGGATAAGCCGGGCGCGAACCCCGACCGCGTTCTGACCCAGCTGACCGAGCATGAGCTTGTCCCGGCGGAATGGGGCGGCGACACCGAGGTCGTGCGCATCTCCGCCAAGACCGGCCAGGGCATCGACGAGCTGCTGGAAACCGTAATCATGACCGCCGAGCTGGCCGACCTCAAGGCCAACCCGAACCGCGCGGCCAAGGGCATTGTCATCGAGGCCCGTTTGGACAAAAACCGCGGTCCGATTGCGTCCCTTCTGGTGCAAAACGGTACGCTGCATAAGGGCGACCTCATCATCGCCGGCACTGCCGTCGGCAGAGTCCGTGTTATGACGGACGACAAGGGCAGAGCCATTCAGACGGCCGGTCCTTCCATTCCGGTCGAAATTACCGGCTTGGCCGAAACGCCCGCCCCCGGCGACGAGTTCAACGCCGTCGCCGACGAGCGTATGGCGCGTCAGCTTGTCGAGCAGCGTAAGCAGGCCGAAAAGGACGCCGCCGCGAAGCTCAACAGCAAGGTCACGCTCGATAACCTCTTTGCCAAGATGCAGGAGGGCGAGATGAAGGAGCTGAATCTCATCGTGAAGGCCGACGTGCAGGGTTCTGCCGAGGCGGTCAAGGCCAGCCTGGAAAAGCTCAGCAACGAGGAGGTTCGTGTCCGCGTAATCCACGCCGGTGTCGGTGCGATTAACGAATCCGATATCCTGCTGGCCAGCACCTCCAATGCGATCGTGGTCGGCTTCAATGTCCGTCCCGACCCGGCTGCCGCAGCGTCTGCCCAGCGTTCGAACGTCGATCTTCGGATGTACCGCGTGATTTACGACGCGATCGACGAGATCGAGGCGGCCATGAAGGGTATGCTGGCGCCGAAGTACCGCGAGGCGATCATCGGCCACGCCGAGGTGCGGCAGACCTATAAGGTTTCGGCCATCGGAACGATCGCAGGCTGCTACGTTAAGGACGGCAAGATCACACGCGACGGTATGGTCCGCGTCCTGCGCGACAATATCGTCATTTATGAGGGCAATATCGGCTCGTTACAGCGCTTCAAGGACTCCGTGAAGGAGGTCGCGCAGAACTACGAGTGCGGTATGTCCATCGAAAAGTTCAACGACATCAAGGAAGGCGACATCTTCGAGTGCTACGTCATGGAAGAAATTCCTAGATAATTGACGTCAATAATTGCTTTGTGACCCGCAGGGCGGACGGAAACGCCCGCCCTGCGGTAGTTTTCTTAAGGAGGGATCAATTTTATGGCATCCAATCGCATCGGACGCATCAATGAGGAGATTCAGCGCGAGCTGGCGGATCTGCTGCGCGAGCTGAAGGACCCCCGCGTCCAGAAAACCATGCTGTCCATCACCCGCGTCGAAACGACGCCCGACCTGCGCTATGCGAAGGTCTACGTTTCGCTGCTGGATAAGGAATATACCAAGGAAACGCTGGCGGGCCTGAAATCCTCGGCCGGTTATCTGCGCCGCGAGCTTGGCCGCAGCCTCCAGCTTCGCTATACGCCGGAGCTGGTCTTCGAGCTGGACGATTCGCTGAAATACGGCGCGCACATGTTCGACCTGCTGACCAGG